>JAJRYC010000096.1 GCA_024275975.1 Nitrospirota bacterium | reverse complement strand
TAAAACTATATATCGTGTGCCTACAACTTTTGGCCTCCGCTTATCTTGTCGCTTTTGTAACTGCTCATTTTTTCTATGCTTTTTTGCGGGACTACCCCCAGATTACCAGAAATTAGCTTACATTTCCCAAACGTCAGCCAAGGCCTGAATTTGACAATAGCCCCGCTGAAGCTGATAATAATTCTGTTAAAAAACGCCTGTTACGCAAAATACGGCCAAGCTGGAACTTCCAGGAAATAGCCGTGGTTGACGGAACCAGGTTGAAATCCTGAGAAGGGGCGTTTCTTTATGCAAGGAGAGTTTAGATGGAAGAACCGGTAATTCAGATAGGGCTTGATTTCTCTCTCGCATCACAGGAGGTAATCGGGATATTGCTTGAAGACACTTCCGGCCCGGGTGTTTTCGATGAGATCGCAAAGGCGAATACAGGCCGCCCTGAAATACTGAAGCTTCTTATTGAACATCCGGATACGCCGTCGGATGTGTCAGCGTATGCCTCGGGAGTTCTTCATCTCCCGGTCAAGGCCGGGAGAGATATACCCGAAGCGGAAAGAGACCGCGCAAAACGGGCCCCGAAAATATTCCAGAAAATTCAGAAGCTGAATGTGTCTGGAAAGATACAGCTTGCGCTCAAAGGGGGAAGGGAGATCAGGGGCATCCTTATCAAGGACCCCAATAAAGAGGTGATGCAGAGTGTCCTTGGCAACCAGAAAATAACGGATAGCGAGATCGAGATGATAGCCCGATCCAGGCAGGTGCCGGAGGAGATGCTTAGGAGGATATCAAAGAACAGGGAATGGGTCAAAAACTACGCGATTACTCAGGCCCTTGTGACAAACCCCAAGACCCCGCCAGGGATTTCCGTCTCACTGGTAAGCCACCTGAAGCGTAAGGATATTTAGATACTGGAAAAAAACAAGAATGTTTCCGATGCGGTCAGAAGCACTGCGAAAAGGCTTATGCTTGCAAGGAGACAGAGATAGGAAGCGGAAGGCGGAAGATGGGACATAGATTCAGGATAAACAAATTACATTCAGAGATCGCTTCAGAATCGACCATCCGGAAGGTTTTGAGGTATCTGGAGGATTCGGAGACCGAGCCGCCGTATCTTTTGATGGACAGGGCAAAGATCATCGAGAAGGTTGGCTTGGTCGGCAAAAGGATAAAGAACTCAAGGGTTTTTTACGCCGTTAAGGCGAATCCGGATATAGAAGTACTGAGGCTGATCGACAGCCTTGGCATAGGTTTTGAGATAGCATCGGAAGGTGAGCTTAATATCCTGTCCGCCATCGGGGTTGGAAAGGAGCGGATTATATCGAGCAACCCCGTAAAATCATTCAGGTTTTTAGAGATGGCAAGCAGCTATGGCATCTCTAACTTCTCTTTTGATTCAATAGAGGAAATCGAAAAACTGCGTGACTGTTCCCCCGGGAGCAATGTCTATGTAAGGCTGCTGGTTCCGAATGAAGGGAGCGACTGGCCGCTCAGCAAGAAATTCGCGGTTGAGGTCGACGTGGCCGAGGACCTGCTGGTCATGGCGAAGAAGAAGGGCTTGAACCCCGTGGGCATTACGTTTCATGTTGGGTCCCAGTGCAGGAATATATACAACTGGAATACGGCGCTGGATAAGGCGAAGACCCTCTGGGACAGGGCGGAAAAGCGGGGCGTCAATCTCTCGGTTCTCAATATAGGAGGTGGATATCCCATTCCTTATACGCAGGACGTTGTAGACATTGAAACCATAGACAGGAATGTTAACAGGCTGATATACGAAAAATTTCCAGGGAATACACAGGTTTTTATCGAGCCGGGCCGGGCGGTCGTGGGCGACGCGGGTGTCTTCGTATCAAGAGTTATTGGAAAGGCGAAGAGGGCTGATGAGGACTGGCTGTATATCGATGTAGGCATATTTAACGGACTTATGGAAAGTATCGGCGGCATAAAATACAGTTATATTGTGGAGAGTTCACGGCAGGAGAAGAAATGGACGCTGGCCGGTCCGAGCTGCGACAGCTTCGATGTCATAGATAAGGACATATTGCTCCCCGAACCTGATGTCGGCAATCTGATTCTGATTCTCTCAAGCGGGGCGTATACAGTATCATATGCCTCGGAGTTTAACGGATTCTCGATACCGGAAACTATTCTAATTTAACCAGGGGGGTTACACCAATGATGAAATTTTTCGAAATCGCGCCTTTTGTGCATATTCAATATGCTTATGACATAGAAAAAATACTCTATAAATCCAGAAGTGAGTTCCAGGATATTCTGGTCTTCGAAAACCCGTATTTCGGAAAAATACTGGTTCTTGACGGAATTGTGCAACTTACGGAAAGAGACGAATTCTTTTATCATGAGATGCTTGCCCATGTGGTCCTTTACGCCCATCCCAACCCCAAAAAGGTTGTGGTGATCGGCGGAGGCGATGGGGGGACGGTCAGGGAAGTTCTCAAGCATGACACTATAGAGAAGGTCTATTTTGTTGAAATAGACGAGGAAGTCATAAAGACATCCAGGCAGTTTTTCCCCCAGGTGGCGTGCAGCATTGATGACCGCCGTGTTGAAATAAAGTGCATGGACGGAGCGGAGTTCATAAAAGAGTGTGGTCATGATATCGATGCGGTAATTGTCGACTCGACCGACCCCATCGGTTTTGCGAAAAGTCTTTTTACCGAGGAGTTTTTCAGGTCAATCAGCAACTGCCTTAAGGACGACGGATTCTTTGTCACGCACAGCGAATCATTACTGCTGCATAAAGAGATCGTCAGGGAAACACAGGAAGTATTAGGGCAGGTCTTCCCCGTGGTGGATTGCTATGCGACGCCGATCGCCACTTATCCCGGTAACTGGTGGACATTCGCGGTAGGATCAAAAAGTCTTAATCCAAGAGAGATGAAGAGAAAGTGTGAAATCGAGACAAGATACTATGACGATGAGATACATTCTCACGTTTTCGTCCCTGAAGGCCTGTACAAAAAGCTTATGTCCGGGAAATTGAAGTGGTAGAGAGGGCTGCCGGCCTTTATTGATTTCACGCGGCGCTGTGGTTAACTCTGCTTAACCCTGTTAACCTGGCCAGGTATTTGTCTATAAGTAATGAATTGTTAAGACTTAATAAGTCCCTGCTACTTGACACCCGCGGCAAATACCTGTTAAATTATTAGCACTCAAACATGGAGAGTGCTAAACAATGCTGGGTGAAAGGAACAGGAAGGTTTTATTTGCGGTTATACAGTGTTACATGAATGCGCCCGGTCCGGTCGGATCAAGGGTTGTAACAAAAAAATTCTCTTTCGGACTTTCTCCTGCGACAATACGCAACATAATGTCCGACCTGGAGGAGATGGGTTACCTGCGTCAGCCCCATACATCCGCCGGGCGGATACCTACTGACAGCGGATACAGGTTATATGTCGATACATTGATAACTGGAAAGGATTATGTGAACGATGAACTGCTTCTGGAGTTATATAAGCGGCTGGAAACTCTGAATAAAGATATCAACTACTTCCATGACAGGGCTTCAAAGGTATTGTCTTCACTGTCTAATTACATCGGCATAATAATGTCTCCGAAAACAGGCATGACCACACTTAATAAGATCGAGTTATTAAAATACAGAAAAAATCAGGTGGCGGTGATATTGTTTACGGACGAAGCGATGATCAGGAATAAAGTTGTGTCGATCGATCCAGAAATATCACAGAAAGACCTGAACAGAATTTCGGGATACATTAATTCGGAGTTTGCCGGTTTTACAGTTGAAGAAATAAGAAGAATAGTCTTAAACGAGATGTCGGAAGAGAGGAACATCTGTGACAGTCTCATTTCAGAGGCGCTTAAAATATGCAGAAATGTTTTCTCGTCCGCCGAGGGCGATATTTATGTCTCCGGCTTGTCGGAGATGCTCGATCTTCCGGATTTCTGTGATATCGACAGGATAAGGTTGCTGCTGAAAACGATCGAAGACAAACATCTGATAGTCGAACTGCTTGATAAAATTTCCGCTTCCGACGGCACGCAGGTATTTATAGGTTCTGAAAACCCTATTGATGAGATGAAAAATTTCAGTATGGTTATTTCAACTTATAATGAAGGCAGCAAACCGGTGGGTGCTATAGGTTTGATAGGTCCCAGAAGGATGAATTATTTGAAGGCGATTTCGATAGTGGACATGACAGCTAATTATATTTCGAATATACTGTTAGATAGATAGGAGGTTCATAGTGGAAGAACATGATAAGTCTTTTGAACATGAAAAGGCCAAAGAGCTTTCAAAGGAAGAGCAGGAGACTTCCGGGCAGGCTAAAACAGAGGATGAATCAGCTCCTCTGGATATACAGCAGTTGAATGACAAGTATCTCAGGTTGTATGCTAATTTCGAGAATTACAGGAAAAGGGTAAATTCAGAAAAGGAAGAGCTGATAAAATACGGCAACGAATCTCTTCTGTACGAACTGTTGCCGGCGATAGATAACCTTGAGCTGGCGCTTAAACATGCGTCGGGTGATTCAGATGACAGCCTCGTTCAGGGGGTTAAGATGACACTCAAGGAACTTCACCGTACACTTGAAAAATTCAATCTCACGCCAATAGAGGCGGAAGGCAAGCCGTTTGATCCGGCGATTCACCATGCAATGATGCAGGTCGAGAGAGAGGACATGGATGAAAAAATGGTGGCTGAGGAATTGAGGACCGGATATATGTACGGTGACAAGGTGCTGCGGCCTGCTCTTGTTGCGGTAACCATCAGACCTAAAAAAGAAGTCAAAAAAGGAAAAGAACCGGGAGAAACCGGGGCGGAAGATATAGAAATCAGGATAAACAAGGATACGGAGGAGGAATCTTAATATGGGAAAAGCAATTGGAATAGACCTTGGGACCACAAACTCGGTTGTGGCTGTTGTGCAGGGGGATGAAACTATAGTTATACCGAACCAGGAAGGCAACAGAACCACGCCGTCCGTCATTGCTATTACAGACAAAGGGGAGAAACTGGTCGGTCAGATAGCAAAGAGACAGTCGATTACAAATCCGGAAAATACAATTTTTTCGATAAAAAGGCTGATGGGAAGAAAATATAAGAGCGCGGAGGTGGAACACGCCAAGGAGAGACTTCCTTATAGAATTATTGAAGCGGCGAACGGGGACGCGCATGTTGAAATATTTGGGAAAAAATATTCTCCGCCTGAAATTTCGGGCATGATTCTCCAGAAATTAAAACAGTCCGCGGAGGATTATCTCGGTGAAAAAGTTACAGAGGCGGTAATAACAGTCCCAGCCTATTTTGATGACAGCCAGAGGCAGGCGACAAAAGATGCCGGAAGAATCGCTGGTTTGAATGTTCTGAGAATAATAAACGAACCGACCGCGGCGGCTCTTGCTTATGGCATGGATAAAAAGAAGGAGGAGAAGATCGCCGTATATGACCTGGGCGGTGGGACGTTCGATATCTCGATCCTGGAGATTGGCGAGGGAGTTATCGAGGTGAAATCAACAAACGGAGACACATTCCTCGGCGGAGATGATTTTGACCTGAAGGTAATAGACTGGATGATCGAGGAATTCAAAAAAGACCAGGGGATAGATCTCAAAAAAGACAAGATGGCGCTCCAGAGACTGAAGGAATCGGCTGAAAGGGCGAAGATAGAGCTTTCCACGGCAATGGAAACAGAGATCAATCTTCCATTTATCACGGCCGATGCAACAGGACCGAAACACCTTTTGTTGAAGATCGCGAGGTCCAAGTTTGAACAACTGACTGGAGATCTTATCTCAAGAACCATTGGCCCGTGTAAAAACGCCCTGTCGGACTCAGGTCTGTCAACGTCGAATATTGATGAGATACTGCTTGTCGGCGGACAGACAAGAACGCCGAAGGTGCAGCAGGAAGTTACCGCCTTTTTCGGTAAGGAACCCAACCGTACGGTTAATCCTGATGATGTCGTCGCCCTGGGCGCGGCGATCCAGGCGGCGGTGCTTAAAGGCGATGTTCACGAAGTCCTGCTTCTTGACGTCACCCCTTTGTCATTGGGGATAGAGACCCTTGGTGGCGTATTCACAAAAATAATAGAAAGAAACACGACGATACCGACAAAGAAAAGTCAGATTTTCTCGACGGCCACGGAAAACCAGCCTGCCGTGACGATAAAAATATATCAGGGCGAAAGGGAGATGGCCTCCGACAACAAATTGCTCGGCAATTTCGAACTCATCGGTCTTCCCCCGGCGCCGAGGGGCGTCCCCCAGATCGAGGTGTCCTTTGACATTGACGCAAACGGTATTCTTCATGTATCAGCGAAAGACCTTGGTACCAACAAGGAACAGTCGATCAGAATAACCGCTTCGAGTGGTCTGAGTGAGGAAGATATACAGAAGATGGTGCGTGATGCCGACGCCCACGCGGATGAGGACAGAAAGAAGAAAGAGCTTGTCGAGGCAAAGAACGCTGCCGACGCCATCGTATACTCAGTTGAACAGTCACTGAAAGATTATTCGGATAAGATCTCTGACGACGAAAAGAGAGATATAGAAGAGGCACTCGAAAAATGCAAAAAAATGAAAGACTCAAGTGATGATCCAGGTGAGATAAAGGCAGCAACCGAGAATCTCACAACACTGTCTCACAAGTTCGCGGAGCATATTTACAAGACGCAAGGGACGGAGACGCAATCCGGCGGGTCAGCATCAGCGGATACATCCGGGGGCGAGGAAGCTGAAGAGGAAGAAGTTGTGGAAGCGGAATTTGAAGATGTTGACAAGGACAATAAGTAGTCCTGGTGTTGTGTCGATTCTGAATTGTCATTTCGACCGAAGGGAGGAATCCGGGTTTCCAGATTTCGAACTCCTTCGAAATGACAGGCAGGAATGTCGAGTGCGATGATACTGTGACAAGAGACTGAATTGATGGACAGACTCTGAATAACCGGAAGCTCCCCTAATGCGTGCATTTGGGGGCATACTGTAAAATATATAAGGGCTTGTGTTAAATGAAAGATTATTATAAAGTGCTTGGAATTTCAGTGGATGCGACTGAAATGGAAATAAAGAAGGCATTCAGAAAGCTTGCATTCAAGCATCACCCCGACAGGAACTCCGGGGACAAGGCTGCCGAAGAAAAGTTCAAGGAGATAAACGAGGCGTATTCCTGTATCAGCGATCCGGAAAAAAGGGAGCATTATGACAGGTTCGGTACTGACGGGGGCGGAGGCTTCAGCCCGTTTTCTGCGGCGGGTGGATTCGGAGATATCTTTGAAGACCTCTTTGGGGACCTGTTTGGTTCCTCCGGCGGGCGGACAGGGCGGAGACCCGCTAAAGGCAACGATCTCCGGTATAACCTGGATATCACTCTCGAAGAAGCGGTTTTTGGGACCGAAAAGACCATAGAATTCCCGCGGTGGGAAATGTGCGGTGACTGCGGTGGATCCGGTTCCGAGCCCGGCAAGGACCCAGAGACCTGTTCTTCCTGTAAAGGGTCCGGACAGGTAAGGTTCCAGCAGGGTTTCTTTAGTGTCTCGAAGTCCTGCGGAAGGTGTCGCGGCACGGGAAGGATAATCACACATCGATGCAGAACATGTGGAGGCCAGGGCAGGGAACAGAAACATCAATCTATTAATATAAAACTTCCGCCTGGAGTTGACCAGGGCTCTACGCTGAAAGTAAGGGGCGAAGGAGAGTCGGGATCTTTCGGTGGGCCGGCCGGCGATCTGTACGTTGTGCTGACCATAAAAAAACATTCGTTTTTCCGCAGGGAGGATACGGAAATTATCTGCGAAGTGCCCATATCATTTTCACAGGCCGCACTCGGAGCGGAGATAGAGATCCCTACTCTGGACGGTTCGGCGAAGCTGAAGATACCCCCGGGGACACAGTCCGGCCGGATGTTTCATCTCAAAGGCAAAGGCGCGCCGCGCCTCGACAGCCATTATAGGGGTAATCAGGTCGTAGTGATTTATGTTGAAGTCCCGAAGAAACTTACCCCGAGGCAGAAGGAACTTCTTGAAGAATTCGCGTCCATAAATAGCGATGAGGGGTCGAAGAGCTTCAAGGAAAAACTGAAACACCTGTTTACCGGCGTTGAAAACTGACCTGTCCTGGTCATCGCGCCTTCGCCCCTGGCTGGATGCATAGAATCTTTCTGTTGGACACTGACTTAAGTGGCGGTATTGTTACCATCAGGGATGAAAAGGCCGGGTATCTTTCAGGTGTATTGCGATGTGATAGGGGCGATATTTTTATTATAACCGATGCTGAAGGCAACTCCTATTCAGCAAAAATAATCGGCAAAACCAAAAAAGGACTGACCGCCGAAATTATTGCAAGAGAGAACTTCAATACGGAATCCTCACTTCATATAACCCTCATTCAGGGTCTTCTGAAAGGCGGGAAGATGGACCTGGTCGTCCAGAAGGCGACGGAGCTCGGAATAAAAGAGTTCATCCCTGTTGTCACCGAAAGGAGTCAGGTCAGAGAGACAAGAAAGCTGCAGCGCTGGAGAAAGATCGCGGAAGAGGCCTCAAGGCAATCAGGAAGAGACAGGATTCCGGTGATACATGAGATTCTGGATTTCGAAGGGCTTTTCACCACCCCGGGGCTGGTGTCGGGCAGCGGAGTTGTATTCTGGGAAAAAGGCGGACAGCTACTTTCGGACGTAACGGTCGGCCTTGATGGCCTTGCACGGATAATGCTGTTTACTGGACCGGAAGGCGGTTTTTCCGAAAAAGAGATAATTACCGCATCGAATCATGGATTTATAGCCGCATCGCTCGGCAGAAGGATTCTGAGGGCGGAAACAGCGGCCATAACGGCGGTCTCTATCATACAGTATGTATTGGGAGATATTTGACCTTATTCCTCCTGTAGCTCTCTTATGACCGCAATCCTGTCCACCGGCACGACAATCCATCCCGATGCGGATTCCAGGTATGCCTCGCTCTCATTGATTTCAATAAGTTTGCCTGTATAAACAGTATCAACTGTGTTGACTTCGACTATTTTCCCGATCAGGTCTAACATTAATCACCTCTTTTTTTCGAAATTTCCAAGATTGTGCACAACCTCCGCACCGATTAAAAAAATACTGGAAGTATAGAATACCCAGAGCAGAAAAACAACGAATGCACTGAGTGGGCCGTATATCCTGCCGAACTGCGCGACAGTACCGACATACCATGTAAAGAGATGCTTCGCCGCCTCCAAAAGAACGGTCGCAAAAAAAGCGCCTTTAAACGCGTCCGCGAATCTCACCCTTGTCTTTGGCATCAGCATGTAAATCATTGTTACTGTGAGCAGGACCAGGATAAAAGGCAGAGCAAATCCGATGATAATTTCATTCATCCTGCTTATCTCGACCGACAGTTCAAGGATCTGGAAAGTCTTAAACAGGTGTATAAACGACGCTGCTGCAAACGATGTTATCAGGAGGGTGATTATTGAAGTCACCACCAGCAGCGAAATAAGCAAGGAAGAGAAGAAGTGTCGCTGTATTTTTACCTTGAATATTACGTTCAGGGCTTTTTCCAGAGACGCGAAGACCTGATAGGAGAGCAGGCCGTAAAGGACCAGGCTGAATTTTCCGATGCCTTTGTATGAGATAAGCTTTAATAATTCGTCCGTTACTTCGTGCGTCACGGAAGGGAAGAAGTTCACGAGTTTTGTCAGAAAGAACCGGTAAAATTCATGGTAATGACCCAGGAAGTAACCGAACAGTGTAATCAGGAAAAGGCAGAAAGGCAGAAGGGCCATCATCGAGAAATAAGACATTGCTCCGGCGAGCATTAACCCGTCGTCCCTGAAAAAATCCAGAAAGCTTTTCCCCGTGATCCTGAAAAACTTCAATTGGCCTTTTCTTTTTTCCTCTCTCTGATGAAAATTTTCAGAGGTGTGCCTTCGAAGCCAAAAGCTTCTCTCAGGCCCCTTTCGATGAATCTTATATGATAATCCTTCACCGCTTTTTTGTAATTCGCGAAGATCACGAAAGCTGGTGGTTCTTCTTTTACCTGGGTAATGTAATACAGCTTCGCTCTTTTGCCCTTATAAAGAGGCAATTCCATCTTTGCAATCAGGGTTCCGAAAAATCTGTTCAGTTCTCCCGTGCCCACTCTCTTGCGCCGTTCGCTTATGATCCTGTCAACAACCGGGTATGCCTTGGCAATTCTTCGCTTGACGAGTCCGGATATGGTTATGACGGGCGCGTATTGACAAAACCACATTTTGCGTCTTAAAGTCGCCAGAATTTCCTTGTAATATTCGGCGGGATTTTAGATCAGATCCCATTTGTTGAGCAGAAATACCGCCCCTTTTCCGTAAGCTTTTACGATACCAGCAATCTTCTGGTCCTGGTCCGTGATACCCTCGCGGGCATCAAGGACTATCAGCGCTACATCGCACCTTTCGATGCTTCTGACCGCCCTGACCATCGAAAACCTCTCTATCGAATACCCTATCTTCCCTTTTTTTCTGAGTCCGGCGGTATCGATCAGCAGATATTTCCTGCTGTGATAAGCGCAGACGCTGTCTATGGAGTCTCTTGTCGTGCCCGGCACGGGACTGACTACCGTCCGCTGCTTGCCGGCCAGGGCGTTAACAAGTGTGGATTTACCTACGTTAGGTCTTCCTACCACCGCTATCCGGGGATAATCTATCTTTTCCTCATAATAGTCCGGTAGCATGGAGCAGACCTTCTCCATGAATTCCTCATATCCATACGCGGTGGCGGCTGAGAGAGGACGGATATCGTCGTCCCCTATTTTATAAAAATCATATAGCCTGTCTTCTCTTGTGGAGGCATCAATCTTATTTACCGCCCATACCACCTTTTTCCCGGATGCACGCAACTGACGCGCAAGTTCCATATCCGCCGGGGTGAGGCCGTCCTTGCCGTCAAGCAGATGGATTATGATGTCGCCTTCATCTATCGCGAAAAAAGCCTGTTCCTTTGCCTGCAAAAAGATATCTTCCGGAGGGTCGAGATAAAATCCTCCTGTGTCGACCACAATAAACTGCTTCTCTTCCCACTAGGCGTCGAGATAATTCCTGTCCCTTGTGACGGCGGGAATGTCCTCGACAATCGCGGCATGTGTGTCTGTTATCCTGTTAAATAGAGTGGATTTACCTACATTAGGTCTTCCAACAATTACTACTACCGGTTTCGCCATACATAATTTTACAATAAAAAAAGATATTCAGGGGGATTATCAATGGAATTTCATCCAGGAATTTTCATCCCCTTGATCAACGGCAGCGCTGAAAAGCCTTTCTGCCGGAAGGGAAGCGGGCTGTAACTCCTTGCCCTGCCTGCTTATGCGTCTTCAGGTGTCAGGTTTTTGACAAGACGAGTTAGTATCCTGATGAATTTAAGATTAGACTCATGTTTCATCACGGAAAGTCTCAGAAACGAGGCGTCGAGCCCGACGATATCCTCGCAGTTTTTAATCGAAATGCCTGATTCTGAAAGGGACCCCGCTATTTTCTCCCCGTTGTTTTCCAGCTTAAGCAGTAGAATGTTCGCGTCCGAGGGATAGATTTTAACGCATGCGTGTTTTTTTAATGCGTTCAGGAGAAGTTTCTTCTCGTCGTTTATGTACTTTATTGCCGACCTCCTGTACGCGTCATCTTTGAGCGCGGTTCTTGCTGCCTCAACGGCGAGATTGTTAATCCGCCAGTGGATATGTTTTTTTAAAGCTGAAGCCGTTTCAGGTGAAGTAACGGCCCATGCGAGTTCAAGGCCCGGGAGCCCGTGGAAATTCGCTGTCGTCCTGATAACAATGAGTCTGTTCGTCCTTGATAAGTTCCCGTAATAGCCGTTATCCCCGGTAAACTCGACAAGGGATTCATCCAGAACAATACGCGTTTTTTTCTCCATGGCGATAGATAAGGCCGAGTAAAGGCTTTTCCTGTCGGTCAACCTTCCTGTAATCCTGTTTGGATTGGCGACAAACAGGAGGTCAACTCCTTTCAGCTTCTCCTTTATTACCCCCGTATCTGCTGAAAATCCTGATTTTTCGTCCGCATTGAAATATGATACCTCCGCGTCCGCGGCGGATGACGCGTCTTGATAGATACCCGGGGCAGGACCCAGTATAAGCACTCTTTCCGGTCTGAAGACAGCGGGTATTAAATAAATAAGCTCTTCCATGGATCCGGCAAACACGATGCCTTCTTCCTGGATCCCGAATTTTGATGAAAAGAGCCGGGGGAGTCTTGTCAATCCGTCGGTGTGGGGTTCATTGATGCTTTTGATTGCCTTCCGTATTGATGCCCTGATCTTTCTTGACGGACCCACGGGGCTGATCCCGAAGCTGTCATCGGTCTTGTTTTTTTTCAATTAATATCACCTTTTCAAAGTATAGTTTTGTTTGGTTTCAGGTGTTATTATAACATCAAACCAGGCTTTAAGATCATTGACTTCTCTCTTCCCGGGGGTGATTCCGTCAGCTTTGATACTGAAAATGTGGACTATGGATAAATCTTTACGATTCGGCCTGCTTTTCTTCTTCTTCCATAAAAAATAAGAATACAGTCGACAGCGCCACAACAATTGAGGCCAGATAAAATAAGGGTTTGATGCCATAGGACTTAACCAGGTATCCGCTAAAAAAAAGACCGATCGCTGATGACAGGCTCACGATGGCGTTATATTTCCCCACCATCCTTCCCCTCTTTGCCCTGACCGTCAAATCCCCCAGCAGGCTCGTGCCTACAGTGCCTACTATGCCGTTCGTTACGCCGAGCAGCGCCTGAAGAATGTATAGCTCGTAGGTATCGCTTATTAAGGTGTAAAAAAAAAGTATGGCCGCGTCCGTATAAGCTGTAATAAAAAGGAAGATTTTCCTGCCTAACTTGTCGGAGTAATGACCGGCAAAGTATGTGGTTGCGGATTGGACCAGTATCATTATGCTGAACGCCAGACCCAGTTTCTCCATTCCTTTGCTCAGTTCCGCAACGTATACCACGTAAAAAGGACCGATAAATCCCATAGTTGTAGCCAATATAGAGCTGACGGTGGTGAATATCAGGAGATTCTTACTGCTGGAAGAGCTCAATTGTCGCCATGATTCAGCCTGTATTTCAGGTCCTGTTTGACATGTGTTTCCAGCGTGGCATCTAAATAAGGTTTTTTGCAGTCAACTCCGTCCAGGCTGCCGTCCCTCAAAAATTTCATAAACTTGCAGCCGCCATAACAGAGCGGGAGATATTCACATTCAAGACATCCCTCTTTTCTCCAGTCATCAAGCTTATACAATCCCCTGTATTCTTTAACGCCTGTTTTTAAATCACCCACTTCAAGTTCTTTCAAGCCTATAAATGCGGGGCATTTATAGAGCGTCCCATCAAAGTATACAACAAAATCATCTTTTGCCTCTATGGAGCATGGTGACGGAATCATTCTTGAAGTAGCATACCCCCTCTTTAAAATTTCTTCTCTCAAATAGAGACTTGATTCTATTATCCAGGGTTCGTTGACCGAGTCCGAGCCGTCCCTGAAGTCAGGAAGCGCATACCGGCTGGTCGCCTTTGTTACCGCGTCAAATTTGACAATAGAGAGCTTATCATTTGCGAGATTGTTTTCGATCAGATGATCGAGAAGAGGCGGAAAGTCCCGGTAGTTATCCCGCAGGTAATTGCCCCCCAGCTGGATAGTTACCTTTCCGCCGGCATCCTTTAAATTACGGATGATGATATCGAACGAACCGGAACCCGAGGTGAAAGGCCTGGATATATCGTGATTTTCTTTTTTCCCGTCTATCGTTATTTTTGCTCTCTTCAGTCCATAAGGCAGCAGGTCATTTATCCGCTCTTTTGTGAGCAGCGTGCCGTTTGTTATAAGTCCGAAGCTGAATTGTAGGCCTTTTTCGCCTGCCGACGCCTTCAGCTTCGCGGAGATATATTTGATCGTATGACTACTCAGCAGTGGTTCGCCCCCGTAAAAATCTATGCTGATGTTTTTGCCTTCGGCGAGGTATTTTTCGATAAAATTTATCAGGTCATCCGCTGTTTCCCGGGACATGTACCGCTTGCCTTTCATAGTGCCTTCATAGCAGTATCTGCACGCGAGGTTACAGTCCAGGTTTAAAACAACTATGGCATGAAATTCCCTGCTTCCGTGGTCCTTGCTGAAAAGTCCGAGTATCTCTTTCTTTTCCTCTTCCGGACCAGGCACCAGGAACCCAAGGCCATGAAGTGTCTCTGAATCAGAGGGGTCGAGACTTCCGTCCTCAATGGATTTCAATACAGCAACGGGTATCAGTATGGATGACATCCTTCTTGTAGAAAACAGTAGCCTGTAATCAGGATCTTCATCGCTTGGATATATCTTTATGTAGTTTGACAGTTGCATGGTGATAATATTAAAAAGGGGAGTTTAACTCCCCTTTTTAATGATCATATTGACTGAAGACTGTTACTTTTTTATTCTATCCTCCAAACCATGGAAAAGCGCCCGCGCAGCAACGACCCCATTTGCTTTCCATGTCTTTGATTCCTCTGTCCAGTACGATTATTCCCTTTTTTTGCATTATTACCTCCTGAAAATGGATTTTCCTCTCCAAGGGAGGACCACGAAAAAATGTATATTCGTCAGAAAGCCGGAAAAGCGCCCGCGCAACAGGCGCCCCATATACTTTCCATATCTTTGATTCCCCTGTCCAGTACGATTATTCCCTTTTTTTTCGTCAACTTATGAAAATTCATAGCTTTGCTTCTCCAGGAAGGTTTATAAAAAAAGTATATATCCATATATTGCAAATGTCAATTAAAAATTACTCAAAAAAAAATACTCGAAGTTGAGACTCTCTCAAAACTTAATCCTGAGACCGCCTTCTATCCATCTCCTGGGATTCTTATATGTATCATATAAATACTGCGAACCGTTAAATATATTATGCGCGGCTAAAAAGACCTCTGCGGTCCGCCTGTCATCACTGAAGACCTTTTTCTTCAGATTAAGGTCCCAGATAAAGTCGGAATAGCTGGCATTATTCTCTTCTTCTGCGTTCCACCAGATGTAGTGGCCCTTGAGTAGGGCGCTGAAGGATTTTTTGTCATTGTATTGAATGCCTGTATCATAAGTATAAACTTTCGCCTCGGTCAGTGCCTTGCCGGTTTCCCGGTCTTTCGCGTCATTGTAAGCGCCGCCGACAAAAAGCGAGGTGTTATATACAGGGACGGTCTTTAACTCCACCTCTATTCCCTGTCTCCTGAGTTTTTCCCTGTTTACAACAGTCCATGGAGAATCTTAATCTCCATCATCTAACAGGTCGGTGACTATGGCGTCTGATATGTCGTGCCTGTACAATGTTGTTTTCAGCCATACATATTTAAATGCCGTGGATTCCATCCCAACCTGATATGAGAGTACCTTTTCCATCTCGAGGTCCGGGTTAGGGACATAAGATGGACCTGAACCGAAAGTTTCAGAGAGTCCAGGGATGTTGAATCCCTTTGCGATGTACCCTCTTAAAACGGTCTTTTCCGCAAGCTTATACGTTATGCCGAGGCTGGGGCTCCAGAAGTCACCGTTTGTGTTTGTATAGTCATACCTGACGCCTGGAGTAAAGGTGAATTTATTGATCACTATCGTGTTGTTTGCGAAAAAAGCCCATTTTTCGAGGCTCTGTCTTCCACCTTCGATGCTGACCGACTTCAGATTTCCATGGTCAAAGTCCGCGCCGAATACCATGTGCTGGCGATCGGTCTTCCATGTCGCCTTGACGCTTGCCCCGATCCCCCTGTCATCAAAGGTCCTTACGTCGGACATCTTTGTATCAAATATGCTGACGGTGCTTAATAATTCCGCATTCCGCCTCAATGTTCTCAGTGAGATGCCCAGATCCGCCATTTCCGTTATTTTATAGTCAAGCGAGAGAGTGGAAAAGAGATACTCAAAGCGATCGCTTGACGAGAACCCGATCTCCATCCCGAAATCTGAAATTTTAAACTCACCGTCACCCCTTGATCCCTTATTATATCCAAAGGTGAATGTAATGCCCGACTTTTCATCCAGGTCCCATTTGAACTTTGTGTAGAGATTGTTTTCATGGAAAAAGCAGTTCGGCCTCAAGCCGTCTGAAACCAGATTGCCGGCGTATAAGTAATATCCGATATCATCTGTTTTGCCTGATGTTTCAAACCTGTAATCCCCTGTATTCCTCTCCCCATACATTGCGGAGATCATCCCGCCGACGTTCCTGTATTCCTTTGCGGATTTTGTGATGATGTTTATTATGCCTCCGAGTGAAGAGCCCCAAGAGGACGAGGCAGGCCCTTTTATTATCTCTATGCTCTCTATATGCTGTACCGGTATTGAGCCGACATCGGCATAATTGCTTGAGAGATTATTCAGTGATACGCCATCGATCACTACCAGTATATGTTCGAAATCAGAACCCTGGATATGGCCTGAAGAGGCAGCCCACGGACCGCCTCGTATATCCATCTGCAGGCCCGGGACAGTGTTAAGGATGTCCGTCAATGTATGAGCGTTCATCTGCTCTATCTCTTCGGCTGTGATGACTGTGACATTCTCGGCGATCTGGGATAAGGGCGTCGGATGTCTTGTCGGTGTGACCACGAGGTCCTCATCAGTATAAAACATACGCAGGATCTTTATCTCTTCATCAGCCGGTAGGGCCGCGGAGGAAAAAGGGGAAAGCAGGATCACCTGCATTACCACGGACAGTAGTAATATTAATTTGAACTTGAAGGAAATTATTTTTGAAGAATACCTATACATACATAGCACCTTCTGTTTATTATATATAAAATATTTTTTTTGTCTATTATTAATTACAATAAATTAACAATAGTGAAAAAGTTTATAATTAAAGTATACTGGAGAAGAAGGGGATTTTTCGTGCTCGCGGTACCCCGTAATGACAGTGATGAAGCTAAAATGCACATAGCGAAAGCATCGGGATCATATCTTCCTGTCTGCATATGGGCTATTCTGTCAATTTTCATACTGTTTCAGCATTCTGTAGCGTCTGCTAATGAGGTGACCGTCATACAGAGCTACAATGTCAAACCCTATAATGACGCGCTGAAAGGGTTTAAAGAGAACTGCAATTGTGATGTCGACCGGTTTATCGTCTCTGAAATTACGGAAACGGACATTTTGAGGTCAATTCGCAAGTCCGAACCTGATATCGTTGTTGCAATAGGAGCTGACGCACTGAAAAAAGTCAGGGTCATTAAAACGATACCGATTGTCTACCTGATGATCCTGAATCCTCAACCAATGGTTTCCGGCAGAACGAATATCAGGGGGGTGAGTTTGAATGTGGCGCCCCTGAAACAGCTGCGTATTCTGCGGAAAGCCATGCCCGGGCTGAAGACCGTGGGGCTCATATATAATCCTGACAGCACCGGTTATTTTGTAAAAAAGGCCCGGACCGCCGCCGATGCTTTAGGAATCAAATTATTCGCAAAGGAGATTCACAAATCAAAAGATCTTCCTGATTTATTGAAAACCATGCGGGGGAAGGTAGACGCCTTCTGGATGCTGCCTGATCTTACGGTAGTTACAACCGAGACGATCGAATTCTTGTTCCTGTTTTTCCACGAAAACAGAGTGCCTGTAATCACATTTTCGGATAAGTACCTGGAAATGGGAGCATTAATGTCACTTAATATAGATACTTTTGACGTAGGCAGGCAGGCTGGGGAAATAACGAGGAAGATTCTGTCCGGGATATCAATAGAAGAGTTTTCGAGTATGTACGCGAGAAATGCCGTTATAACCGTCAACCAGACTATAGCCGATAAGCTGGGAATAACTATTAATGAAGAAATTCTCGAAAAGGCGAATGTAATTAACTGCAAATAAAAACATGAAATTCACAAGTAGTCTGATGAGATATAGCCGGGAGAACTTCGGCGCTAAAATTTTCTATTTGTTTACGCTGTTTATCCTGGCCGTGTGTGTCGCCTTTACAGCGTTCTTCATCTATTATCAAAGCAATACGCTCAAGGAAAATCTTATAAGCGATGGCGAGCAACTCTCGAAACTTCTCGCGTATAACGCCAGGCTTGGCGTGTTCGCGGAAAATGAGACACTCCTCAAAGATCATATAGATGGTATTATGCAGAACGAAAACGTCATGATGGTGCAAGTATTCACATCGGACGGAAAAGAACTGATAACCCGGAAAAATACGTGCAAGACTCTCGCGGCAAGGTTATGGAAAAGGAGATGGAGAACCCGGAAACGACATTTAAAAAGCTCAGGGAAACCAGATCAGACCTTTACTATGAAAGCTATGATAAGATCGAATTCTGGGCCCCGGTTATTTCCAGAGCGGCTTACCAGGTGGAAGAAGCCTGGTTTTTCGGTGAAGATCTGTCTCCGAGGAAGGACCCTACAATAGGGTTTGTCAGGCTGGTGCTCTCCACTGAACTGCTCCACAAAAAGCTCAGGGACCTCCTGTTGAAAAGTATCCTGATACCGGTTATTTTTATAATTCCAGGCTGGCTTATCGCGTTACTTATAGTCAAGGGAATAACAAAACCGCTAAGCAGTCTTACTGAAGGCGTCAAGGCGATTGGCACGGGAGATGCCGTCGAACCCATATCCATAGAGACAAAGGATGAGATAGGCAAGCTTGCAGCCGCCTTCAATAATATGGCCCAATCACTGAAAAAAAGAGAGGAAGAAAAGCAGCAGCTTGAAGAACAGCTGAGGCAGGCCCAGAAGATGGAGGCGATCGGCACGCTCGCCGGAGGCATAGCGCACGACTTTAATAATATTCTTACAGGGATCATAGGCTACGGACACCTTCTGCAGAAGAAGGTGAGCAAGGAAGACAGGGCGAAACAGCAGTATCTGGAGCAGTTACTGTCTTCAGCGGGCAGGGCCGCCGTGCTTACACAGAGCCTGCTCGCGTTCAGCCGCAAACAGGTGATTAATCCACAACCGGTCAAGCTGAACGAGATAGTAAAAAGGGTGGAAAAGCTTCTTTCGAGGCTTATTGGTGAAGATATCGAAATGAAAACTGTCTATTCGGAAAAGGATATTACCGTGGTAGCGGATTCAGGGCAGATAGAGCAGGTGCTGATGAACCTCGCGACAAACGCAAGGGATGCAATGCCCGATGGCGGGCAGTTAATCATAAAGACTGAATTGGTCGAATTAGACGATGATTATTCAAGGTCATTCGCGGATGACGATACCGGCAAGTATGCGCTCATTTCAGTTTCAGACAACGGCGCAGGTATGGATGAGAAGACGAGAGAAAGGATATTCGAGCCGTTCTTCACGACCAAGGACCCGGGCCGGGGCACCGGGCTCGGGCTTTCAATTGTATACGGGATAATCAAGCAGCACAATGGTTTTATTGATGTTCAGTCCGAACCGGGGAAAGGCACTGCTTTCAATATATACTTAAGGTCAGTCGAAACAGAGATGGAAACCAGAAAGCTTGATGACCTGCCGGATGCCGGGTTTTTTGCAGTGGAAGGTTCGGAGACACTGCTGATAGCAGAAGATGATGAACATGTCAGAAGGCTTGTGACACATATACTTAAGCAGGCCGGATACAAAGTCATCGAAGCCAGGGACGGTGAGGAAGCGGTTAAGAAATTCATCGAAAATAAGGATAAAGTCAACTTTCTTGTTCTCGATGTTATAATGCCGAAGAAAAACGGCAAAGAGGCCTATGACGAGATAAGGAAGATAAAACCTGATGTGAAGGCGCTCTTTATGAGCGGCTACACTTCTGAAGTCATACATAAAAAGGGTATCCTTGATGAAGGAATAAATTTCATCGCGAAGCCTGTATCGCCTGATGAGCTTTTAAGGAAAATCAGGGAGATATTGAATAAAACGGGTTGATTACCGGACAACCCCTTATAGTTTTACCGGGGTTTGATCAACCTGATCAGCGATTCAATCTGCGGATCGTTCAGCGGACCGTTGTTTTTGACCGAAAATCCAGGCATGACTGTGTTGTCGACCCCTTCTCTTATTGCTTTCGTTATAAATTTTGCGGGTTTTTTTCGCATTTCCATTATGGACGGCGCCGTTCCGCGCCCGTTATGGCACATGCCGCAGTCGGCCCTGAATAATTCAAAGCCTGACTTCCCTTTTCCCCTTTCAACATGACAGGTCCTGCATTTTTTGCTGAATATCTCGTCCGCATTGTATTTATTCAGGTGCAGCCTGTTTTTTACGAGCATTTTTACGGTAAGTATCGTGATGGGTTTCAGCGGGTCATTTGAATGTACCCTGATCCTCTTTGTTACGTTCCCCCGTTTACCGGCGAGATTTACTGTAATACTGATTTTTCCTTTTTCTCCAGGTTTCAGGTGGTCCGAACTGACCATCACGGCAGCACACCCTCACGATGCCGTCAATTTATCGATAACTAATTGCCGGTCGCCCTTGTTCGAGAATTCGAATATATGTTCAGCCTTGTTATCCTGGCTCATCAGGCCGAAATCGTATTCCATAGTCTCAAAACTTATCGAAGGCTGTGCATGGGCGACAACCGGGACAAGCAGCAGGAATAATATAAAAGCAACCCGTTTCATATAAATCTATTATAACTTTTTACGTTCAGGAAAACGCAATTCATAAAGCATAAAAGGCATTTCTCAGCGTTTCCTCCGGCTGTTCTTGCCTGCCCGGACGATGCGGTTAACATAAACAGGCAGTTTAAGTTATATTATAAGATTAATCGTATGCAGAAGTTCATCAATATAAAGGGCGCAAGGGAACACAATCTCAGGAACATAGATATCTCTATACCGAGAGAGGCGATTACCGTAATAACAGGCCCTTCGGGGTCGGGGAAATCATCCCTTGCCATTGACACGATTTACGCCGAGGGACAGAGGCGCTATGTAGAGAGCCTTTCAGCATATTCAAGACAGTTCCTTGAACAGTTGCGGAAGCCTGAATTCGATTTCATCGAGGGGCTTTCCCCTTCGATAGCAATAGACCAGAAGACCGTAAACAGAAGCCCGAGATCGACCCTCGGGACGATCACGGAAATTTACGATTATCTTCGCGTGCTTTATACCAGGCTTGGAAAGGCCTATTGCTATAATTGCGGCTTGGAGATATCCACACAGGAATCACAGGATATTGTTAAAGCGATTCTCTCTCTCCCCGAAGGCGCCAGGGTGCAGATCCTCTCTCCGATAGTCAGGGACAGGAAAGGCAATTACAGGAAAGAACTGCAGGAGATGCGCAATGAAGGTTTTATCAGGGCAAGAATAGATAATGAGCCGCTCGATCTTACGCAGGAGATAAGCCTCGAAAAAAACAGACGTCATACAATCGAGATAGTTATAGACAGGATAATAATAAAAAGTGGCATTGAACGGCAGGTCAGGACCTCGGTCGATACGGCATTCAAGTATTCGGATGCCGTTGTATTGAATCTTGTGGACGGGAATAAAGACATCCTGTTTTCCAGGACCTCGGCCTGTCTCAAATGCGGTATCAGCTATCCTGAAATCAACCCGGGATTTTTCTCTTTTAACAGCAGGGCCGGCGCATGCCCTGCCTGCAACGGACTGGGATTTGAGAACCCGGACAAGTATTCGGACGGTCCGGACGAACAGAGATGCTGCCCGGAATGTAAAGGTCTCAGGTTGAGAAGAGAGGCGTTAAGCGTGAAATTTCATGGCCTGAATATAGGTGAATTTTGCGCGATGTCCGTAAGCGATGCCTTCTCCAGTTTTAAAAAACTCGAACTGTCTGAAAGGGAGATATTAGTCGCCTCAAGGATATTCAAGGAGATTAACGACAGGCTCTCGTTTATAGAAAAAGTCGGCCTCGGCTATCTCACACTGGACAGGCCGTCCCTTACACTTTCCGGCGGAGAGGCCCAGAGGATAAGGCTGGCAACCCAGATGGGCTCTTCGCTTACCGGTGTCCTTTATGTGCTCGATGAGCCGAGCATCGGGCTCCACCCGAGAGACTGCGTTAAGTTGCTGGAGAGTCTTTCGTCAATCAGGGATGCAGGCAACACGCTTATAATAGTGGAACATGATGAGGAGACAATAAGATGGGCCGACCATATCGTGGACATGGGGCCGGGTGCGGGCATAATGGGCGGATGGGTGGTCGCGGAAGGCACGCCCGCGCAGGTGGAGAGTAACAGTAAATCTCTTACCGGCCGGTATCTTGCCGGGCTGCTTTCGATTGAGCTGCCGCTGGAAAGAAGGGCTGCAAAAGATTTTATTATGATAATGGGAGCTTCCGAACACAATCTGAAGAATATCGATGTGAAAATCCCTCTTAACTTATTTACCTGCGTTACCGGCGTGTCCGGCTCGGGAAAAAGCACGTTGGTCCTCGATATACTTTACAGGGCCGCCCTGAAAAGTATATCGACCGCCGGGAAAGAAACGGTTCTTCCTCCGGGGAAACATAACGGGATAACGGGCCTGGATATGCTAACCCGTGTTGTATCCGTTGACCAGTCTCCGATTGGTCGTACGCCCAGGTCGAATCCCGCAACATATACAGGTTTTTTTTCTTTTATCAGGGGCCTGTTCGCCATGCTGCCCGCTTCCAGGGTAAGGGGTTATTCTCCCTCAAGGTTCAGCTTGAATGTTGCCGGGGGCAGATGCGAACGCTGCCACGGACATGGAGCGATTAAAGTCGGGATGCACTTTCTTCCGGACGTTTATGTGCTATGCGACAAATGCAAGGGGAGAAGGTATAATGATGAGACCCTGGAGATCAGATATAAAGGGAGGAATATTGCCGAGGTCTTTGACATGACCATCTCGGAGGCCAGCCGGTTTTTTGAGAATATCCCCAGGATACGCGGCAAACTCGAGATACTCGAAGACATCGGCCTCGGATATCTTCAGACCGGTCAGCCTGCTACCACGCTCTCGGGTGGCGAGTCCCAGAGAATCCGGCTTTCGCGCGAACTTGGAAAGAAATCCGCCGGGAATACGTTGTATATTCTTGACGAACCGACAACCGGCCTGCATTTTGCCGACATCCGGAAACTGCTTGACGTAATTAATATGCTTGTTGATCATGGCAATACTGTTGTAGTAATCGAACATAATCTGGATATCGTAAAATCAGCGGACTATGTGATCGACCTGGGGCCTGAAGGCGGAGAAGATGGCGGCATGGTCGTGGCCGAGGGAACTCCCGAGGAGATATGCGGTAATCCGGATTCTTATACGGGAACTTTCCTGAATGAGAAACTTCCGCATACGGCCCCGGCGGGAGCGGCCGTATAGGCGGAAAGGGGATTGACTAAGCTGAAAGGCCACAGGAAGATATATTATATTACAGCTCTCCTCCTCTGTATGTCGTTTTTTGCCTCTTGCGTAGCGGAGGAACAGTCGATGTACAAAAAAAGCAGGATGCTGATGGATACGTTTGTGACCATCACTGTTGTTTCCGGTTCGGCTGATGAAGCTGACGAGGCGATCGAAAAAGCCTTCTCAGCTATCGAAAGATTCGGCGCTTTAATCAACTTCTTCTCGGATAAGAGCGAGGTCGCGGAAATTAACAGGAAGGCTGGCATGAGTGAAGTTAGAGTGTCCCCCGCGACAATTGATATTGTAGAACGGGCGGTGTATGTCGCCGCAAAATCAGGTGGTGCTTTTGATCCGACGATAGGCCCTGTAACAAAGTTATGGGATTTCACGAAAAAGAAAAAACCGTCAGGTGTGCGGATCAGAAACAATCTGCGGCTGGTTAACTATCAAAATATAATTATCAACAGGGATAAACAGACCGTTTTTCTCAAGGAAAAGGATATGCTGCTGGATCTTGGAGGGATCGCAAAAGGATATGCCGCTGATCTGGCGGTTATAAATCTTCAACAGAACGGCATTAAGTCGGGACTCGTTGCGGTTGCCGGCGATATAAGGGGTTTCGGATCAAGGCCCGACGGGGGCGAATGGAAGATAGGAGTGAAAAACCCGAGACAGAGAAACGGGTCCGATGAGATAATCGCCAGAATAAGCCTCAGCAATAAAGCGGTGTCAACATCAGGTGATTATGAGAGATATTTTTTTATCAACGGCCGGAGATTTCACCACCTGTTAGACCCGAAAACAGGATATCCAGCAGAGTGTTGCCGCAGCGTCAGTATGATTGCGGATGAAGGGGTCTTTGCGGACGGCTTTTCGACCGCTGTTTTCATACTCGGCCCTAAAAAGGGCCTCGAACTTGTTCAGGCCCTTGGCATGGATGCGATAATAATCGATAATAACGGCAAGATCCATGCGACGCCGGGTCTTGAAGGAAGATTTGAGATTGAAGAAAATCATTAAGAATATTACGCTAGCGGACTGGACGCTGTTTTTAGTTCTGTTAGTGGTTTCGGTCGCTGGAATATTTATCACTAAAGAAGCCCTGCCCCGGGGCACGGACGTAACAATAGAGATAAACGGAGAACCGGCGTATACATTCCCCCTGAATGTCGACCGGACGATACCTGTCAGCGGTCCATATGGAGATACGCTTATTGAGATAAAATCCGGCAGGGCGCGTATAAGGGAGGCGCACTGTCCAAACCGGGTCTGCGTCAAACAGGGATGGGTCTCAAAGGGGGTCATCATCTGCCTCCCCAATAAAATCCTTGTATTTGTCGGAAGTGGCGGCGGGGATAAGTCAGGGAAAGAGATCGATGCAGTCACGGGATAGATACCGTATCGCATTGCTATCGGCTTATGCGATCGCGCTCCACGGGTTCGAGAGCCTGCTCCCGACGCCCATCCCATGGCTCAGGCTGGGTCTGGCGAATATCATAACACTTGTCGCTCTCCTGCTCTATGGGTTCAGAACCGCCATGATGGTTACACTGATAAGAATAATAATCGCTTCCATCTTCAGGGGGACATTCCTCGGTCCTGCTTTCATCCTGAGTTTTGGGGGCGGTGTTTCCAGCACCATTGCGATGGGGCTGGCGTATAAAATATCCAGGAACCTCTTCGGTCCTGTCGGACTGAGCCTGATAGGCGCTGTCTCCCATAATATTGCCCAGTTGGCGTTGGCCTATGTCCTGTTCATACAGAGGATCGAAGCGGTGCTTATAATCAGCCCGGTCATACTCCTTATCGGGACCTTGTCAGGCGTTACGAATGGACTTGTATCGGATTTTTTAATCAGGAATATCCTGAAAAAAAATGGAGATAAATTTCAGGATTTGGCCAGGGAATGATGCGGATCACCTGTCCAATATGCAAAAAAAGAACGACACTGGAGGAAAATCCATGGAGACCGTTCTGTTCAAAACGCTGCAAGCTCCTTGATTTCGGCGCGTGGATATCGGGTGACTACAGGATCGAAGGGAATGAGGATGAAGAGGAAGATGAGAGAAGGGATAATGAAGATATATAGATGAATTTCATGCTAAATTTATTACGGGATGGAGGATATTATGATAAAAATAGGCGTAGCCGGCGCGGCCGGAAAAATGGGCGGCAGAATATCAGTTCTTTCAGGGGAATATGAAGGAATTCAGCTTGCGGGAGTCTTTGAGAGAAAGGGACACAAAGATATCGGCAGTGACATAGGGGTCCTGACCGGCTCCGGTCAATCCGGCCTTGAACTGCGCAGCGGCATAGATGAAATAATAGGAGATGTCGACCTGATAATCGACTTTACATCCATTGAGTCCACAAAAGAAAACCTCAGGGTTGCAGCGGAAAAGGGAAGGGCCATGGTTATAGGCACTACGGGTTTTACAAAAGACGATATGAAAGAGATCGGACCGCTGGCCGAAAGCATTCCCTGTGTTATGGCGTCAAATATGAGCCTTGGGGTGAACCTGCTGTTGAAAGTCCTGAGGGAAGTGGCTTCGGTCCTCGGGGATGAATACGATATAGAAATTATTGAGGCCCACCACAGGCTGAAAAAAGACGCGCCGAGCGGTACAGCCCTGAAGATAGCACAGGTGATTGCGGACGCGGTAAACAGGGACCTGGAAGAAGTCGCGGTTTATGAAAGGAAGGGGATGATCGGAGCAAGGCGGCGGAAAGAGATAGGGATTCAGACAATCCGGGCGGGAGATATCGTGGGAGAGCATACCGTCATGTTCGGAGGCCTTGGCGAGAGGATAGAGATAACCCACAAGGCTTCAAGCAGGGACACCTTTGCCAGGGGGGCGTTAAAGGCCGCCCTCTGGCTTGCCGGAAAACCGGCAGGTTTGTACGACATGCAGGATGTGCTTGGGTTAAAGTAAACGGATACTACTCTTTCTCAAACTGGTCTTTTGACGCTCCGCATACCGGGCAGGTCCAGTCATTGGGAATGTTTTCGAAAGGCGTACCCGGCGCTATATCATTGTCCGGGTCGCCGTTTTCCGGATCGTAGATATAACCGCAGACGGAACATTTCCATTTTTCCATGGCAGCATCTCCTTTTTGGGAATTAGTTTTCTCATAATAGTAGAAGTTTACCACAGCCTTGCATGAAATTCATCGCTGACGGCGGGCAGTGACGATTAAAGAGTCCGGTGGCGACGGATCTCCCTGGATCTCAAAAATTTAAAGCGGTTGTTGTATTTTTAGCGTCTTTTTTGATATATTGATATGAATTCATGGAAACCCAGGAAAAGAAATCTATTATTGAGTCACTGCTTTTTGTTACTGGCGAGCCGCTTACGCTCCCTGTTATAAAGAACATCACCGGACTTCATGAGGCCGAAATCAGGCAGGTGCTGGATGATTTAATCAGGGAATACAGGGAAAAGAACCGGGGGGTTCTTATCATCGAGATTGCCAACGGATACCAGATGGTGACAAATCCGGCTAATGCTCAATGGGTGAAAAAACTCAGGAATACCAGTGCCTCCAGCAGGCTTTCGATGCCGGCGCTCGAAACTCTGGCGATAATTGCTTATAATCAGCCGATTATCAAGGCCGAGCTTGAATTAATAAGAGGTGTAAACTCCGACGGGGTTATCAAGACGCTGCTTGACAGGAGACTCATAAAGATAATGGGCAGAAAAGAAGTGCCGGGGAAACCGCTCCTCTATGGGACTACACGGGAATTCCTGCAGTATTTCGGGCTGAAGGACCTCTCGGAACTTCCCACGCTCAAGGAACTTACAAGAGAAGAAGCAGCTTAATAAACAGTATAATTTAAGATATCATGGTTGACTTAAAAAGGGGGGATCAGTGGAGATAAAGATTAGTTTTCCAGGTGGCAAAAAGGTGAACGCCGAGATTAATGGAATGGTCATAAAGACAGACCAGCCTGTAAAGTACGGCGGAGAGGGTTCGGCCCCATCCCCGTTTGAACACTTTCTTGCTTCTGTAGGGACATGTGCGGGTATCTTTATCCTCGGTTTCTGCACGGAAAGAAAAATTCCGGCTGAAAATATATCTCTTGTCGAGCGTCTGGAATACGGCAGAAGAGAGGACGGCAAGCCTTTTCTGGAGAAGATCGTTCTTGAGATATTGGTGCCGCCGGATTTCCCGGAAAAGTATTACAACGCGCTGATCAAGGTCGCCGACCAGTGCGCGGTGAAGAAGGCGATTATGAACCCTCCGGAATTTGAGGTGAAAACCGTGGTCCAATAACCACGGGCGTTGCGGTTTGACTTTGACAATCGCGTTCTTTATCGTTTTCCGGTTAATCCACTCTTAAATCCGTAAAGTTTTATTCTTTCAGCATCGAGGGTTCGGTATGCGGGATGAAAAGCGCTCCCCTCAGGGCATTCATAAGGTCCGGGTCTTCGTTCATCTCGCGATACGTTATCATTGGCATGATATTTTCTATTTCATGGAGCAGGCTTTCGTCAAGCAGCAGCCTTTCCGCTCCCCCGAGAGAGGAATTCCCTACCGGCATGAACCTCTCTTTCGGCAGATCGGGGAGCATGCCGATATTAACAGCATGTTCGAGATTGATTCCACACCCCAGCGCTCCCGCGATATAGATCTTTTTGAGATCGCTGAATGTCAGGCCGACCGACCTGACAAAGACATACAGGAAGGCGAACATGGCGGCCTTTGAGAGCAGGAAGTTTTTTATCTCCCTCTGACTTACTAAGAGTTTCCTGTCCTCCGAACCGAAGAGCATGTATGCCTTTTCCCCGTCTCTGTCTGTAACGCCTTTCGCGGACTCTATGAATTCCCCGGCCTGGTCGATTATTCCGGAGGAAAACAACTCGGAAACAAGGTCTGTCATACCAGATCCGCAGATGCCGACCGGCTCGATACCGGATATGACCTCCAGGGAGATATCCTTGGTTCCGCGGTCTATTCTTACCCCGGAGATTGTTCCGTCGGCGGCTCTTTTGCCGATGCCTGCTATGCCGTCCTCCAGTGCGGGGCCTGCCGCCCCGGCGCCCACCATAATCCAGTCACGGCAACCGAGCGTTATCTCGGCGTTTGTTCCGACATCGATAAATAGTACCGGCTCTTCTTCCCTGTATATTCCACAAAACAGTATGCCGCTGACAATGTCCCCGCCGACATAGCTTCCTGCGTTAGGGAATACGTAAATAACGGCATTTTTGTTTACGTATACGCCGGCGTCCCCGGCATATAAAAAAACCGCGCTGTTGACGGCCGGAATATATGGGCTGACAGATATATTTCTCGGATCAAGCCCCAGGAAGAAATGAGACATTATTGTATTGCCGGCGACAGTTATGGCGAATATATCATCTGGAGAGACGTTGTTGTTGCGGCAGATTGATCCTATGAGTTCATTGACACAGGACAGGAGCTCTTCCGCCAGAAGCGCGGATTCGCCCAGCATGGACCGCTGCACCCTCGAAAGCACATCGCTACCGAATTTAACCTGGGAGTTCTCTCTTGCAAGTGTATCCGCTTTTTCACCGGAATCGAGATTAAACAGTGAACAGGCGATATTCGATGAGCCGATATCAATGGCGAGGCCGTAAACATTATCCCTGCCGAAGTCCTGCACTTCATAACCGTGTTTCTTACGGCCCACGACGAGTTTTACTCCGAACCGGTTTTTGCGCAGCTCTTCCGGTAAGTTTTTCAGTATATGCAGTGGAATTGATACATCATGCAGCCCGAGCTCTTCAAGTTTATTCTTCAGTCTTTCGGCATCCGCGGTCTTGTTGTCGGGGGAAGGGACATTTAACATGACCTGACATGAGAACGCAAGCGCCTTTTTATTCATAAAGTATCTTCCCCATATCCGATATATCATAACCACCGAGGTTTTCCACCAGTTCCCTGAACTCCCTGTCTTCCTGTATAATCCTGACGAGCGCCGAAACAGGCCGGGATTCCATATGTTTTTTAGGTATCGCAAGATCATATCGCTCTCTTGCAACAGGGATGAAATCGAGACCGAGCGCCTTTGCCGCCGCAAGGATGCCGACGCCTGTATCTGCAATGCCGGTCAAGACTGCTGAGGCAACACCCATATGAGTGTATTCCTCCATGTCATACCCTCTGATGTCTTCAGGCGATATCCCAGCTTCCTTCAGGTGTTTATCCGTAAGAAGCCTTGTGCCGGACCCCCTCTGCCTGTTTATGAATGTGATGTCCTTTCTCACGAGATCATGAAATCCGCTGACATTCAGGGGGTTTCCTTTCGATACAATAAATCCCTGCTGGCGGTAGACCAGGTTTATAAGGACGATCCCCGCGTCTCCCAGAATTCTCCGGATAAAAGGAATGTTATACTCACCGGTCTCTTCGTCAAGCAGATGAGTTCCGGCCAGATGCGCTTCGCCTCTTTTCAGGGCGATCAGGCCCCCCATTGAACCTGTGTGAGCAGATGAGAGCGACAGCTTTGGATGGTTTTTCTTTAAAATATTCGAGAGGATGTCCAGGGTATTGTCATGACTTCCGATACACACAAGAGTATTCTCAATCTCCTTTTTTTCCTTTATCAGTTCGACATCAACCACGGCTCCGGCTCCAGGCCCTTCGGACATTGCCGGTATCCGTACAAAACCATCCGCCCTTACCAGAGACATCAGAACCCCCGCGCCCCTGCTTACAGGAGTCGCTATCAGCTTCCCCCCGACCTTTCCGACCTTCACCCTCAGGAATTCTTCCTGCCCGAGGCGGGAGGCCGTCTGCCTCGACAGGATGGCCTTGATAAAAACCGGATCCGGTGTATCAAGCCCCTGCAACCGGTAAACCAGTTCTTTTGCAAAAAGGCTGAAGGTGATATATGCCGAGACAGGATAGCCGGGAATGCCAAGTACCGGCGTCTTATTTATCCAGCCGAGAATAACCGGCCTGCCGGGCTTTATGTTCACCCCGTGCAGAATCAACTCGCCGAGTTCTTCCATTACCTTCCTTGTGAAGTCCTCTGAGCCGGCGGAAGACCCGGCATTCACCACCACCAGATCCGCTGAATCACATCCGTCAAGGACCGCCTGTTTTATCCGTTCGATTTTATCCGGTACTGGCTTAACCCGTACTGCTTCCCCGCCCCATTCAGTCACGAGCGAAGCCAGTATGATTGAATTATATTCTATTATGTCACCCTTCTTCAGGGCCTTTCCGGGTTCAACAAGTTCGGAGCCGGTGGGTATGATCATCACCTTTGGTCTGCGCCGCACATATATTTCGACATGCCCTCCCGAGATAACGGCGCCGATATCAAAAGGTCGCATTTTATGGTTCTCCGGCAGAATCAACTCGGTATTCACAATATCCTCGCCGACAACCCTCACATGCTGCCATGGCGTAGCGGGCCTTATGATCTCTATGTATCCGCCTTCGGAGTCCTCTTCGTTCATTGTTGATCGTCCGGGGGAGCCGGTCAGGTTCACATCTTCGACCATGATCACCGCATTGAATTCGTCAGGCACCGGATCGCCTGTATCAATGTAAACAGCCTCGTATCCCGTCCGCAGCCTGACAGGAGATGCTTCCGAAGCTCCGAAAGTATCGGCAAACCTTACCGCGTATCCGTCCATAGCTGATGAGTGGTAGAAGGGAGAGGACATTACGGCATAAACCGCGCCGGCAGTGACCCTGCCGAGTGAATCTTCCACCATTACCTGTTCGCCTTCCAGCGGCTTGACCCCTTCGGCCTGGATTTTCTCCTCCCACTTCCGAAGGGCCTCGTTCAAGGGTGTATTATCGAAATATATTCCTTTCATTGAGATGTGTTGATCTTCACTCGAAATCCGCGTAAATTTCGCCGAAATTTATTCCCGCGATACTTTTTCCTTTATATCTGGTTTTTACTGACCTTTTTGCGTCATCCAGCTCAGGCGTTTTTATGCCGTTCTGCAATGTCAGGAATGCCTCTATAAATGCTGCAAGACGGTCGGATGCCTCAACGATTTCACCATCTCTCGGGTTAAACCTGTCTTCATTGAAATTAATATTAATCTCATCGGATTTCTTCCTGCTTTTCTTCCCATTGATGATTACAATGCTTGAGAACTCATCTTCGGTAAACATCTTCATCTCCGCGTGCCAATTTTTGGAATCAGGTTATAAACCTCTTTCTTCATCTGCTGTTTTTCGTATATCTTGATCATCCTTTCAAATTCCTTAAAGGACTTTTTAACCGGAGATATTATGTCTCTGGTAAGAATTTCCGGTAAGTCGTGAAACAGCCCTGTAAAAAAGTTATTGATACATCTGTTGTTACATGCGCTGATTTCCAGAGAGAATAAATAGCATAAGATTGCCACAATCATCATATGGCCGAGGACGGATGTCCGGGGCACCATATGCAGATGACTCCACCTAACCTGGAACCTGAGCTGTCCGCAGAGTGAAACGAAATTCTGCAGATTAACATGCAGCACTAACTCCTGTAATCCCTTCAGGTCAAGGTATCTCTCCTGTCTTCGTTCCAGGTCTCTTCCTATTTCAGCAATATCATATCCCTTCGGATTTGCGCGCTCAATGATATCAAATTCCCATTTTGTGGCATAAAAATGAGCAGCAGCAAGAACTCTTTTGTTGACATTCTCCCGCGTATCCGAGAAGTAATGTTTAAACCTCCTGCCAAAATCTTCACCCAGGGGAGATATGACGGGCTTTAGTTGTTGGTGGACCCATTCATTTAATTTTTTATACTGAGATGGATCTTCCTTGATCTTATAAAATATCTGTGGCTTCAGATCGGTTATGACCAGACGCTGCAGGAATTCAAAGATTCCGCCCTCGATAACATCTATCCAGCTAAAGGCTTTGTTGCCTTGCTCATACTTGCCTAATATATAGGCGATTATCATCTTGTGTGCCTGCTTGTCCAGTTCTCTTAAATCCACGGGACGTATCTTGTCATTCCATCTCTGCATGTTGGCGGCATCAAATATTCTTAACAGCAATGACTTTCTTAACATGAAATTCCTTTCAATAAAGAGATAATCAGTTTTTCCAGCTCTCGGGAACCTGTATGTAATCTACGTCTTTGGACGATATTTTTCAACTTTTTCCGTGTGGAACAGCTGAAATTTTCGTTAAAATCAAGCATCATGATTCCATGGGTAAATTCAATATTTAAACAGGCATAAAAAAAGGTTTCCAAGCCTCTTAATGCCTGAAAACCTTTTAAAAGTACTGGTGAGCCGTGGAGGGATCGAACCTCCGACCCGCTGATTAAGAGTCAGCTGCTCTACCATCTGAGCTAACGGCCCGTTTAAACAAAATAAGGTAAAGAATATAGTAAAACAGAAATCTGTCATTCAGTCAATGATAACCGGACTGATTTAATGAAACCGGTGCGTAATTGGCGCGCCCGAGAGGATTCGAACCTCCGACCCTCGGCTCCGGAGGCCGATGCTCTAATCCACTGAGCTACAGGCGCAATCAATATTCATAATTATAAATATGCGTATACATACAAACATACTCTGCTCTTGATTCTTTAACTCCAAACCTGCTCTGCAGATTGTTTGGGGTGAGTGACGGGAGTCGAACCCGCGACCATCTGAGCCACAGTCAGATGCTCTAACCAGCTGAGCTACACCCACCATAATGTACTGCGTACACCTTGAGAAATATATCCTGCTTAACTATAAGTAAAACAGATATGAATACAGTCAGTCAAATCATCATCTGGCGCTGCATTAATATCAGTTAATTACGTTAAGCTGTATAATCTGGCGCGCCTGAAGGGATTCGAACCCCTGGCCCACTGCTTAGAAGGCAGTTGCTCTATCCAACTGAGCTACAGGCGCATATTTTATTAAAAATTACCTCTTATAATCAAATTTTCCGAATTTTGATTATAAGAGGTTCACTGAATTTGTGTCAAGATTACAAGTGGCTTGCGCGAATAGTTTGACTTCACTATCTTTTTTTCTTTACTATTATCTCGTTATACTTTTTTATATGGGCGGTTAGCTCAGTTGGGAGAGCGCCACGTTCGCAACGTGGATGTCGGGGGTTCGACTCCCCTACCGTCCACCATTAATTTCCTGTAAAATCAATGAACTGCTTTGGTTCGGCGGTCAAAAAATAGCATATACAGACCGTGTACACGTGATGTTTGCGTTATAAACAGGACTCCTGATAATGATTTTATAACATCTCTCATGTCTTCCAGTAATATCGTATGGCTAACAGATAAAATCCCGACATATATTTTCTGTTCAATGCCTGCCTGAAAATTCCTGTTAATAATGTAGTATTACTTTTTTGGGATTAAATTTTTAGTGGCCGGTTTTATGGAGCTTCAGAATTAATGGCTTCGTGAAAAGCAGTAAATTCCGCGAAAGCGCGCACCCAAGGAGAGGCCTGATATAATGCCGGCTGTTCCGGGCACTTAAAATATTGGTTACTAAATCATGTGGTATTTTAAACTTGACATTTGCCCGGTTATCTGATAAAAAAGTATTAAGTGCTATATGAGACTCAAGCTTGACAAGGTCAATCCTTTCCTGGAGCGAAGTGCAGATGCAGTTTATCCTGATGTATATACGGTGTTTGTGCTGCCAGTAATGTGGCTGCGGTTTATAATAGAGATACGGAAAGGATGCTTTTCGGGTGGATGAACACCTGAAGTTTCCAGTGTTAAAACGATCTTAAGCCAGGCAATTTTTTAAAAAGTATGACTGAAAGAGATATTTTAGATGAGATAATCGACATCGGCAAGAGACGGGGAGCTCTCAATTATAGTGAGATAAACGAGGCCCTGCCCCCGGAGTTCTTTTCTCCTGACGAGCTGGAAGACTTTATAGACCTTCTGCATGACATGGGGATCCAGGTTATGGACAGTAAAGGTCAGGCATTTAACGACGACGGGAGTTCAGGAGAAGCAGGGGGATATGAGAAGACCGAAGACCTTGTCCAGGCATATTTTTATTCAATGGGAGAAATTCCGGTGCTCACGAAAGAAGAGGAAATAGTGCTTGCAAAGAGATTGCAGGAAGGGGAGAAGATTATAAGAGCCCTGATTATGGAAACACCCTTATACAAGCACCTGAAAGAGGGATTGAATGGCAATGGTGAAGAAGAAACGCCTGGTGTTTCAGTGGAGGAGGAATCGGATGAAGTCTTCAGCATGGTCCAGGGGATGATCGGGGATGCCATGAAAAGGATCGAATCAGCAGAGGAAAAGATTCCAGCCCATGGCGTAATGAAGGGGTTTGGTGTTGATGTAATGGAAGCAGAGGCTCAAGCCGAATATAAAAGTGTTGAGTCGGAACTCGGAATTAAGGTGGATGATTTAAAGTTCATGTGGGAGCGGATTACAAGCGCAGGGATGATTATAAGCGGGGCCAGGGATGAATTGATCATTTGCAACCTCAGGCTGGTGGTTAATATAGCAAAAAAGTATATGGGCAGGGGACTGACCCTGCTTGACCTGATCCAGGAAGGGAATATAGGCCTTATGAAGGCTGTTGGCAAGTTCAGGCATGAAAAGGGGTTCAAGTTCAGCACATACGCCACGTGGTGGATAAGACAGGCGATAACCAGGGCGTTGATAGACCAGACAAAGACGATCAGGGTGCCTGTGCATATGATGGAATTCTACAACAGGGTTTCAAGGGCCTCCAGGGAATTAACACAGCGGTTCGGCAGGGAACCCAGTAATGAGGAGATAGCCGGGGATTTGGATGCACCTGTTGGAAAGGTCGAGGATGTCTTCAGGGCGATACTGGATCCAATAGCGTTGCAGACGCCGGTGGGTGATGAAGATACCGCCCTGGAGGATTTTATCTGCGATCGTAACAGCCTTTCACCCTATGTCGGCGCTGAGCAAAATGAGACTACTGAGTATATAATAAGAGTTTTGGAGACATTGAACCCCAGGGAAGAAGAGGTCATAAAGATGAGGTTTGGAATAGGGGTTGCCAGAAACTACACGCTCGAAGAAGTAGGAAGACATCTGTCGATTACGCGTGAACGGGTAAGGCAGATAGAGGCGAAGGCACTGAAGAAGCTCAATCATCCGAGCAGGCGCATGGCATTAAAGAACTTAACCGGCGCCTGCTAGTGACTTGCCCCGAGGGCGTGTTTATTTGGTAAACAACCCCCGCCTTTTACCTCCGGGCGGGGCATTCCATCGGTGATCGTTTATTCAAACTGTGTTATAAGATTTCCAGCTGATACAGGTTCCATGCTTTCACGTACAATCGCGGTCGCCGTGGTATCTTTATAACTGATAACCTGTATTGTTCCGTTCGGGACCTTGTTCTCTCCTAATTTAATGGTTTTCAGGATATCTCCGACTTCTATCCCGTCCTTTCTGCCCTTGTCTATATAAACTACGTCAAGCATGCCTGCTATTATCCGCAGGTGCCTTGTCGCTACGATATAGCCGTCGATTGCCGGTTTTCTGTAGTCGTTTGCCTTAAGCGGCGGTTCCACCTAGTAAAAAGTATTCAGTATATCGCCGGTGTTTATAGAATCAAAACATTTTGTTATCTCGGCGACGGTGTTTCCATACTCGAATTTTTTAACCTTCGCAACTCCGAGCATCTCGATAACATAACCTATTTTTTCGTTGGTTACAGGGTGGTTAACAATTTTATCGCCCCGGATAATATAAAATTTATCACCGATATTCACTGGATTATCGGTTTTTACATAGATAATATCCCTATTCCCGAATATACTTTTTCCGGAAGGGGAGCCTGTAATCGTTCCCGCGACAGGAACAGTGTTCGCAATGTAGCTGCTTGCCAGCAGCAGGTTTTTATTGACCAGGTAGGAAGGTTCGACCGGTTTTATTGTCTCAACCAGTTTTAATTCCTTTTCCACCGCAGGTTGTTGATACCTTACAGCGGGGACTTTCCGCCTTTCTTCCAGGAGCAGGTACAGAGGTATCCTGATGATCTGTCCGGGATATATCCTGTCCGGGTTTTTTATTCCGGAGTTTTCTTTCCATATCTTGGGCCACAGAAACGTATCGCTAAGTTCCTCGCTGGAAATATCCCATAGTGTATCGCCTTTCTGGACTGTATATTCTTTTATCTCCTCAATTTGGGAAAAGGCTAACGCGGGGAACATCAGTGATATTAATATTATTGATAACCCTAATCCTTGCTTGAACATATTAATATTCTCCTTTAATAAGGTTTTTACTCTATTAAAAAATAACCGAGATGAATAAAACTGTCAAGTATATTCTATATCCTATTTGACATAATAACCAGTAAAAAACGATAATTTCCTATGCAAAGATACAGTTCCTTCGGCGCGTACATGAGGAAAAAGTTTGGTTCAACTGTCTACAAAGTCAATGTGGACGCGGGTTTTACATGCCCTAACAGGGACGGCACGCTTGGTCTTTCCGGATGCATATACTGTAATAACGACAGTTTCAGGCCTGATTCCTGTACACCCGCGCTTCCGGTCAGCAAACAGATCAGTAACGGCATCAGGCATATCCGTGGGAGATACAAAACGGAAAAATTCCTGGTGTATTTTCAGCCATACACAAATACTTACGCGCCCGTGGAGAAGTTGGAAGGCCTGTATAAAGCAGCACTTGAGACGCCTTCCGTTGTCGGGCTGGCGATCGGGACGAGACCGGATGCTGTTGATCGCGCAAAGATCGAGATGCTCGAGGCGCTGGCCGCTGATTATTTTATTCTTATAGAATACGGTCTTCAGTCGATTTATGATAAAAGTCTCAATTTTATAAACCGCGGGCATGACTACAAAAAGTTTCTGGATGCGATAAATCTGACAAAAGACAGGAATATTTATATCGGCGCTCATATCATAGCCGGTTTTCCGACCGAGACCCGTGAAGAAACGCTCGCCATGGCTGGCGAAATCTCACTTCTGCCGGTGGATTTTCTGAAGGTGCATCAACTTCAGGTTGTCAGGGATACCCCTCTGGAGAAGATCTACGGAGAAAACCCGTTCCATACCTTCGGATATGAGGAATATCTTGATTTTATAGTGGATTTTATCGAACGGTTATCCCCTGATATAGTCTTTCAGCGTCTCTTCGCTACTGCGCCGGACAGCATCCTTATTGCTCCTGAATGGGGCAGGAACAGGCACCAGATACTGAGAGATATCGAACGCCGACTGGAAGCAATAGATACCTGCCAGGGGAAGTAATATAAGCCGCAGCCTGTTAATGTCTAGTGTCCTCTTCTACTTTCTGAAGACGATAAGCTCCTGCAAACCCTTCCTGGAGGTGTTTTTGGGCTTTTCATCAGGATAGCCGAGGGCTGCAACAGCCATAAGCTCGAGATTTTCACCAAGGCCGAGGATATTCTTTATCTGCCTGCCTCGAGAATGTTGTTGATTATTTCCCCGGAAAGCAGATCTTTCTTGAACTTCCTTATGCTTCTTCTGTTTTTTATGGTCCCGAGTATTTCCAAAAAAATTTCCGTTCTGGTAAAATACGATATGGTTAATAAAGAACTGCTTATGGAAAATATAGATAAAGACATAGAAAAAATCAAGCAGATTATCGAAGAAATCAAACCAAGGTACACATCTTTAGCCGGTGATATCCTTTTTGTAGACATTCAGGACAGGACTGTCAGGATAAAACCGACCGGATATTGTTATAGCTGACACTTCACAAGGATTGACCTGGTTCAGGTCATACAGGAGAGAGTGAAGGAAGCTGTTCCGTGGGTAGAGATGGTAATAGTGGTAAGCTGAATTTCCGGAAATTTCCCCGGCCCAGGCTTAATTTTAACTTTTTTTGTTCATTGTTTGATGTAATTCTGTTGAAGAGCGCTATAAAGTCAAAGCCGGCAATTGCCGCAGTCAGGGGGAAAGACTTCTTTCCATGCTGAAAGAGCGCTCTCAATGAATATGTCGATCCGTCTGTCTCGACTGGACTGGGTATCGGCGGAAATGTTATGATTGCGCACGCGGCAGTTATATCTTTTAGCTTTTGAACTTATATACGCCCCCTTAGCTCAGTAGGATAGAGCACAGGTTTCCTAAACCTGGTGCCACACGTTCGAATCGTGTAGGGGGCACCACCTCAATCTCGTGCCGCTGACCTGAACGGATATTATTCCTCGAATCGTGTGTTTAACCTGACTTCCGCTGTCTGACAACCTCATACAGACAGATTGCAGCCGAGGCCGCCACATTAAGGCTTTCCGCCTTTCCATATATCGGGATGTTTAATAATAAATCAGCGGCCTTTTTCAGCGTTGCGCATGCGCCATGCGCCTCATTACCGAAGACCATCGCCAGCGGCCCTTTCAGGTCGGCTTCATAAATGGATTTTTCGGCGTCCACAGCCGTAACCAGTAATTTTATCTTCCTGTCCCCGAGCCATGAGATAAGGCCGGCGGTATCCGTGTAAACGATCGGAATATTGAATATGCTTCCGGCGGTAGACCTTATCGCTTTCGGCGTAAATACGTCGCTTGTTCCCGGAAGAATGACGACCGCTTCGGCCCCGGCTGCATCCGCCGTGCGGATGATAGTGCCGAGGTTGCCCGGGTCCTGTATGCCGTCTATAACGGTAAAGACATCCCTGCCCCCCAGGTGGAGTTTTTCTATCGGTAAAGGCTGATAAGAGACAACTGCGACAATGCCACGAGGTGTTTCCGTGTCGGTGAGCCTGCCGATTATATGGTCGGCAATCTCAAATATCTCCCCTGTTTTTTTCGCGAGATTCCGTAAAAGACCCCTGGTCTCCATTATTGTCTGAAACGCGCTGGTGAAAAATACTTTTTTAATCCCGGCGCCGGAGGCGAGGGCCATCTCGATAAGATGCGGCCCCTCGATCAGGAACGCCGAATGCTTATATCTGCTCCGTCTGGTTTTTATCTCGAGAGCTTGCCTGATATTCTGATTTGAAACGCTTGTTATCCTGGTATAAACCATATCATATAAATTTAACAGATAAGAATCCTTATCCGCCAGCCGTGCAAACGCGGGAACAGGGGCCGACCGGGTAACTTCAGATACATATAACCCGAAGTCGCCCGCTTTCACTGAATCTTATGTGCAGGAGAAAATAGGATATACCTGTCAGTGGTCGTCGCCGCGCGGTTGATAAACTCATCGAAATTAAGGCATTATTATATCCGGGTCAATGAAATGGAGAGATTCTTCTGAAAACGAAATCCAGGTATCCAAGGCTTGTAATCTCAGGGCTTAAAGGCGGTTCCGGCAAAACCATCCTTTCGATGGGCCTGATATCCGCATGGAGTGAAAACGGGCTGAAAATAGGGCCATATAAAAAGGGGCCGGATTATATTGACGCAGGCTGGCTTTCCTCGGCTGCGGGGCATGAGTGCTACAACCTTGACCCATTCCTGATCAGCAGGGAAAAAATACTCGCTTCTTTTGCCGGGCACTTCGGCAGCTCGGACTGTGCGGTCATAGAAGGCAACAGAGGCCTTTATGACGGCATGGACTCAGCCGGCACGTACAGTACCGCGGAGCTTGCCAAAATACTTGGTGCACCTGTCATCCTGATCGTGGATTGCACAAAGGTGACAAGGACGGCCGCCGCCATGATACTAGGCATGCAGCGTTTTGACAGGAGAGTGGATATAAGGGGGGTTGTTCTAAATCGGATAGCAGGGGTAAGGCATGAAAAAGTCATAAGAGAGTCGGTGGAAAAATACTGTAAAATTCCGGTGCTTGGCTCTATTCCGAAACTCGGTAATGAGCTGCTGTCCGAGAGACATATGGGACTCACCCCGTTTCAGGAACACGCGGATGTGGGGAAGACAATCTCCGATGCCGCTGAAATCGCGAGGAAATATCTTGATATTAAAGGAATTCTGAGGATAGCGGGGGACTCAGCCCCATTGCCTTCAGCGCGGGGAGGAAAGCTGAAATATAAGGCTGTAATCCAGATGAAGACAGCTCTTCAGCCACGAATTAAGATTGGAATTATAAGGGATTCCGCCTTCCAGTTTTATTATCCGGAGAATTTCGAGGAACTCGGCAGGAGAGGCGCCGAACTTGTAGATATCAGCTCTCTGGAGAGGAAAAAGCTTCCGGAGATTGATGCGCTATATATAGGGGGAGGCTTCCCGGAGACACATGCGGTCCTTCTCGCAAAGAACGGCATTTTCAGGAAATCGTTACGAAAAGCGGTGGAAGACGGCCTGCCGGTCTATGCTGAATGCGGAGGTCTTATGTACCTTGGAGATTCTCTTGTTCTGAATAATAGAACATATTCTATGGCCGGTGTCTTCCCTGTCAGGTTTTGTCTCGAGAAAAAACCTCAGGCGCATGGCTATACAATAGTTGAGGTGAACCGCTCGAATCCTTTTTATAAACGGGGGACTGTTTTGCGAGGGCATGAGTTTCATTATTCAAGGGTCCTCCGGACAGGGAATAAAGAGGGGATGCGGTTTGTATTTAAAATGAGGCGGGGACATGGAGTGATCGATGGAATGGACGGCTTGAGCTATAAGAATACATTGGCCACCTATACGCATCTTCATGCCCTCGGCTCTCCGGAATGGGCGGACGGACTCATTAATCAGGCGCATTTATACGCGCAAAGAAAGGCCCTGTCTGCAAAATAATCAAAAGGGAATGAAAGAGCAGAGCGCAGCGCAACGAAAGTAACGAATAAGGAGCAAGGACAGGCGTGGAGCGTTAAAGCTTGGAAATAGAGTCCCGGTGTTCAGTCAAAATGCGGGTAAGGATAAGAGGGCGATGGAGGCGGACGGACAAATTGCGGAAAAACTGTTATACTGTTTCGTGAAAGTGAGTATTCCAATGTTAAACAGAAGCGATAATCCGGATATCCTGGCATGTCCATTTTGCAAGAGCCAGATAGACAAACCCCGGGAAATCGAGAACGGGTTCGGCGATACATTCACGGGTGGTAAATGCGCATGCGGAGCTATATACATCTTTGACCGTTCGGGTCATAATCTCGGTGAAGCTTATGTGGACGGCCTGGCTTACGCGTGTGATGGCGACTGGGATAAGGCATGGGGTCTAATTCCGGATGAAGATTATGAAGTGAGGGAATTAAGTTATGACAGCATGCGGAACAGATTTTCGAGGTCACAAAGGAAGTTGACGGCCACTTTTCTGTTTGTACTCATTAAGAATGCTGTTGCTTAGGCCGTGGATGTCCCGGTTGAACGGAATATTCAATACAGGCAGGCATTTGTAGCGGTCGGCCGCCTGAACATCCTGAATGCGGAATTCATTCGTTCAAAATAATAAACAAAGATGATTTTCTGATAAGTTTTTTTTATTTGACCCCGGCTGTTGTTGTGTATTACTGTTAATAGCTTATCCAAAGTCAGTGGTTTAATTTTTAGGGGTTTTTTTATTGCAAATAGAATGTTTACGGTCCACACCGGGCGGAAGAGTTCGTGCGGACGAATTTATTAAAAATAAAATTTTATGTGAGAAAGGGGAAAGAAAGATGCCGATAATGGAATTTCAGGGAAAAGAGATTGAGGTGGATGACGACGGTTATATAATTAACCTTGAAGACTGGACCAGGGAGATGGCGGACCATTTAGCGTCACTGGACGATATGGAACTG
>JAJRYC010000095.1 GCA_024275975.1 Nitrospirota bacterium | reverse complement strand
CAGTTCCATATCGTCCAGTGACGCTAAATGGTCCGCCATCTCCCTGGTCCAGTCTTCAAGGTTAATTATATAACCGTCGTCATCCACCTCAATCTCTTTTCCCTGAAATTCCATTATCGGCATCTTTCTTTCCCCTTTCTCCTATTAACTTTTATTTTTAATAAATTCGTCCGCACGAACTCTTCAGTTCCGGTCCGGACTGTGTTTCTCAAACTCAGCAATTAAAGTCTAAACCAATCAGTAGTAATTTTTCAATTCTTCATTTTTTTTATTCGCCCGAAAAAACGTCTAAAGCTCAACCTCTTCCTTGACGGTAATCGCTATCTTATAAAGAACCGTCAGCACAAGCAGGCCGATCGCCCATACCCCCATCGAAATCATCATTTCAGGCTGGGTAGGCCAGTATTCGGTCACCCCTTCGAACATATTCGGGATAAAACCACCGATAACCAGACCGAAGCCCTTGTCGATCCATAAAGAGAAAAAAACCGCGACCGAAGCCAGTGCCAGTATCTTTTCGTTCTCCCTGAATTTAGGATTGATAAGAAGAACAATAGAGACTACCGCAAGTATGGTGGATATCCACATCAGTGGAACAAGCTGGTTATGTCCATCCAGTCCGGCATAGAGATACTTGAATGAAGCCATATGGCTGGGTATATTGCTGTAAAAAGCTGTAAAGAACTCCAGTCCAAGGAAAAATACGCTCGTTAACATGAAATACGTAACGATCTTTCCGAGTGATTGAATCGCCTCCTTGCCCGGGTCGAATTTGGTCAGCTTCCTTATTATCAGGGCCAGGATAATCAACAAAGCCGGGCCGGACGCAAAGGCGGAGGACAGAAATCGGGCCGCCATTATGGCGGAAAGCCAAAAATGTCTGCCTGGCAGTCCGGCGTAGAGAAATGCCGTAACGGTATGGATACTTGGCGCCCATGCGATAGAAAGGTATATAAGAGGCTTAATCCAGCCTGGAGGCGGCGTACCTTTGCGCTCGGAACCAAGCACGGTCCAACCAATTATTACATTCAGCACAAGGTAACCCATAAGGACGACCATGTCCCAGAACATTACAGAATTCAGGGTCGGATGCAGCATAACGTTCATCACCCTTTTCGGCTGTCCCAGATCCACAAAAATAAACAGCATACACATAATCACAGCGGATATCGCCAGAAACTCACCGAGAATAACAAGCCTTCCGAATTTTTTGTAATGGTGGAGATAATAAGGAAGAACAAGCATAACCCCGGAGGCGGCGATACCGACCATAAATGTAAACTGGCCGATGTAGAAACCCCATGAAACATCCCTGCTCATGCCGGTAAGACCGAGGCCGTATTCATACTGCTTAAGATAAGCAAGGAACCCGGCGCCGATCACGGCAAGCAAAACGAATATCCATATCCAGTATCTTTTACTTCCAGTCAACGCCTTTTCAAACATCGTCATTTCCTCCTATCACATAGTAAACACTAGGCTGTGTCCCGAGCTCCTGTTTGCGCCTGACGGTATAACGTGTGCGGAGAATCTCTCTCAGTTCCGAATCAGGGTCTTCCAGGTCACCGAACACCAGTCCACCATTGGATTTTTCGGCGCACGCGGGCTGGAGCCCCTTGGCGAGCCGCTCCGTACAGAATGTGCACTTCTCAACAACACCTTTCATTCTGGTCGGATATTCGGGATTCAATTTCCTGATAAAAGGACGACCGTCTTCGTCTTTTCCCCTGGGGTCCCTCCAGTTGAAGCTTCTTGCTCCGAATGGACATGCCGCCATGCAGAACCTGCATCCGATACAACGGTGCATATCCATCATGACGATTCCGTCCTTTCTCTTGAAGGTCGCCTGGGTCGGGCATACCCTCACGCAGGCAGGCTCCTTGCAGTGATTACAAAGCATAAGGAAAGGCATCTCCTCCAGCCCCTCCATCATGAATTCACTTTCCATTCCCGGGAAGGTATGATTAAATGTGTCCGTCCATATCCATTTAACTTCATGCTTTGGATTTTTAAAAAAAGGCACGTTATGGATATTATGACAGGCGTCGATCACCCTCTGGATGTCATGTTCATTCCTGAACCTGGACATGTCGACAACCATTCCCCATCTCTTCGCCGTTAATCCTCCCTGCTTGCCGGCGAACGGAAGCTCGGAAGCCTCAAGTCCTCTCTTTTTGAGTCCATTGATGAGCGTGCTCCCTCCAAGCCCGAAGGCCGTGGTAATCCCGGCTATCTTTAAAAAAACTCTTCTGTCTATACTCATGACTTGTTCTCCTTCGGTGTGAAATGGCAATCCCAGCAGTAAGGGTTAACAGCCATATAGGTGTGGCATTTATCGCAGAAATCTTTCTTGTTTGAATGGCATTTCAGACATCCGTTCTGCAGACTCTTCGTAAACTCTTTTCCACCGATAACTATCTTCTGCCTGTCGTCTTCCCTGACAACCGAATTCCTCCAGTCATCGAGTATCCGCATATGTTCAGCCCTCATAATTTCCTTCGGTTTCACGCATTCCTTTACGGCAAGCGCCTGGATTACCGGGGTATCGAGTTTTGGTTTCGGCGGAGCAACAGCCTTCCCGGCATTAAAATAGAACGGAATGGTTATCAAACCAAGAAAGATTATTAAACCAAAGATTATCTTCCCGCCATCATACAGTTTCATTCTCGTCGCCCTCCTTCCCCGGTAGAGGCTCCCCGCGCATGTCGGTCGTTCTCTCTTTTTCCCCGGTCATTATCAGCGCGTTCCCTACCAGTTCATGCACACCGGCGACCGATACATCAGGCACCCAGTAATCCATTGATGCCTTAAGTGTCGCCCTGTCAATAGCACAGATATTCGTCAGCATGTTCACTCCGTATTTTTCGTGCACATGTTTAACCGCATTCGCCCTTGGGATTCCTCCCCTCATTCTCAGCTCCATGTTTTCAGACGCATTCAGACCCGTGCCGCTGCCACAGCAGAAGGTCTGTTCCCTGATGGTGTTTTCCGGCATCTCATGAAAATTGCTGCATGAGTTTTTCAGGACATAACGCGGCTCATCCAGCAGACCCATGCCCCTGGCTGTGTTACATGAATCATGGTATGTCACATTCAGGTGATCGTTGCGGGTCGGGTCAAGCTTCAGCTTTCCATTCTTGATGAGATCGGCTGTAAACTCAATAACATGAACCATTTTTGTCGACTTTGCATTTTCAAATTTTGTGCCGGTTATCGGAGAGACAGGCTCCTCCATGAAATCCGCCGGTCCATGCCATGTATCCAGGTACTGATTAACAAGCCTCCACATATGCCCGCACTCGCCTCCGATTATGTATTTAACCCCAAGTCTCTTGGCTTCGGCGTATATCTTGTAGTGAAGTCTCTTCGCCATCTCATTGGAGGTGAAAACTCCGAAGTTCCCCCCCTCGGAAGCGTATGTGCTCCAGGTATAATCGAGGCCGAGTTCATGAAAAAGCATAAGATAGCCCATCGCGGTATACGTGCCCGGATCTGCAAAAAGATCGACTGACGGTGTCACAAAGAGTATCTCCGCGCCTTTTCTGTTGAATGTAGGCTCCACCTTGACGCCTGTCAGGGTATCGATATCATCAAGAAAAAACTCCATACTGCTTTTTATGGTATGAGGTTCAAGACCTAGGTGATTTCCCTTTTTATAGCAGTTCGCCACCGGTCCTGCTATCCAGTCGATGTTCAGACCCAGGAGATTAAGGAGTTCCCTGCCCATCATCGTAACTTCGGCGGTATCAATGCCATATGGACAGAAGACTGAACAACGGCGGCATTCAGTGCACTGGAAGAAATAGTACCACCACTCTTTAAGCACTTCGGTTGTCAGCTCCCTGGCGCCTGCCAGGCCACCAAACAGTTTCCCCGGTACTGTAAAATATTTTCTGTACACCGACCTTAGAAGCTCGGCCCTCAAAACCGGCATATTCTTGGGATCACCGGTACCAATATAGAAGTGGCACTTGTCAGCGCAGGCGCCGCATCTTACACAGACATCCATGAATAGTCTGAAAGAACGATATTTACTAAGTCTGTCATGAATTCCTTCCAGAACAGTCCCTTCCCATTCCTTTGGTAATTTCCAGTCTTCTTCGGCAGGAGACCAGTCCCGTGCATTGGGAAAGCCGACGACATTAAGATTCTTTGCCTTGGCGCCCCAGCAATACATACCCGGCTTAAGTTCCGCCGGCGTATCCATCCAACATTTTTTGGGAGGTGTGTAATCTATCCTGGACAGTTCATCTGGTTTTGGAAGTTTTGTTGCCATTTTTACTCCTTTTCGACTGGTATTCCGACATTTTTCATTTTTTCCCTGAAGTCATCCTCATATTCTTCGTATGTATGGACCTTGACCGGATAGTCCCAGGGATTCACATGCCTCTTCATGCGGCTGTTATTTGCAAGATTCCTTGTGGGACTAAGAAAGACTCCGCCCGCATGCATCAGCTTACTGAACGGAAAGTAGGCGAACAAACTGCTGATCAGAAACAGATGAATATAGAAGATGACGCCCACCCCCTCCGGTATCACGGGATTGAAATTTATCAGTCCAATCGCAAAATTCTTGACTCCTACAAGATGCACTTTAAACAAATACCTCATAAGAATACCGGAAATCGCGATACCGAGGATCAGGAAGAGAGGAATGTAGTCCGCGATAAGAGATATGTAGTTGACCTGCGGGATAACGACCCTCCTGATAAAGAGGAATGTCACGGCAGCCACAAGCACTATGTCGGTCATGTAAAGCAGCGGCACGCCTATCTGTAAAAAGCTGTCAAGACTCTCGATCAGATGAATAACCGAAGGTACATCCGCCGCAAAAAACCTGAAGTGTCTAATCAGGATAACAAGAAATGACCAGTGAAACGCCAGACCAGCCATCCACAGCCACTTGTCGGAGCCATAGCTCAACTTTCCGTCCCTTGATTCTGTTTTTGTATTTCTGAAAAGGGAACGAAAGGCCAGGACTTCAAGCAGCATTCTTATTATGACGCCCCAGGTGCTGGAAGGATTTTCGATCTTGTTCTGTTTTATCCACGGAAATGATTTCTGTTGTCCACAGGTTGTGGGTATTCGAAACGGAACAGGCGAACTTGCCCACTTCATCACACGGTAAACAAATCCAATGATGAATATGGCGAGCGCCGCGTAAGGGATAATCACTCCAAACAGATAGTACAGGTTAGCGATTTTCAGACCCAGGAAAGCCAGCAGAACGAGTAATACAACCGTAAAAAATGAAAATATTATTTTCATTTAGTTGCCTCCTTTCGTTTTATATTGATAAGTTTGACATCTTCGGGATCCGGCCCCTGCTCCTGAATTTCGGTCATCAGGTTTGCCCTCTGCAGCAGTCTAAAGGTGCTGTCTCTGGCTTCATTGGCCTTGATCTCGTAAATCTTCTCCCGGCATTTCATATATATATTAAAGGAGATAAGTGACAGGTCATCTATCTGCGACTCAAACGCGAACAACTCTTCGGTAAGCCCGTTCGCCTGAATCTCAGCCCAGGCCTCTTCCCTGACCACTTTCTTCAGGGAGAAAATAAAAGCCAGTGCCTCAGCCGGAGTAAAATCCTGAACAGCCCTGATCCTGATAATATTATCGAGAAACATCCCGACAGTGCCGGGATTCATCTCCCGCGCGAGCAGTTCATTGAATATTTTTTCTATCCCCTCTACAATAGCGGCGCCCACGGGATTCGCGAACTTGTCCTTCTGATTTTTAAAAAAGCTTACCGAATCCGCGGGGTATGTCTCCAGCACCATGTCAAACCATCTTTTCAAAATAACTGATTTTTTCTGCAATAAGATACTTTTTAGTTCCATTATAAATATTTATCTCATAAACTCATATCTACGGTTTCAAAGTAAAAAACACCTGTAACCAGGGCGCTAGTTATAAGAATTCTCCATAAAAACAAAAAACATTTTCATCTCGGCTACCCTTTCCTCATTTCTTACCAGTTTGGAAGCGCCAAGTTACAAGTAACGGGCTGAAGACAGACATTCCAACCCGCTACCGGTTATATCGACTCCTGGTTACTATACGCAGCCGGTCGGTTTTGGCAGTCCGGCGTATTTACATGCCTGCTTCGCCGGTCCGCCCGGATAAAGTTCGTACAGGTACTTTGTGTTGCCCTTCTCCGGCCCCATCACCTTTCCGATCTCTTTTACCAGTATCTT
>JAJRYC010000094.1 GCA_024275975.1 Nitrospirota bacterium | reverse complement strand
TATAATGACGGAGATGAACCCGAAGATTACGCCCGAGGCAAGGGAGATGCTCGAAAAATATTACGGGCTGGACAAGCCAATATATGTACAGTACGGTCTCTGGCTGAAGCGAATCGTTAAACTCGATTTCGGTAAGTCGTTATCATCCGACCAGAGACCCGTGATGGATAAGATATGGGACACCGGTCAGCCGCTGCTTGACAGGAGGCTCTACATCACATTTCTTATTAATCTACTATCAATGTCCGTTATTTTTCTTATCGCCATACCCGTAGGCATATCATCAGCGACACGCCAGTATTCATTGTATGACAAAATAGTAACGACGCTCGTATTCCTGGGGTTCGCCACCCCCGCATTCTGGCTTGCACTGCTGCTTATGATGTTCTTCGGCGTATATCTCGGCTGGCTCCCGATATCAGGCATTAAGTCCATGAATTACGACTCTTTGCACCTGCTCGCAAAGTTATGGGACAGGGGTCAATACCTTATTCTGCCTGTCTTCGTATCTGCGTTGGGAGGAGTTGCGGGCCTCTCCAGATATATGCGAAGCAGCATGCTCGAGGTGATAAGGCAGGACTATGTGACGGTTGCAAGGGCGAAGGGGCTGACTGAAAGGCAAGTTATATACAGACACGCTTTTAAAAACGCCCTTCTGCCGATCATCACACTTCTGGGGCTCGCGGTCCCCGGCCTGATCGGCGGAAGCGTGATATTCGAAAATATCTTCAGCATACCGGGCATGGGCCAGATGTTCTATATGAGTGTCATGACAAGGGACTATCCGCTTGTGATGTGTATCCTGACAATCGGCGCGATATTAACATTATTCGGAAACCTGCTGGCGGATATAGGCTATATGCTGGCCGACCCGAGAATAAGGGCGAAATAGGCGATTATGAACAAGTATTCCTTGAGACATCTGTTCTGGGGACGATTCAGACAAAATAATCTTGCGGTCGCGGGAGGAGTTATTGTGCTGGCCCTCTTCCTTGTGGCGTTTCTGGCCCCTCTGATTTCACCATATAATCCAAATGAAATCGACAGAAAAGAGGTACTCGAACCTCCCGGCCCGCGCCATCCTTTAGGGACCGACGACCTCGGAAGGGACGTGCTCTCAAGGATGATATACGGCAGCAGGATATCACTGATGGTCGGCTTTGTCGCGGTAGGCATATCATCTGTCATAGGCATGATACTCGGCGCGCTGGCAGGGTATTACGGCGGCTGGCCGGACAGAATCATCATGAGGTTTATTGACATCATGCTTTCAATACCGACGTTTTTTCTGATCCTCGCGGTCATCGCCTTTATAGGGCCGAGCATATGGAACATCATGATCGTCATAGGCGTTACTTCATGGATGGGCATAGCCCGGCTTGTGAGGGCGGAGTTCCTGTCATTAAAGACCCGCGAGTATGTACTTGCCGCAAGGGCGCTGGGAGCGGGCGATATCGCGATCATATTCAGACATATTATGCCCAACAGCATGGCCCCGGTGCTCATCTCCGCGGTCCTGGGGGTGGCGAGCGCGGTACTGGTGGAGTCGGCCCTGAGTTTTCTTGGAATCGGCGTACAGCCTCCGACTCCAAGCTGGGGGAACATCCTGACGCTGGGGAAAGATAACATCGAAATCGCATGGTGGCTTTCGGTCTTCCCAGGCCTGGCCATCCTGGTCACTGTACTCGGCTATAATTTGCTCGGGGAAGGGATCAGGGACTCGATCGACCCGAGGCTATGGGAGTCCGGAAAACATTAGCGGAATGATTCCCTTGTTATAATGGACGAAAAAAGACTTAAGGACGCCGCTGATACAACACCGGATCCCGGGCGGTCACTGAAAAACCTCTCGGCTTTCCTTGCCGAAAATCCTTCCCATGCGGACGAACTGGATAAATACCTGGGAGAGGTGGCCCTGCTCTTCAGCTTCAGCCAGTTCCTTGCAAACTATTCTGTCTCGAATCCGGATATACTCTTTAATATTCTTATGAATACCGGCGCCCAACCCGACAAAGAGACCCTTTCATCTTCCCTGAAAGAGAATTTTGATAATCTCAATGTTTCATCGAACCGCATCGGCCTGTATCCTCAACATCCATCTCTCGATCCATACATGGACGCGGCGCGGGAATTCCGGTTAAGAGAGATACTCAGGATAACTCTAAGGGACATCCTCGGAAGATGCGACCTTGTCGATACAATGCTCGAGCTGAGTTCCCTCGCCGAGGCGATCATCAAAAATTCCCTGGAGATAGTAAGAAAATCCCTGGCCGGAATCTACGGCGTTCCCGCGGATGACGCCTTTTCCGTCATCTCCCTCGGAAAACTTGGTGGGGAGGAACTCAATTTCAGTTCCGATGTCGATCTGATTTTTGTGTATGGGACCGAAAAAGGAGAGACAGAGGGTATCAGAACCGGCCAGGGCGTAAACATAAACAAAATCAGCGCCCACGAATACTACAGTAAGGTTGCGGAGGCATTGACCCGTTTTCTGTCGCTGAACACATCCACCGGATTCGCTTACCGGGTCGATCTCAGATTGAGGCCAGAGGGACAGCGAGGAAACATCGCCCTCTCGCTGAGAGGATACGAGATGTACTATGAGTCATGGGGCAGGGCATGGGAAAGGGCGATGTTATTAAGGGCGCGGCCTGTTGCCGGTAATCCGGAACTCGGCGACAGCTTCATGGATATGATAAGGCCTTTTGTATACAGAAAATATCTCGACTTCAGTTCGATAGATGAGATAAAGAGGCTGAAGACACGCATAGATTCAAAATTCAAAAAAGGGGACATCAAGAGGGGATACGGCGGTATACGTGAAATAGAATTTTTCGCGCAGGCGCTCCAGCTGATATATGGTGGGAAAGAGCCTCTGCTCAGGGAGCGGAACATCCTGAAAGTCTTACACCGGCTGTTACAGAAGGCGCTTATAGGTCAGGAAGATTATTCTCTTCTGTCAGACAACTACAGGTTCCTGCGGACGCTTGAGCACAGGCTCCAGCAGGTCAATGACCTTCAGACCCATACCCTGCCTGTCGGCCGGGATGAACTGGATACGCTGGCGAAAAAGATGGGATTTCAGGACGGAAAGATGTTTGCTTCCGGCCTTGAAAAGAGAAGAGCGAATGTCAGAAGCATTTACGACTCACTGTTCGGCGGGAAGAAAGAAGAACCTCGTTCAAGCGGGACATTATTTGATGAAGAGCTTTCAGATTCTGAATTAAAGGAATATCTCTCGACCACGGGAGTTACCGATGTTAACAGGGCGGTGAGGAACATAAAGGCGATAAAGGACAGCATGTTCACATTCCAGACACTGAGAGGCAGAAGACTCCTTGGCGAGATACTTCCTGTTTTTGTCGACTCCGCGCTAAAAAGCGTCATGCCGGATATAGCATTAAACCACCTGCGGTCATTCGCGATACTCCTGAGCACACGGGAGTCTTATTTAGAGGCATTCGCCGGCAATAAGGAACTCGTAAAAACACTCACCCACGTATTTTCACAGAGCGAATATCTTTCGAGGATGCTGATGAGCAGTCCCCGGCATCTCGAGATGATCGGCCTGCAGAAAATCATAAAAAAGAGCCTGACTTACCTTAAAAATGAAATAAGGACCACCATATCATCAGGCTATTCCGTAAATACCTCCATAAGACTTGTCAAACAGACGGAAGAGATAAGGCTCGGTCTGTTGTTCCTCCGGAATGAAATAGACGTCACCGATGTGATCAAGGGTCTGACCAAAACGGCGGAAGCCGTACTGTCCATCTGCATGGAGCATATCCCCGCCGGTATCGAAGACATGGCGGTAATAGGCTTCGGTAAGCTGGGAGGCAGGGAGATAGCATTCAATTCCGACCTCGACCTGATATTCGTCTGTATGGAAGAAGTCAGGCCTGAAAATACCAGGGCGGCCGAAAAATTACTGAGGATGCTCATCTCCTATACAAAAGAGGGCATTGCTTACAGGGCTGACACCAGGCTCCGGCCCGAGGGGTCAAAAGGGCCGCTTGTCTCCTCGATAGAGAGCTTTAAAAGGTATTATTCCAAATCAGCTGCCTTCTGGGAACTCCAGGCACTTCTCAAGGCAAGGCCGGTGGCCGGGAATATAAAAACGGGATTATCGTTTATCAACATGGCAAGAGATGCGCTTATATCCGGAGGCGGCGGCGTCTCGGCGGCGGATATCAGGCAGATGAGGGAAAGTATACTGAAGGAACTATCGAAAGAACCCGAAGGTTACGATATCAAGCTCGGTCCCGGCGGAATCGGGGAGATCGAGTTTACGGTCCAGTACCTTCAGCTCGTCAACTGCCGCAGGGAGAAAAGATTATTGGTCCATGGCACATTAAAAGCGATAGGCAGGCTGAAGGATTCAGGAATTCTGAGCAGGTCTGACGCGAACCAGTTAAGCGAGGCATATCATATCTACCGCGTCCTCGAAAATTTCCTGCGGCTGAGGGGAGAAAATATTCTCAGGAAAGAAGATTATATCCTGAAAATCACTTCGGAGTTCATGGGCTTTAAAGACCCTGCTGAATTCATGGAATATCTCGATCGGAAGAGAGCGTCCACAGCCGGGATAAGCGAAAAATACCTCACTGATTAAAAAAAATGCAACCTTAAATCCCGCGTAAACCGGGCCTGCGCTTATTAATGAATTTCACGCAACACTGTGATAAAGCTTCATAACATCATCCCGCGTAACAACCGACTCCACATCAAGACCCAGCGCCTCTATATTTTCCTTCCCCCCCTCCTGCCTGTCAACCAGCGCGATCACACCGGCAATTTCGAGACCCGCGTCCCTCGACCGGCTGATGGCCTCGATCGTTGATTTGCCGGTAGTTATAACGTCATCCACAATCACCACCCGGTCTCCTTCCCTGACATTTCCCTCTATGCATTGCATGGTACCGTGTGACTTTGTCTTTTTCCTGACAATAAACGCCTCGACGGGGCTTCCTTTCAGGTAGGATGTATACGCAACCGCGCCGGCTATCGGGTCAGCCCCGAGTGTGAGTCCGCCGATGCCTTTGGCATCCATATCTCTTATCATCTCATAAATAATGCTGCCTATGAGGTACATTCCTTCCGGATGGAGCGTCACAGTCTTGCAGTTAAAATAGTAGCAGCTCATCCTGCCGGAGACCAGCTTGAACGCTGGTTTTTCGCTGTATTTAAAAGCCTTTTCAAAAATAAGCCCGGCCAGGCGTTTCTTCATATTCAGTTTCCCTCTCTTTTTTTTATCTATCGACATATATTAATTTCCCGTCCGTGGCCTTATCCATCACATCACCGATATGGGCCGCCAATACGCCCTCTTTCCGTAGCGCAGCCACAAGTGCATCTTTTCTCTCTCCCGGAACAAAGATGACAAAGCCGCCTGATGTCTGGGCGTCATTCATCAAAATTCTATCAACCTCCGTAACACCCCTGCTCCATTCGATATACCCGTCAAAACTTTTCATGTTATCCCTTGTGCCCAGAGGGACTATGCCCGTTTCAGCAAGGTCCTCTGCTCCGCTGAAAACCGGGACGCGGCTTGCATAAAGGCGCGCGCGGCATCCACTCGCGGAAAGCACTTCATAAAGATGCCCGATAAGACCGAAACCTGTTATATCCGTAGCCGTGCTTACGCCGGTTTCGAGCATTATCTCGCCGGCCCTTTTATTTAACGTCGCCATCGAAATCATAAATTCTTTCACGACCGCCTCACTGCATCTTCCGGCCTTTACCCCTGTGGAGATAACTCCCGTGCCGATCTTTTTCGTCAGTATCAGGGCATCCCCCGGCCTTGCCTTTGTATTATCAAGGATCCTGTCAGGGTGTATCAAACCCATGACGGAAAATCCGAATTTCGGCTCATTGTCTTTAACAGTATGGCCGCCGATTATGGAGACCCCTGCCTCGGCCATCTTATCGATACCGCCCTGCATTATCTTCTTGAGTAGAGGAAAAAACTCAGCCTTATCGGGGAACATCGCAACATTCAGCGCTGTCAGCGGCCTGCCTCCCATTGCGTATATATCCGAGAGTGCATTGGCCGCGGCGATTGCTCCATACCAGTATGGGTCGTCGACAACAGGAGTAAAAAAATCGGTTGTCATCACGACCGCGATATCGTCCGTAATACGATACACACCTGCATCGTCTGCATTCGATGAATCGATCAGCACATTTTTATCAGTAGTTACAGGCAGCTGCCCAAGCACGTTGGACAGGTCCAAAGGACTGAATTTAGACGCTCAACCCGCGCAACTGGACAGATCTGTCAGTTTTATATCCATGTTTTGTCTTCCTTATTTACTGAATTCACTAAAAAGCCGATAGTTATCTATTATATCTCATCGTGGAAAAAGAGTGGGTGAAATCATATTAAAAGGATATGCTTCCTGTTAATCCCCCTTTAATAACTTATCCTTACCAACATTTAGGTCTGGATACAGTAGGGGCATGGCGCGCCATGCCCCTACTTTTACAGCCTTCCTCTGGTGTCCGGTCATAATTGCAGAACATGGTAAGTTAGATTAAGGTGGATTAAGGTGGTTATTCTTAAAGATTATAGAAAAGCCCATAGCAAACAGTCTCCCCCTTTAGCAAAGGGGATTAAGGGGGATTTTATAAATGTCATCTGGTAGGTATTGCTTTTCATTCCCCTTTGATTAATTGGAAAATAGAAAACACCATCTTCATATCCTTTGGGAAAGCAATTCTTGTGTTTATCTTATAAGTGTTGGACAATTCTTCTATTAAACCGCTGTCTCCTTCACTTTTAATGGTCTGATTTCCTTCAATTCCTCTGATTCATTCAGTCTGGCTCTATATAAATCCCAGCGTAACTGAAGGTTCATCCAGAAATCTTCTGAAACTCTGAATAATTTTGCAAGCCTTAATGCAGTACTTGGCGTAATGCCGCGTCTCTTGTTGATAATTTCATTTACTCTCTGATATGGCACATGAATTTTTTCAGCCAATTCTCTCTGCGTAATGCCCATAGGGTAAAGAAACTCCTCAAGCAACATTTCCCCCGGGTGAGTCGGTTCTCTATGTGGTGGTATCCTGATCATTGTTTGCCTCCTGTTTTTATCTCAATGATAGTCTGTAATTTCTACTTTATCCGGCCCGGATTCGATCCAGATAAAGCAGATGCGATACTGATCATTTATCCTTATGCTGTACTGACCTTTTCTATCTCTTGTTAAGGCCTCCAGCTTATTGTTTGGTGGTATGCGCAATTCATGAAGTTGTATTATTGAATCCAGTTGATCCAGTTTCCTTGTTGCAATTTTCCATAATACTTGTGCGCATGTTTTTCTCGCATCTTTTGAATTTATGCCATTAAATATATCTTCTGTTCCTTTATTTTTAAATGACTGGATCACACTAGCATGATAGCACGGTACTCATGCTATTTGCAATTATATTTTGATGCCCAACATCTTGATCGCTGATGCACACCATGTATGGCATCAGCAGCTAAAAATTGATCAAAAAATATACAACGTACAAAAAACAAAAAAGTCACCGCTGGTGTGCATTTACTGTGCGTCAAATTGTCAGGAGTTTTTTTCAATAAGCTCCAGGTCAATTTCTTTGTCAATCAGTGGCAAATTAATATTGTCTGAGCTTTGTTTTTTGCGCTTTGCTTTTGTTTGCGCCTTAAACCTTGAACGTTGAACTTCTTTTATTCGTTACGCTATGCTCTTAGTCTTTGTCTGTGTCTTTCGTCTCTTAACCTTGAACGTAGAACATAGAACGTTGAACTTCTTTTATTCGTTGCGCTATGCTCTTAGTCTTTGTCTGTGTCTTTCGTCTCTTAACCTTGAACGTAGAACATAGAACGTTGAACTTCTTTTATTCGTTGCGCTATGCGCTATGCTTTTTTTCGCGCTTTGCGCCCGGCAGTTCACACCACAATCAGGTTAAGGTTGACTTGCGGTCTCTCTAATGGCTATCTTAAAAATATGAAGTTTATACTCTTTGACATCGACTGCACGCTTATCGACTCCGGAGGCGCGGGCACAAAGTCATTAGACCTTGCGTTTGAGGAGATGTTCTCAATCAGCGACGCCTTCAAAAACATAAACATGGCCGGCAAAACAGACCTGGGAATAATCAGGGAGGGCATAAACCTGCACGGCATCGAGTATTCGGACGAGGTCATTCCCGGTTTCTGCGAAACCTATATAAAACATTTAAGACACTATATAAACAACGATAGAGGCCATATCAAGGCCGGGGTCATGGAGGCACTAGAAACGCTCAGGCAGGATGAAGGGTTAACACTGGGCCTGCTCACGGGGAATATAGCGGAAGGCGCCGGAATCAAGCTTGAGCATTTCGGCCTAAACTCATATTTTAAAATCGGCGCGTTCGGAGACGACGATGAAAACCGCAACAACCTCCTGCCGATAGCAGTGGACAAATTTCATAAACAGCACTCCCACCGGATCAGTTACAGCGATTGCGTTGTTATCGGCGATACCCCCATGGACATCAGGTGTTCAAAGCCTTACGGCGCGCTCAGCATAGCCGTGGCAACGGGACCATACTCATTTGACGCCCTTTCGGACGCCGGAGCAGACGTTGTTTTAGGAACCCTTGAGGATACGAAGAGATTTGTCTCTTTTTTGATCAGATGAACAATGAATCCACTGGAGGTACCGGTTGAATAATATTCTGGACGGGAAAAAACTGGCGAAAGAGATTAAGGCGGACGTTAAAACAGAGGTAGAGCACCTGAATAAAATCGGGATCGACGTAGGCCTGGCTGTACTGCTCGTCGGCAATAACCCGGCATCAGCCCAGTATTTTCAGGCAATCCTGAGTAAATGCGGGAAGACAGGGATAACAGCTTACGAGTTAAGGCTCCCCGATACCGTAACCGTAAACGAGATACTTAATATTGTCCATTCAATAAATATAGATGAACGTATCAACGGTCTTCTGATATTAATGCCGCTTCCGGAACATATCAACGCGAGAAGGATCATCAACTCCATCGTGCCGGAAAAAGATATTGACGGACTCGGCGCTATATCCGTCGGCAGGCTGGCCGCGGATGAATCCACATTCCAGCTTTTTAATGGTAACCATCTGAACATGTACCAGCAACTAAGGTTCGTACCTTCAATATGGAGCTTTCTTCCATGCACGCCTTTTGGAGTGATAAGACTGCTCGAACACCATAATATCGGGATCAAGGGAAAGCATGCCGTCATCATAGGCAAGAGCCTCGCCGTCGGCAAGCCGCTCTCTTCCATGTTTCTGGTAAAAGAAGCGACCGTTACAATATGCCACAGGGAGACAAAAAACCTTGGCGACATTACAAAGCAGGCGGACATTCTCTGCAGCGCAACAGGCAAGCGAGGACTCATCAGGGGCAATATGGTAAAGAAAGGGGCCGTTGTGGTCGACATCGGAGTAAACATACTTGAAGACGGCGGTATATGCGGCGATGTTGATTTCAAAACAGTCTCGAAAAAGGCCTCATTGCTCACCCCGGTCCCCGGGGGCGTCGGTCCTGTCACGCTCGCCATGCTGCTCGAAAATACAGTAAGGTCGGCCCAGCGCAATGAACTGTTTAAAAGCCCTTTATTAAGGTAGCCCCGCCGCTTTAAAATAATACCTCTCATGTCGAACTTCAAGCTTACAACGGATTTCATACCCAGGGGCGATCAGCCCGCTGCGATAGATAAACTCATAAAGGGGCTGGCCGGGGGGCAGAGGCATCAGGTCCTGCTCGGAGTAACAGGGTCGGGCAAGACGTTCACTATAGCGAATGTTATAGCGGAAATAAACATCCCGACACTCGTCATAGCCCATAACAAAACACTTGCGGCGCAACTGTACGGAGAATTCAGGGAACTATTTCCTGAAAACGCAGTCGAGTTTTTTGTCAGCTACTATGACTACTATCAGCCCGAGGCATACCTGCCCTCAACAGACACCTACATAGAGAAAGACGCCATGATAAACGATGACATCGACAGGTTAAGGCATTCCGCCACGCGGGCCGTGCTGGAGCGGAACGACGTTATCGTCGTTGCATCCGTCTCATGTATATACGGCATCGGCTCTCCCCGGGATTATATCGACCTGCATCTGCTGATAGAAGAGAACATGCAGTCGGAACGGGATGATTTTTTAGAGCGGCTTATCGAAATACAGTATACAAGGTCCGATACTGAATTCAAGAGAGGCACTTTCAGGGTAAGGGGCGACATTGTTGAGGTATATCCTTCCTTTGCCCTTAACAAGGTGATACGTATCGAATTCTTCGGCGATACCGTGGAGTCCCTGTATGAAACAGACCCTTTAACCGGCAACAGGATAAGGAGACTTGAGAAGATCGCCCTCTTCCCGAACAGCCACTGGCTGACACCTGGAGACCGCATCGAAACCGCGCTGAAAAAAATCGAGGAGGAGATGAAGGAATCAGTCGAAAACTTTCTTAAGCAGGGCAAGGTGGCCGAAGCGCGCAGGATCGAGGAGAGGACACGCTTTGACATGGAGATGCTGAAGGAATTCAAATTCTGCCACGGCATCGAAAACTATTCAAGACACCTAAGCGGAAGGGCGCAGGGTGAGGCCCCGTATACATTGATCGATTACTTCCCCGGGGACTTTCTTATAGTAAATGATGAATCTCACGCCACCATGCCGCAGATCAGGGGGATGTATGAAGGGGACCGTTCAAGAAAGCAGAACCTTATAAATTTCGGCTTCAGACTTCCTTCCGCGCTCGACAACAGACCGCTGAAATTTGACGAATTCGAGAAAAAAGTCGTCAAAGCAATCTACGTCTCGGCAACCCCGGGCCCGTATGAGATAGAAAAATCCAGGGGGAAGGTAGTCGAGCAGATAATCCGTCCGACAGGACTGCTCGATCCAAAGCCTTATGTGCGTAAAGTTTCAGGACAGGTTGACGACCTCCTCGCGGAAATAAGAAAGAGGATGGAAATAGACGAAAGGGTGCTTGTCACGACATTGACCAAGAAGATGGCGGAAGACCTGACTGATTACTACACAAAGCTCGACATCAGGGCCAGGTATCTCCATTCCGGCATCGAGACACTCGAACGCATCGGGATAATCAGGGACTTGAGGCTCGGCAAATTCGATGTCCTCATCGGCGTTAACCTCCTGCGCGAGGGGCTCGACCTTCCAGAAGTCTCGCTTGTCGCAATCCTGGATGCGGACAAAGAGGGTTTCCTCCGGTCGGAGAGGTCCCTGATACAGACAACAGGCAGGGCCGCGAGAAATGTAAACGGGACGGTCATATTCTATGCCGACTCGATTACAGGCTCCATGAAAAAGGCTCTTGACGAGACCGAAAGGAGAAGACGCATCCAGAAAGAATACAACAGGAAGATGAAGATCACGCCGGAAACCATCAAAAGCAATATCAAGGACATTGCAGGCTCGATTTACGAAGCAGACTACTGGACGGTTTCTTACGCCGCGGAAGATCATGAAGAATATACCGGTGATGACAGCGCTTTAAAGAAACTCGGGGATGAGATGAAAGAGGCCGCAAAGAACCTCGAATTCGAACGGGCCGCGCTGATCAGGGACAGGATAAAAGAGATAAAGGAAAAGATGCTGGAGGTTGGAGTGCGATGATAAACCGGCCCCGGCAACATCACCCGGCAGGCCGTTGGGGAATCCTCCCTGGTCTGGCCGCACTGCTGGTCCTGGCAGGCATATGGTGGTTATTCTTAAGTCCGGAAAGACCCCTGGACCCGGATGCCAGGCCCAGGCCGGTAACCGCCAGGGGCGACCTGGCCGAAGACGAAAAGAACACCATTGAATTATTCCGGGCCACCTCCGCGTCCGTGGTCTATATAACCAGTATTGAACTCCGCCGAAGCCTGTTCAGTCTCAATGTTTACGAAATCCCGCAAGGGACCGGTTCAGGTTTTATCTGGGACAGGGAGGGCCGTATCGTCACCAATTATCATGTTATCGAAGACGCCAACCGAGTGGAAGTCACACTTGCGGACCATTCCACCTGGAAGGGGATTATGATCGGGGCGTCGCCGGACAAGGATATTGCCGTACTGAAAATATCGGCTCCACCTGAAATATTAAAACCGATCCTCATCGGAGAATCCGGAAACCTTCTGGTCGGCCAGAAGGTTTTCGCCATCGGTAATCCGTTCGGACTCGACCAGACAATCACATCCGGCATAGTCAGCGCCCTGGAGCGCGGGATCAAGTCCGTCACCGGCAGGACCATCCAGGGGGTCATACAGACCGACGCAGCGATAAATCCGGGAAATTCCGGGGGGCCGCTGCTTGACAGCGCGGGCAGGCTGATCGGGGTAAACACCGCCATTTACAGCCCTACAGGGGCCAGCGCCGGAATCGGGTTCGCCGTTCCAGTAGATGTCATTAACCGGGTGGTGCCGGAGATCATCAGGTACGGAAAGGTAATCCGGCCTGGAATTGGAATAACAATAGCGGATGACCGAATTGTCAAACGACTGGGTATTAAGGGTGTACTGATAATTAAAATACTGCCGGGGAGCACAGCCGAGGCTGCAGGCCTCAGGAAAACTCAAATAATAAACGACAGAATAATCCTCGGGGATATTATCGAAAGGGTGAACGATACGCCGATAAGCACCTATGACGATCTCCAGAACGAATTTGACAGGCGCCATGTCGGTGACGAGGTGACATTAGGCGTATTACGGGACGACAGACGCATTCAGGTAAAAGTAACACTGGAACAGGTCGGGTAATTTCAGGGAAAGATATAATTCAGTTGTTTATAAAATCCCCTGATGATAGGTCCAGCAGCTGTTATAAAACTGACTGGCTACCAGGATTAGCCGGCCAGTTTCTTTTCTTCAAGTTTTGCCTTGAGTATTTCCCCCAGACTGCCGAAACCTCCCGTCGACCCATCGGCCTTGCTACCGGAATTAGCATATTTATCATAATCCTCCCGCACCTCTTTCTCCTTAACAGCCTTCCTGCTCAGACGCACCTTGCTGTTTTTGGTATCCACTTCAATAACCACAACCTTCATTTCCTTTCCGGGAGGAAACATGCTCTTGTGGTCAGTCCCTCCGGGAGTCCCCATCTCGGAATTCGGTATAAGTCCGGACAAACCATCAGCAATCTTCATAAAAATACCATACGGCATGACCTTCTCAACAGTACCGTCAAAAAGCTCGCCTATCGCCGGCAAGACAATCTTTACCGGATCAATTTTGGGTTGTATTGACAGGGATATCTTTTTCTTTCCGGAATCAACCTCCCGGACATAGACTTCAACCTCCTGGCCGACCTCAACCACCTCTTTTGGATGATTTATATGCCTGCCTGCACCAAGATTCGATATATGAATCAGGCCATCGATACCTGGTTCGAGATTCACAAAAGCGCCAAAACCGGTAAGGCGGACAATCGTTCCCTTTATCCGGCTGTCAACCAGATATCTGTCTCCAACATTGCTCCATGGATCCGGCTGCAGCGCTTTAGTACTTAGGGTCAACCGGTTATTGTCCCAGTCCAGGTTTATCACCTTCGCCAGGACCTCCTGGCCAACAGCCAGAACATCACCCGGGTTCACCGTCCTGATCCAGGAAATTTCACTCGCGGGGATAAGCGCCTCTATTCCTCCGATATCAACAAAAGCCCCGAATTTCTGGATAGAGGTGACCGTTCCTGTCAGCTCCATCCCGGTATGGAGGGTCTCCTTCAGCTTTTCGACCAGGGCGCGTTTCTCCTGCTCAAGGAGGACCCGCCTGGACACAATAATATTACGACCGTTATTTTCATATTCCAGCACCTTAAAGGGAAATGTCCGCCCGAGATAAATACCGCCTTCACGGCCGCCTTTCAGGTCTATATGAGAAAATGGGCAGAAACATCTCACTCCACCGACCGATATTTCAAACCCACCTTTAAGTTCACGCCTCACCTCTCCGTCTACCGGCAACCCCGCGTTATAGGCGTCATATATGGCATTGAGTTTAATTAAAGGATAGCCGTTACTGAGGGTTGTCAGCATCCTGATACCGTCTTTAACCGACTGGAAAACAGCCTCGATATCATCGCCTTCCTTTACATTAACGGTGCCGTCTTCATCTGTGAATTCACTCAGATTTACCGCCCCTTCGCTTTTCCCTCCCAGGTCGATATAGACAACATCTCCCGATATACTGATTACTTTGGCCCTGACCTTCTGCCCCGGTGATAGCCTCGTATTGAGATTATCGCTCTTCTCCAGCAAATCAGCGAAATTCTCATCGCTTTCTCCGGTTTTATCCTGGCTCTCTACATCTGAAATCTCTTTTTCAATACTCTCGTCATAATCCATAATGCTTACCTCTCAATTAAATAATATTACATTCCGTTAAATCCGGCTAAATAAGATTGTCATCCCGGCTAAAAGGAAGTGCATGGAAACAAATACTAAACATTTAGTTTAAAAGATTCTGGGTTCAGGAGTCAATCAAGAGTATGCGAAATATCAGTTGGATATCAGATAAAAGAAACAACCCGAAATACATCTTAATATAAAAGCAATCCTTATAAAACTCTGATCCGGACTTTACCTCTCTACTATAACAGGTTTATACTTCTTAATATAAGCAATGCCGAAAAAGCCATCACCTAAAAAGAACCCGTGTTCTGACTGCCACTTCTGTCTTTACTGCAGCAAGACCCGATGCAGCATCTGCCGCCCGTCTGTTTGCAGGAAAACCAAAAAAGATGCCAAAAGAAAACCGCACAAGCCCCTTTTTCGTCCATACTAATCCGGAGAGAGTTATCCCGGACTTTTCGTATCCAGGAAGCATGCAACTGGAGAATGAAGGATTAGACCAGAATCAGCATCAGGTAGACATGGATGATTATACAAAAAGTCAGGGTAAAAATTCAAAAAAATTATCTGGCCCTCCCCTCCCCGTAGACAGACCGTTCATTTGGAATGCTGAAAAAAGAATATCTCACTTAACTTCCAGGTCCAATATCAGGCTCCGGTAGAAGTTGTACTCTCCGTCTACCATGTATCCGACCTCTGACTCCAGGGTATATATTCCGGCTGTATCCGGCGTAAGCAGATAGTAGAGAATCGTCTCTGTCTCATAAGGTTCTAAACGGAGTTCAACCAGCCATGGGTTCTCCTCTATCCATTGCCCGGTTATTGGTTCAAAGAGTTTTAATCCAACCGGGTATGTCTCTTTTATTCTCAGGTCAAAGGCTGCGCCGAGGCTCGTAAGCCGTATTTCCACCGGCACGAATTGATTTGTATGCAGGTCTGCCGTGTCTACGGGTTTATGGACCCAGGTTATCGAGTTGCTGATTAAGTCTGACAGCTGTTCAAGGCTTTCGTCTTTGAGTGTCGCGCCTATATCAAATGCATGGTATACGGCTTTCCCTTCTCCATATGTATTCAGGACTATCGCGGGGGATTCTTCCTTTCCTGCGCATTTTTCCGTCTTCTCTCTCCTGTCTTTTGTGTTTTGACATCCGCTGTCCGTCTCTATCCAGCCTGCTATGGTCGTCCCTTCATCAGCCTCGATTTTTGCCGCCTTTCCCGCGGCTTCCAGTATGCCCGCGGCTGTGACAGGGCTATCTATGAGATTAATTCTGTGGGTTTCACCAGGCAGATATCCCTTAAACTTTATGCCGAATACAGGGTCATAGGCCTCTCCCTGACGCTCCCCGTGTTTCAGGTAGAGCGAGGATATAAGCCCCCTGCCTGAGTAGACCTTTTCCCTGAGTTCTTCCCGGAAACCGTCCTCTATTGGATGGTAATCTCCCAGTATCAGAAAGTCCGTATAATAGAGATTGCCCAGCTCCGCCTGAAAATCCTTTTTGTCATGGACTATGAGATAGCCCGTTACAGCCTCTTTGAGTATCCCCTCAAGGAGTTCTATATCAACAAGCCCATCATTATTGTCACTGCAGTGCCCTGTGCCTGCCTCTTCACCGCATTTACCACACCTGTCGTTTACCCAGACAAGCAGGTTTGTGACATCAGGGACCCTCTTGGTGATTTCTATGCCTGGCTTCACCTCAAAGGTTGTGCTAGAAAGGGTCTTTGGCCCGGTCATTGTGTCTGTTGAGGCCTGAAGTATCGCCAGGCAGGTCCCGGGGGAAAGGTCCGAGGTTGATGAGATGAAGTTGCCGGTGGCGGTTGTATTCATCAGCAGGTCGATTGCGGCTTCAAAGGTATCCTTTATCTCCTCTGTATCCGGATCGACTATGAGTACCTTCAGATCAAGAGCGGCTATATCTTCATTGCCGCTGTTTGTGATGCCATACGTCAGGGTCTCATCCCGGCCCTGATAGACCGGGTCTGGAGCCGCGCTGATTGTGCCGGTCAGTCCCTCGCCTGTAATTGATGTGCCCAGAATCTCAAATGTCGCCATGGATGTGCTTAGGGTTGTGGTGTCCTCAAGGACTTCAAGCGTTACTGTATATGCCCCTTTTGGATACGTGGACGTATTCCAATAGGTCTTTTGTTCTGTTAGTTGGCCTGGAGTCAGGATGGAGATGGTGCCGGTCTCCGTGTAAAGCTCTGTTCCATTGACGTCTGTTATGGTTATTTTAGTTTTAAGGTTTTTAAATATGTAGTTGGTGCTTTCACTCCTTATAGTGGAGTTGATCGTAACCGTCTCATTTGCTACGTATGATATTTTATCAGTGGTCACTTTTGATGTTATGTCCTTAGCCGGGGATATGGTTATTGGTGTATCCGCCCTGGCAGTAACATTTCCGCCCTCGATAAAGTGGCTGTAGACCTTGTAATCGCCTGAAAGGGTTTGAGCAGTATTCCATGTGTAATTTGAGACCTTGTTTTCATTCGGGCCAAGTGTAAATACCTGACTGGTTACAATTGAAACAACATTGTCATTCAAATCTAACACTTTAACCTCAAGGGTGCCTGAGCGATCTGAATTGATAAGGTTTTCGATGCTTACAATTATCTGAACGTCTTCATTTGCTGTGTATATGCCTTTATCTGTTGAGACTCCTTAATTAATACCTGATTCTCCTATTGTCAGGGAATTCCATGCAATGTTGTTAGACTCTGAAATTTCGTCTATTGTATTATTCGGATCAATGCTTATATACAAGTCATGACTGCCTGCAAAACCAACTGTATCTATATCAAAGTCTAATGTAATTTCTCCTCCAAATTGGATAAGCTGTGAAATGGTTTTTTCTGCTAATATTATCCCGCCTGAGGATGGATCTCCGTCATAAAGTGATACTTCAATATTACCTGTTTCTATTCCAATGTTATGAATGGTTGCGCTTACTGTAAGTGGTTCTCCCTCTTTAGAGTTTAAATTTGAGAATGTAATATCAGATGATGTTACGGCTAAATCCGGTTTTGATGGTGGTGTAACATCCACAGGAATAATTGCCTCGTTGTTGTTTTCATTGGATTCAGATATGAAGTTCTGGGGGTCTACGATTACATGGATATAATTTACCCCTGGTTGTCCAAAGGTATCCCATGTTATTGATGCAAGGGCGGTTGCCCCTGCGTCAATGTAAGATTTTGTGATCGAACCAATGAGGACGCCACTGTTTTGCGGGTCTCCATCATAGAAGGATATAACCACATTCGATGCGCCAAGAGTTCCGATATTATGGATGATTGCTGTTATTCGCGCCGGCTGGCCTTCAATGGTATCAGGCGGGACTATGGTTATGTCCGGGGAGGATATTTCCAGGTCCGGCATCTCTTCTGAAGACTGAATCCCTCCTTCAAGATTAAATGAAGCAAGGGCGATATTATTGTCTTCCCTGCATTCATTGAATTTATTCTCTTCATCCGCCACTACATAGATGTCATGCACACCAGCAGTAGGATTGTTGAAGACTACTGATACATCTTCATAATCTCCTTTTTGAAGGGTTTTTGTTGTCTTTGCTGTTCCAATAGAGACTCCTCCCTGTGATGGGTCTCCATCATAAAAAGTAATATCCACTCCTGCCGGGTGACTCACAGCGCCGCCATTACCGATCCTGGCCGAGACAGAAACTGATGCAGGATAATTTGTCTGGTCAACTGTTATATAGGATACCGTTATATCCGGGGAACCAAATACTTCTTCAGGCAGAAGAGAATTACATCTGTAGTTATTGTATATCTCCTGGTTGTTCTGTTCATGCCTTGGAATCGTTCCGTCATCATTAACATTGGTTATATGGTATGTATGCTGGTTCCAGATTTTCCGGGTGTTTACCCAGTTGTCGTTAGCATCGCCGAAGACGAAGACTCCACGCTGCGGTCCAAAGCCACAATTGTTGTTGGCAACAGCCACGATTTCCGCATTGTTATCAGCATCTACATCAGCTACGAGTACATACTCGCGCCACGTACACGAACTCATTGGGGTCTGAAAAAGCACATTGCCGTCGCTACCTCTGTAGACCCGAAGATAGAGCTCATCCCTGTAGACAACCTCAGCCGAGCCGTCGCCGTCAAAATCGAAGACCGAGGAACCTGTACGGTTAGAGCTCAGGTCCTGTGTGACTGTGGACCATTTTAAGCTACCATCTGTTTCGAAGACAGCATACCGTCTGGCTCCTGCTACGCCGATCTCGATCTCTCCGTCGCCATCGTAGTCGGCCACTGTCGGGGGGCCACCGACTCCACCACCAGGGATGCTGACAGGACCCCAGGCAACTGTTCCATCATGATCGAGAAGCCACACCTGTCCACCACTGACCAGAACGATCTCGGGGAATAAGTCATCGTCGAAGTTGCCGACAGCGTTGTATCCATCGGGAACGTCCGCTTGCCATAGAATCTCGCCACTCAAGGTATAGACTGTGTTGCCGGCGAGGACCTCCGGGCTGCCATCCAGATTCACATCGGCTACCAGCGATATTGGTCCGACGCCGCTTGAACCGCTCCCACCGGTTCCTGTCCAGAGAAGTGTACCGTCACTATCCAGAACCTGGCGACCAACCACGATCTCAGGTCTCCCGTCACTATTCAGGTCAGCCAAGCTCGGTGCTCCCGAGTTGATGGCTTCGAGAAATGTGCTCCGCCACTTGAATGTGCCGTCGTGATCAAACGCAATCAGCCGTTTACCTGTACTGTCACAGGCAATGATCTCGGGAAATCCATCGAGATCGATGTCGCCCGTGGCAACAGAAGAGGCTGTGTTGATGGCGAGGTCTGGGTCGGTCACAGAGAAAAGCTCGGTACCGTCGCCACCATTGAGGCTGCGCAGAATCCCCACTTGGGCAGAACCACCACTTCTTGAAGACGTCGAGCCAAAAACTATATCAGGCATGCCGTCTCCATTCAAATCGATGACGGACGGAGTCATCATGACATTAAGTGAATTAGACTCGATCGAACTTTCTGTCCATGCCCATTTTTCTACTGGATTGAATGTGCCTACAGGTGGTATATATTCACACTCCTGTCCCGTGTTTCTCTTATTGTTTGTCTCATCAAGCTCTTGTATGGAATCAATGCTGTCTACAATTACATAGATAATGTTGTCTCTGAAAAGAATCTTGCCTGACAGAGTGATGTTTATTGTATCTGTTGCCTGAGGTGCAAGAGTGTTTGAATAAGTAGTCTCTCCAAGAATATTGTCTATGCCTGCATCAAAGGTTTCATTGCCATCTTTATCTTCAAATACTGTTACTGCAAAGGCAGAACCCGTATCTTCATTGCCTATATTTTCTAAAGTCACATTTATCGAACCTGAAATCTCGAGGGTCTGGATATCAGTTGTAAGGGTTGTTGTGTCTATTTCTGAAATGGTTAAGTCAGGTCCCTGCAGTGCTGTTATTGTGATTGGTAAATGACCAGTATTATTTGTTTCGTTTAATTCTGCTATTTCATTAAATGGATCAGCATTTACATAGATTTCATAAGTGCCTGAGAATCCGGTTGTATCCCATGTTATCTGGACATTAACAGAGTCTCCCTGTGCTATAAATGGTATTGTCTGACTGCCTATTATTAATGTTCCGCCTACATTTGGATCTCCATTGCTGAACTCTACAAGGACATTGCTTACATCGTCTGTACCAATATTTCTTATATTCGCTGTTATTGTGACTGTATCGCCTGTGACAGGATCTACAGGGGCGTAGTTTATATCTGCTGGTGATACTTCCAAATCAGGCCCTTCGCTTACTCCTGTTTTGATTGTCCTGAATGCCTTGTTGTTGTATTCATTCGTCTCCGGGATTGTATTAAGAGGGTCAACTGCTACATATATGTCATTATCGCCGGCATGCCCTGTGCTGTCCCATACTGTATTTATATTTCCTGTGTCTCTTGCCTGGATTACAGGTATGAATATATCAGGGCCTATCTGAGTCCCTCCTGAATCCGGGTCTCCAAGATAAAACCTTACCAGAACATTATTTGCCTCTGCCTCACCCTCGTTATATATTGTTGCATTGATGGTAACGATATCTCCTTCTACCGGATATGCAGGGCTGAAAGTGATAGCTGTGCCTGTTGTAGTAAGGTCAATAACTCCAAGTCCAACCGAGAGGGTCTTCATCGCAGTATTATTATCCTCATCACCCTCTGCTATTGTATTAGCTCTATCTATCACTACATAAATATCGTGACTTCCTGCTGTGAAACTACCTGTTAGTTGAATGAAGGATGCACTTCCAGGTCCTATTGATGAGACTGTTGCATTTCCTATCAATGTCCCCCCGGCTGATTGGTCTCCATTATAGATATCTACTGTTATGTTATTCCCCCCTGTCTCTCCCCTGTTTCTGATCGTCGCAGTGATTGTTACTGTTTCCCCGGGTTCCGGGAATAAAGGGTCAAAGACTATATCAGCCGGGGTTATGCTTAAGTCAGGTAAGGTTGCGGATGTGAGGATCCTGGAGGCTGTGTTGTCTGTCTCATCCAGCTCGTCTATGACGTTCATAGGGTCTATTTGTAAATAAATTAAATGGGTTGCTGCATCCGGGATTGTCCATGAGGTGGTTGATAATGAACTGCTGTATGCAGGTATTGACAGCATTGTTGTCTCCCCGATTAAAACCCCTCCTGCCAATGGGTCTCCGTCATAGAACTGTATTAGTACATTGTCTGCCTGTGCAGAGCCTGTGTTGTGGATATTGGCTGTTATTGTGACCGTCTCTCCCTCTGTAGGTGTGGGGTTTGAAAATATAATATCTTCTGATGATATTGAAAGATTCGGTTTTACTCTGGCTAATGCTTTTAACGCCATGGCAGTCGAGTATGGGTCTTCGTTCCATGAGCCATTGGGAAGCTGGGTTGCATAAAGATATTTTATTGCATCCTGCAGGGGCTGGGCTTGTCCCTGCCCGCTTTCCACCAGCGCCTCAAAGGCAAGGGCTGTTTCATATACTGTAGAGGGACTTGAGCCAAAACCTCCATCTGTATCCTGCTTTGTTAAAAGATAACTAACCGCATTATTTATTGAACTTTGAATATTGAATATTGAACTATATGAACTGAGAACTTTCAGCACCAGCGCCGTCATATAGACATTGCTGTCATCGCCCTCGTAAAACCCCGACCCTCCGTCTTCGTTCTGGGTAGAAAGGAGATAAGCCAAAGCATAGCTGATTGTTTCAAGGTCATCGTGGCCAACTGCCTTCAGGGCCTGAATGGCGAGGGTAGTGTCATTTATCATGCTTGTTGAATCTGCATCTCCTCCCCAGCCTCCATCTGAATTTTTCATATCAGTTAAAGTGTATAAATCATCAGAAATATCATCTCCAGCGAAATAGAGACTTGTTATTTTTCTCGAAAGAAAATCTGTTGATACCGGAGATTGAGAACTCAGCCATGTGACTCCATTTGGATAAGCAGCATCGCCTACATTTAAATAACCAAGCGTATCAAGCACTGCAGATGTATCTAATACTGTGAGGCCAGCATCACTACCCCAACTGCCATCAGGATTTTGATTCGAAGCAAGCCAGGAAATACCATTATCAATGGATATAGATTGGGCGTAAGAATAAGATGTAATGAATACAACTGCAGATAGCATTATAAGAATTATTGATATCTGCTTTATTTGTCCATCTACCTTCAAATCTATTTTCTCCAACCTTTCTTCTTTTCGTACTCAATGATAAACTCTAAATTCTTTTTTTCGATCTTATTGAGCATATCGTATGAAAAATCAGGATCAGGTTTATACCAACTTATATCTTTAAAAATCCACTTTAAATCCTCTGATTTAAAAGTTTTTCCATGCCTTGCAAATATTTCATTTCTTAAGACTCTGACATACAACTGATTCATTTCCTCTAAAAATGCATCCCTCGTTAAAAAATATAATTCTTTTGGTTCTTCCAATGGTTTATTCTCCATGGAGAATAATCCATTGGAGTAGCGCATACTATCTAATAAGTACTCACGAGAATCAATTTCATTTAAAAGGCGATTTAGTTCTTTGTGTTCTTCAACATTTTTTATGTCTAAATCTTCTTGTGTGTAGTATCTTGATCCACCTTCGTATTCTCTTGAATTTAATATGTCATACATGATATAACGTGTGAAAATGAATTGTTTCCACAACGTTTTTTCAATAATCTTAATATTCTCTTTTGGCTGAAAATTTGTAAATCTCCATTTTATTTTATTATCTTCCACTTTATAGGTTTTTGGACTTACATAAATAACCCTGTTTCTTAAATCATGGGCATCTTTATAGATTACCTCTATCTCTGCCTTCCCGATTGAACCTTTCCAATTTACACCAGTGGTCAATATGTATTCAAAAAAATAGACATGCTGATCAGAAGAAAGTGTTACCCAATAGCTATTTTTAACCTTAATTTTCTTTAGTGGTGGGAAGGTTACATCCCATGTATACCAGTTCCTATAATTTTCTATTATTTTATACGTCGAAGGGCTCCGGTTTTGGTAATCCCCTGTTATTATTTCCCCAGATGGGACGCTGATTATTTTTCGCCCCAGTATTTCTTTCTTTATTTGAACATCTTTGTTCACACCATCAATATAAGAAACAAAGTCATTTAGATATTGATAGTCAGACCAGACTTCGTTTGTGGGAAATCCAAGCTTGGCTTTAATCTCTTCCTGTGATGTATTCTCAAACAAAAACTCACACGTCACAAATGCTTTTCGGTCAAATATTCCAGAACCATCAGGTCCCATCTTCACTGTAACCTTTTCTGATACCATCCGTATCTTGTCAGTGTTTATTGGAAATACTGTATGGCCGCTTTCACCAACCATTGTGTCATTTGCAAATAAAGAAGTTGGTAGTAAGATATTCAAGTAAACGGTAATTATTAAAAATAATCGTATAAAATTTTTCTTAAAATACATATTTATCTTCCTCCATCTATACATCTATCATTCATTTGTATTGCATGACTCAATTAAATATCCAAAAAAATACTTTACCCGCCACCACCTTACTGCTGAAAATGGCTCAAAGCTAATAGGGCTTTCTGTGCTAAATGCATCAATCATCATGTCTTTTGCGATAATAATCCCAACATGACCAATTCCCTCCGGACTATCAGTGTGTGAGAAAAATACTAAATCAGCAATAAGAGGATAATCTGTGTGTTTAGTCAATGTATATTGCGTTTCGGCATTCACACCAAAACATTGCTTATCTGAATATCTTGGATCTGGATTCCAGAATATTTGAGGATATCCTGCTAATTTATACACCCACCCTACTAACCCTGAACAATCAAACCCGCCCTTAGAACATTCAGCATCAAGAACCTTACCGCCATCTACATATGGCGTACCTAAATATCCCGAAGCAATCCGCAATACTCGCTCACGAGCATTTGGACAAAGTCTATTAAAAAGAGCATTTATATCCCTTGAAGATTCTGGCAGTTTTGCTCCTGACCATCCACCTGACAGCTCATTTGAAAGCATGTAGGCCCCTGCCCCTGTTACAGGATCTAAAACTATGTATCCTGTTCCATACCAGTCAAGGTATTGGATATTGGATTGAGGAACAATAACCTTTTTCCCGGCATTTACGGCATTCTGTATTGAAGATTTTACTGTTTGGCTTATTTGAAGAAGTGGAAGGGTTTGACTGATATTATCCTTGTCTATGGTATGAATTGCTATCTCTTGTAATGCAGAGAGTCTCAATAATTTAATAGCTGATACGGATGGTACATCATACATGAATTCTAGTATTTCATTCTCCCAAGCTGATGAAGTGATACCAGATATTATCATGAAATCTTTAGTCCTCGTTTCATCTCCAGCTATTGAGATAGTAATATATTGATTCCTGTCCACATCAATGGATATCCCTCCTTCCTCAACTAAAGATGGTATATCAAATAAGTACTCTACAGATACATTTGAAGCTACTATGGCCTCTGATGGCTGTCGAAATACCAGCACCTGAAATGTAGAAGCATACAGGGATTCCTGGAAAGATAATTGTCCAAAATAAGTAAGTCCGATATTATGGAGCATTTCGCCTAAGACATCATCAAGGTCCACATTCTCTGAGGGAACTTGATGAAGGTTTGATAATAACTGCTCCATTCCTCTACCAGAAAATTCAGCTCTTACTTTGCTTGGCACTATTGTGATGGCGGCATACGTGCCTGTAATAATTGCATTCTCAACTACATCGCTTTTCTGGTTTGGAGAAGTAAAGGTGATATTTAGAATCTGGTCATATCCGAGACCTGTTGGATTGCCAGATGCAACCTCGTCTCCATCAATTTTCAAAGCTGCCTTGACATTGATTAAATATGGAGGAACATTTAATAGGTCTCCATATTGATTTACAAGTGTTTCATCATTTTTAGTTGCCGGCTTATAAGAAAGTGTAATCCTGTGATTTATCCATTTAGAGGCGGGTAATTTATATGTGAAATCTATTTCTTCAAGGGAATATGATGTTGCTGGTGAACGTAGCTGTATGGTAATTTTATGGCGTAGATTATCTGAAATTGATGAGAAAACTATTCCTTTGATAATGACTTTATAAGGCAAGGATCCAAGAAAGAAAGGATAATTTTGGGGGATTATAAAGTTATTTGGGAGAAATCCTTCCACATCTCCTAAGATTTCTTCAAGGTCATAATTGGGGATATTAGCATCAAGATAAGCTTTTAGCTTTTGACTATAATACTGATATGGACTGATGGTGTAATCTGGAAATAATTCTTCAAGTTCAGGGGGAATTGGCGATGGCGAGTCATCTGTAATGTAATCATATATGTATTGTTCTCCGTTTATCCCCATAGCAGTATATAAGTCCATTCCTCTTTTGTATTCATATTGTTTAAAGCTTGGATCTAATGGAATCCATGTCTTAATGCTGTTATCTCGCAGTGCACCTCGATAGTTCCCGTAAGGTACATATACCTCAACCCACACATGCTCCATCTGGGCATACTTTATTTGTCCACCTTCTGTAATTAATTGACCGGGGACTCCATTAGTAGCCATTATCTGAGCAGCGGTATTGGGGTCAGTAACTCCACCGACCCAATTCATAAGTTTTTCAATGGGTATCTCCACTGTACCATATACATACCGTGCGGGGATATTTGAAGCTCTCAATAATGATATGAGCAGACTCGCCTGATCAAAATCATTACCTGCCCTTTCAAGAAGTGTTTGTTGTGCACCCTTAAGAGAACCATAATAAGGCTCGGTTTCAAAGTTGTTTCGTACAAACTCATATATCCTTAGTGGTTTGTACTCCAAATCTGCTGCTAATTGTTTGATCTCACCTGTAAACTGAACCTCTATCGTTTCTGCCAGGTCGGCATCCGTGGGCGGGTCGGCTGCTGCAAGGAGCAAGCCTGAAGTTGATAGTTCTGAGTTTGGAGTTTCCCCCTCACCCCAACCCTCTCCCGCAAGGGGGAGAGGGGGCCCATAGTCTTCAGACGCAGGAGAAAGCAAGCCGGTTAACGATCCATTTGATGCAACAAGGATTGGTTCATATCTCTGCGTTATGCTCTTTGCGCCATGCTCTTTGCTCTGAAATCTTTGTGCTATGCCCTCTGCGCTATGCTCTATGCTGAATTGCTCCGGCCTCAGTCTCGGCTTCTTTTTTGTCGGCTCGGCTGTCCTGTGGGGCAGTTTGTTCGGGTCTAATGGGATGTGTCTTTTCCTGGGTTTTACTTTTTCGAGATGCGCTTTTGTCTTTTTTACTGCTTCTTCAAATTCCCTGCTTCCAATGTCATGCTTTTTTATCGCTTCAAGATTGTTCTTCAGTTCTTTGAGGTTTTCTTCATATTTACTTACAAACTCCCTATGCCGCTGCTTGATAATATCAGGAAGGTCTTTGATTCTTGTTTCCGTCTCTGAAAACTGCTTCCTTATCTCTTTATCAAGAGCCTCTATCTCAAGTTCTTTTGTCTGCAGTCTCTCTTTTCCCGCCCTTTTTTCTTCGACTGTCTGGACGGTCTGTACTGCCTGAATTATCTGTTCTATCTCTTCTATCGCTTTATTTAATCTTTCCCCAGGCCCCTGTTCTTTCTGTTTCCCTAATTCCGTCCGCTGTGCTTTGTCTGAGCTGGTTTTAAACGCATACGCAAGCTCGAATATTCCACCGAATGTCCACAGGTAGAATGCGAGCACTATCACGGATATTATTCTGAATCTACTATTGTTTATGGATTGCATTGATTCCCCTCCCGGGAATAAATAAAAGTACTTAAAAATAAATAATATTTTTCTTTTTGTCAAGCTCTATTTTTATTTTTAGCTTTTCATATGTTCAAATCTATGATGTTATCTACAGATTAAGTTTATAGTCGGGAACAATATCATTTCACTCTTTAAAAATCGGGAGGGCATGAATTCTTTCGGATAGATATTCCGTGGTTTCTATAGACTGTTCCTGAAACCATGCAGTGGCATTTGAATAATTTATAGTGCCTGTCTCATCCAGGACCTGCAATGTCTCTATCACTGAAACTGTAGCAGGCGGGATGTCTGTACTTGTTTCCTCATCTCCCCATGAACCGTCAGGGTTCTGGGTAGAGGTGAGATAGGCAAGACCGTTTGTTATCTCGGGTGTCTGGGCAGAGGCAAAAGAGCTTATTACAAACTGAAGCATTATGAGTACTATGACACCAATGATCCGTCTCGTATAAAAATCTCTCCTTTTTATATTAAGACGTGGCATGTGATCTCTTTTCATCATTAGTTTGTGTTTTTCTTCTTGAATTTATTCCTGAACCTATTCACGAAATACAGTATATACAACTCAATGGAAACAAAAACTATCGCATAGGATGCTGTCATAGTAACATGAAGGTACTCAGTGATTGGTGTTTTCTGAAGCATTAAAGTCTGTACAAACATGTCTTTATTAGCATTAAGTTTATCCATACTATCCATTATCCAGATAACATTGTATATCAAAAAGGCTCCACCTATCGCACTCAGACTGAAAGCACAAATAATCGACGCTCTGGAATGGTTTCTCAGTCCAAGCCCTATAATACCTAAGAAAAAAATATGTCCGGCTAATTCTACATGATATCCAGTAAATTCCATCGCTCATTAATCTTCAATTAATATAGTTCATCGGCAATACATTCACCAAAAGATATAATATTCCGAATAACTAGCACTATACTAACAATTTGACTTAATAACTCTTTTATTCGCGATACCTGTTGTAACACTGTGGAACCTGCCCCAGCATTTCCCCACATACAATGGCCAAAATTCCTTGCTGTATCGACCCCATAGAGAAAAACCAATGATATAAGCACATTTACATAGAATAAAGTTAGAAGAGCTATAAATACTGGTAGAGCTACAAGGCCTATCGGAAAAAGTAATATTGATAGAGATAGGAATAGACCTGCAATAAGTAGAAATACTGAGCCAATCAAAAGCCCACCCCTCAACCCCCCACTAATCATATACGCCCCAGCACCTGTATCAGGATTGATTATGATATATCCTGCTCCGGTCCAACCGGTGAAGGAGATGTTCGTCTTTGAAACAGTAGCAACCATTCCTGCATTCACTGCGTTTTGTATGTCAACTTTTACATCATAGTCAACCTGCAACTGAGGAAGAATTGCATCTATGTTTGTCTGGTTAACTGTATATATCGGTATCCCCTGATCATTGGCTATCTGTAATGCCTTTACTGCTGATATACCCTCTGCCGGGTTCTCAGGAGTTGAAAATAGTTGCTCTGGAACTGAGTGCTCCAGTGCAGATGAGTTCATGCCGGATGAGAGCATAAATTGAAGCTTCCTGTTATTGTCTCCATCAAGAGCAATTGGCACTGTTTTTATCAATCCTATATCCATCATTAGCCCACCTGCCGATACATTTAGAGGAACTTCAAAAAGCCAGGTCACATTTAGTCCCATAAAAAACCTTCCTGTTGAGGGCAGTTTCGTTAACGATACACCCATTGTCTTTGCTGTAACATAGTCCATAACATCAAATTCTGCAAAGTAGCTCAATACTGTTGTATAGAGCAAGTCTCCCACTATATCGTCTTTTGTAAGTCCTGTAAAATCCTGTGCCTCAAGTTTTGCCTTTGTATCTTCAAGCTTTGACTTGAGTTCTGTCATCTGTGCCTCTGATATGCGGCCCGTATCAATGGCTATTGCATAATATTCCCCTGCTGTTATCACGCTTGACAGTACATCAGGCGGTTCGTTCGGTGCACTGAAGGTCATCCTGAATGACTCTGTCACTCCAAGACCCACCACCGTACCTTTGGCTATAACTTCTCCATCCACCCTCAACTCCGGTATGACATTGATAATATACGCAGGCAGTGTTGTCGGCAGTTCAGACGGGTCTATTGGTGTGCCGTCTTCATTCGGCTCCGGCAGATATAAGTTGATTATTGCTTCATCCGCCTCTGTTGCAGGTGCATAGCTCAGGGTTATCTTCTTTCCCGCTATCTCAGGAAGGTTCTTTGTGATATCCATAAAAGTATCTGAAAAATCATCATATGTATCCTTCATCAGCTTGAACCTTATCCTGTGCCTCAAGCTGTCAGCCATCTCCGCACTCTTCTGCCCTGTCACTACCACCCGGTAAGGCAGTGTTCCAAGCAGATAACGGAATTCCTGTTTGATTATCTCCTTCTTGCCAAGCACATCCCCGACTGTTGCCTCAGGATAGTTGTCCGTGATGTAATTTTCTACCTGTGTCTGATAATCTTCCATTGTCTGACTTATAAATAATGAATCTACTCCTGTTACATAACCTTCTTCTTCATTAATGGTTGCTGTAGCAGTTATCTGCTCTATGAAGGATTCTGCATCAAAGGGCACCGCTGTTTTGATATCCATTCCCTCTGTATAGTTGTACTGCTTAAAACTCGCGTCAAGCCTTATCCATGTATCTCCCTGCCCGTTCCTGTGTCTTGCTCCCCTTGATGGAATATAATCAATCCAGGCCTCTACCCACATATGTTCCATTTGTGCTTTTTCTATCTTCCCACCTGATGTGTCAGTAGCTACCGGCACTCCTCCACTTGCTATGAAATCAATTGCAGCATTGGCATCTGTAAACCCTCCTGCCCAGTTCATTACTTTTTCTATAGGGATTTCAACTGTCCCTTCAATATATCTGGCGTGTATGCCTGAGACTCTGAGTAGAGCGATGAGTAGTGATGCCGTGTCAAAGTCATTACACTGTTTTGTCTGAAGGCACATGTCTGCGCCCTGAATGGAACCATAGGTGGGTACAAATTCTATGTTGTTCCTTACCCAGTTGTATATTTTTACAGGTTTATTCTCAAGCTCCTCTGCTTTTGCCCTTATTGCTTCCGTGAACTGAACTTCTATCGTTTCCGCCAGGTCGGCATCCGTGGGCGGGTCGGCTGCTGCAAGCAGCAAGCCTGCACTGAGCTTGTCGAACGTGTTCGAGGTTGTTTGTTCTGAGTTTGTAGTTGAAGCAGGAAGAAACTGGCTACTAATATCGGATAGCTCATAAAGGTTCATGGTTGCGAGTTCTGGGTTCCGGCTTAATAACCCATTCAACGATCCATTTGATGCAACAAGGATTGGTTCATGTCTCTGCGCTATGCCCTCTGTGCTATGCTCTATGCTGAACTGCTCCGGCCTCAGCCTCGGCTTCTTTTTTGTCGGCTCGGCTGTCCTGTGGGGCAGTTTGTTCGGGTCTAATGGGATGTGCTTCTTCCTGGGTTTTACTTTTTCGAGATGCGCTTTTGTCTTTTTTACTGCTTCGTCAAATTCCCTGCTTCCTATGTCATGCTTTTTTATCGCTTCAAGATTGTTCTTCAGTTCTTTGAGGTTTTCTTCATATTTTTTAACAAAATCCCTGTGGCGTTGTTTTATTGCTTCTGGAAGGTCTTTGATTTTTGTTTCCGTCTCTGAAAACTGCTTCCTTATCTCTTTATCAAGAGCCTCAATCTCAAGCTCTTTTGTCTTCAGTCTCTCTTTTCCCGCCCTTTTTTCTTCGACTGTCCGGACGGTCTCTACTGCCTGGATTATCTGTTCTATGTCTTCTATCGCTTTATTTAATCTTTCCCCAGGCCCCTGTTCTTTCTGTTTCCCTAATTCCATCCGCTGTGCTTTGTCTGAGCTGGTCTTAAACGCATATGCAAGCTCAAATATTCCGCCGAATGTCCACAGGTAGAATGCAAGTACTATCACAGATATTGTTCTGAATCTGAAATTGTTTGTGGATTGCATTGATTCCCCCTCCTGGGAAAGAAGTAATGGGTAAAAATAAATAATATTTCTCTTTTTGTCAAGCTCTATTTTTATTTTTAGCTTTTCATATGTTCAAATCTATGATGTTATCTACAGATTAAGCTTATAGTCGGGAACGATATCATTTCACTCTTTAAAAATCGTTTTATGCCAATGTTGTTCCCCATCCTCCGTCATCATTCCGGGTGGAGAGGAGATAAGCCAATGCATACCCGATTGTTTCAAGGTCATCGTGGCCAACTGCCTTCAGGGCCTGGAGGGCAAGGGTGGTATCGAGGTTGTTGACTTCATAATCGAATAAATCATCTGATTAAATCTACAGTGTTTCCACCTGATGCGGAAGATTGGCAAATTCTTTTTGACATTACAAGGCGGAAAGACAACTGGATGGAAATTCGGAAGGTTGGCCGCTATAATGCATTTGGTAGGAGCTAATTTAGATGAAAATATTTAAAAAATGCCTTTTTCTCTTAGGATTGAATTATATTCATCCATGTCCATCGGACATTCAAGCAGACGTTTTACCTGAGTCAATGAATCCAACCGTAATTGAAACCGCATTCGCTTTAGCAGGGTATCTCCGTATGTCTTATATCCGCTTCCACGAGACGTAAAGGTATAAGAGCCGGTCCGTTTTCCGTTTACTTCGTGATAGAAGTACTTATGATCTCCGCCTTCTTCAATAAAGCCTTTTTTGCGTAATGAGGATTCGATGGTTTTTCTGTCTATCGACACTGTTAATCTCGATCAACAAGGAGAGTTTCGTAAAGCCCCTTTAAGCGTTCGGCATCCCCTGTCACCCTGTCCCACGACAGTTTCTTATAGTATTTATAGAAATGAATAACCTGCTTTCCAAAATCATCAATAGCATCTGTGATAGACTCCCCCATACCAACTATAACAAGGGTCTCATTTTCCACAAAATAGAAATTATCTTCAATATATATATGCACCTTTATTGGTTTCGAAACTTTATATTTTTTCCTTTTGGTTGGTATTGACCACAGAGGAGTTGAATATCCAGGCGCCATAAATTTCTGAAAATCTTCATCCGTTATTCTCCCTTTGCCTGTTTCAACAGGAAAGGGCAATACAGGATCAAAAGCAGAAACAGATTCTCTTGTTGCCGTTGTCATAAAGTTTCTCCTCTCAAAAACATTCTGTAATTGCCGGTAATCAAATCTTCAAACAACTGCCTTGCACATTTATGACTTTCATCAATATATTTACTCACGGACCCAATTGCAAGGTTGCGTTCCTTGGCATAATCAATATCCAGAAGCATTGCTTCACCAGTTTGGTCAGCAGTTGTCATAGTTTCAATACGGGTCGTAACCGATCCTCCGTCGCTATCCACCACAAAGCCGATACTAATATTATTGTACTTCTCAGGTATTACACCCGGCATTTTGAGGCCGACATTTAAAAAATTCTCTATTGGTATCAACCCTTCTTCTCTCGTAAACGGAATAATATTCACATATCTGAAGCCGGTTCTGCTTAACTTATTAATCTTTGGATAAGCTTTCCTGAATTTGCTGATTAAACTTAACGATTCTTTTCTAAAATTTTTAAATCCCGGGTACTTGCGGCTGTAATAAGAAAGTTTATTAATTGCCAGCATAACTCCAGAAGAACCGTCCTCTTTTTCAAACCGGTACGGCTCAAGTGCAACAAAACTACCTTCTTTAGTAGAAGGAACTAAAACCTTGGGATAATCTCCTCTCACCAATTCATAAAAAATATCCCTTCTGCACTCCACAACAGGTTCCCCAGGAAATTTGATTTCAAAAATAACCTCAATAAGTGGCGAATTAGGATATATTTCGGATTCTATTTTTTTAGACACGGTCTGCCCCTATTAATCACGATTAACCGATTTGTAGAATTATATCAGATTCAATGAAAAACATGCTTTATTTATCAAGAGTTTTTATAAAATTTATGCAAAAACCAAAAGATTTGATACCCACAAGCTTGTTAGCACCCCAGATGAGTTCAGTTTTTCTTGAGCTTAATGGATACGGATTATCAGGACCGCACTCAATGTTTCTTTTGCCATTCATAAAGCAAATCTTAGGGGTCAGCCCCCGACAACGGACAACTTTGTCCGTTGTCGGGGGCTGACCCCGTACTTTGTTTCTTCGTTTAATAATTCCAGGCCCCATGGCTTACAGGCAACCGGTTCAGCTCATCCTTGTAAAAGCGCCATTTGGGCATAAACCCGGTCATTAGAGATACAAACCTGTCATTATGGGTCCTTTCCAGCAGGTGCGTCATTTCATGAACAACGATATATTCCAAACATTCCGACGGCTTTTTAGCCAGATCCAGATTCAACCAAATTCGTTTCGCCTCCCGGTTACAGGTTCCCCATCTGGTCCTCATTTTTTTGATCCTGAACTCATTGACCTGAACATTTATTCTCTTTTCCCACTTCGCTATAAGCACGGGGAGGATTGCATTCAGATGTCCGCGATACCATTCATCCAGGATGGCTTTCATCTTCTCCCTGCTTGTTTTCGGTCTTACGTACAGCTCAATTTTGCTGTGTTGCAGATTAACTCTGGGCGGGGCATTATGCTGAATAATCTCAAGCAAATAGCGGTGACCGTTGAAACTGTGACTCTCCCTGTTCAGAAATTCCCTTGGGGCTTCCCGCTGCTGATTTTTAAGTTTCGCCCGTTGTTTTCTAATCCAGCCCAGTTTTGAGATGGCAAACACACAGATGGCGCTAATGTCCATTCGATTGGGCGCTGAAATTCTCACCCTTCCGGTTGGCGGATAGACACTCAGGTAAATATTCTTGATGTTTTTTTGTATCACCTCAACGGTGATATTTCCCAGTTGCAATTGTTCCATATTAGTATTCGCTCTGTTTTTTTATGACAGGAAATATTCTTTCCACCTCTTTTTCATCACCCAGCACTTCATATAACCTGCTCTTAATGACCCGTTCCTTTGTTTCGTTCCCCTTCCAGTTGTCCGGCCTGTATGTGATGATCTTTTCATGAACCGCCAGCGCCAGGTCTTCATCATCACCTAAATTGTTATACAGCCCGCTGTCAGCAATGATGTAGCTATCGTCCTGCATCACTTCAGCCCAGTAGTTCATCAGGTGCTGATAGACATCGTATTTATCGAGCAGGTGCCGGTGTGCCGGGCCAACAGGCTGTCGGAAAGCTCCGATATCACATCTTTGGGGCGCAGGCCTGTTTCCAATGCCTTCAGGTAAGCAGTGCTCTTCTTTTTCCACTTGGTAAACAGGGCATTCATCTCTTCGGTAAAACCTCTTTCAATGCCTCAAGATTGGTATCTACTAAAGTCAATTTTAGTTTGCCCCTGATACTTTCCGCCCCCACCAAAACCCCCGTGTTTACATCGTAATAATGCGTGTCTCCCAATGCTCCTGTACCCGGCCAGACTTCACATCCCTCCCATATCCTCTTTTCTCCTACTCTCCGGATTACCTCTATTACTACTGCACCAGTTCTTCTCTTACTGGAAGGCAGCCACAGGTACGATGGGTATCCATTTGGAAAATTA
>JAJRYC010000011.1 GCA_024275975.1 Nitrospirota bacterium | reverse complement strand
GTATCCACACTACATGGTACTCTGTCCGATATACGCTGTGTCCTGATAATCTGTTTTCCACAATTCATAAGTATACCAAAATATCTCCGGCGGCATTCACCCACGGGCAAGCCCATGGAACCCTGCTAAATGATTGGATTTAAAATATCATCATCCCCATTAGATTGCTGGTTACTATGAATACCATGTATTAAAATAAGGGGGGTACACATGCTATTGTCGCAAGTATTTCTACTATCTCCATCTGTGATAAGCAATGTATCGGGATCAGCAGGACTCGGATCAACTGTTGCTTCAGATAATGAAACAAGTATTACGGAGAAAAACAATATAAAGGAAAATAAACTAATTAAAACTTTTGTCTTCAATCCCGTCCCCTTCAATTAATCAATATTTCTTACTTCCTCTTTTTCTCAAATGACGCCTAACTGCAAATACTGCCCCACCTGATAAAAACAGAACAGAACTTATCGGCTCAGGAGTAGCCGTATAGCCAGAGGTATTATAGATACCTCCCTGATGATCGTCAAAATAAAAGGTATTCATTCTCAGAGGAAGTGTTGTAGAAAGTATAATCATATTGTCACAGCCCACCTCCTAAGCCTGTTTCATTATATACAATACTTGCCGAAGGTGTTGCAAATGCAGTTGAGGAAACTAAAAGAGGAAATACTACAATGACGATTGACAATAAAAAATGAAACAACACAGGTAAGACAGTTTTTCTTTTTACTTTCACCCCGGGTAGCCCCCTTAAACTGTAAAGTCACCTATAGCTAATATAGCTTACTGAATCAGACTTAATCTGTCAATAATACGCATTGCCTCTGTCAGGCTAACCCATCTTCCGCAGTTAGAGCATAAAATTCGACAAAACAACAGATGATGGCACGGCAAAACCTCGTCAAATCGTGAACTTAAGAGGAGCTTAATTCCAAAACGGCATGTAGTGAAGAAAACCCCCTTGAAGAAGACTCACGGATAGTTCATCATTTCAGACATGTATCTGAGGCGTTATGGCAAGAAAGTAAACGGAGAAGAATACGCATACTGGTCTCTTGTTGAGTCATTCCGCACCGCCCGAGGCCCCCGTCAGAGAGTTGTGGCAAGCATCGGCAAACTGCCGGGCCTGGACAAAGAAGAACGTGTCGGATGGGAAGAGATACTCCGCATACTCAGCGGCAAGCCCCAGCCACAAGAGAGCCTATTTAAAAAAACAGAAGAGGCGCCTTCATGGGCAACAGTGGATATAAATCGAGTCAGTGTTGAGAGGCTTCGCGGTTTGATCTCACAACCGGCGCGGAGATTACAGACTAGGTCGCAATCCCTTATTCATCAGGTCTTATGTTCTCACGGAAAGTCAGGCGGCCATGGAGATGGTCGAGATGGAACAGGTCGCAATCCCTTATTCATCAGGTCTTATGTTCTCACAAATTGAAGGCAGTTATCTGGATACTGCTGAAACCGTCGCAATCCCTTATTCATCAGGTCTTATGTTCTCACTGCCGCACTGAAAGACTTAGACGCGAGATTAACGTTCTGTCGCAATCCCTTATTCATCAGGTCTTATGTTCTCACATATTTTTGTTACGATTTAAAATGCAGTCTTTATATTCGTGTCGCAATCCCTTATTCATCAGGTCTTATGTTCTCACGGATGCTCGTCATCAACCGATGATGATGAGTACAACGAGTCGCAATCCCTTATTCATCAGGTCTTATGTTCTCACTCAATCAGGCAGGTAATATTAAGCATGGTAATACTCGTCGCAATCCCTTATTCATCAGGTCTTATGTTCTCACAAAATTACCGTCGTCACCAGGCTCACTTTACCAGTGCCGGGTCGCAATCCCTTATTCATCAGGTCTTATGTTCTCACACATCAATAAAGTTTTGGCTGAAGAAGGAATGGTAGGTCGCAATCCCTTATTCATCAGGTCTTATGTTCTCACGGGACGAGCTTTCCTTTTTCCTTCAGCCCCTCGCAGAAATCAGTCGCAATCCCTTATTCATCAGGTCTTATGTTCTCACTGCGCCCGCAGCCGAGACGGCAACCCGCAAATAATTTGTCGCAATCCCTTATTCATCAGGTCTTATGTTCTCACGCATAAATGCACTCTTCACTTAAAGGAGAAAGTAATGGTCGCAATCCCTTATTCATCAGGTCTTATGTTCTCACTTAACAAGCGGTCGGACATCTTCACTAAGTACAACAAAGTCGCAATCCCTTATTCATCAGGTCTTATGTTCTCACACTATCAGGGCAGCTCCAAACGCGAATTTCAGGAAAAAAGTCGCAATCCCTTATTCATCAGGTCTTATGTTCTCACTCTCACCCCTTTTTTTGGCCTCTTCGGTTTTTGGAACCCGTCGCAATCCCTTATTCATCAGGTCTTATGTTCTCACTGGACAATTCCACAAGATAGTATACTCCTACAGAGAAGTCGCAATCCCTTATTCATCAGGTCTTATGTTCTCACTGAAGCCGACGCAAAGCAAAATCTTCCATACTGAAGGTCGCAATCCCTTATTCATCAGGTCTTATGTTCTCACCGCACCCCTTTTTTACTCAATAATATCAACAGGTTATACCCTGCTTTTTTGTAACCCCGAGTTACTAACATTTTTCGGGCCTCCTTTATACCCATTTATACAGTTGTCAAAGACCGCTTTTGATAATAAATTCAACAGGTTATGTTACCTTTTGTAACCTACCCCTATTTTAGCCTTTTTTGAAAGCTCCGTAAACCCCTTATAAAATATAGACTTTTTCGTCTTCCGATACTTTTTCCCTGCCGAAAACCTTCATAATGGCATTACATCTCACTCAAAGGACGTATATCCTTATCGGATATTTCATATGATACTACATAAAACATAATTTTTCAGGAGTATAATAATGGGGGCGGGGCTTGAAAGTGCAAAACGAAAACGGACAAGTAACAATCCCCAGGCACTGAATCATGGTCGGTCATTACCATGTTATAATCGAACGTCAGGGGACATGGGGAAATGAAATTAAATGAATCCGGAAAGGTCATCCACCGGGAATGGATGCATACAGGGGATATACGGCCAAATGTTGAATTAGCTGAAGTTATATGTCATGCCGAACCACTTTCACGGGATAACACCATTAACACAGGCAAAAGCAGGGACATGGCACGCCATGTCCCTACGCCCCACCATCATTCCAACGTTCCCCTCCCCTCCAACTCTGCTTGCGTCGGGTGTCTCACATATGTTACACTTCAAACAGGAGGTCAATATGCCAACAACGAAACCAAGAATAAACATTATCCTTGAAGAACCCCTCTATAAGACCGTTGAAGAACTGGCCGGCCGCGATGGCGTGTCTTTGTCGCTGAAAGCCCGGGACCTGATCAGGGAAGCCCTTGAGATCCATGAAGATGTGGCGCTCACTTCTTTTGCCGATGCCAGGGAAAAAACCTTCCGAAAAGCAAAGGCCTTAAAACATGAAGAGGTCTGGTAGTATTGCCATTTAAACTCAGCTATCATCCTGATGTAAAAGACGTTGATATTCCGGCTTTAAATAAAAATATCCGGAACCGCATTAAAAAAGCTATTGAGACCCGACTAACCACGGAACCGCACATGTATGGAGAGCCTTTGAGAAAAACCCTCAAGGGATACTGGAAACTTCGGGTGGGGGATTACCGGGTAGTATTTAAAGTAGTAAAAAACGAAGTTCGCATTCTTGGCATTATCCATAGAAAAAAGGTATATGACAAAATTGGAAGAAGAAGCTAAGAAGTTTTTCCAGTAACCCCCGCCGCTTGCCCGACCTGCCCGCTACATCATTAAGTCTCAGCTCTGAAAGAGGTCCAGGGAAATAGGGCTACCCTTGAACCGTGAAGAAATGGCCCGGATCTCCCTTTGCTATTCCTTGCTCTATTTTTCTATTATAGACCGCAGAAGGGCATTTTTGTCCATAATCAAGGGAGCCCTTTGTCTCTTCTTTGTCATCAGAGTGGATTATTCGCCTCGACTTGTGGCATTTTCCCTTGGCCAACCTTTTTTTGTGTCTGCTTTTTATTGATGCGACATCATTTTCCTGTCTTCCCCTTTATGTCCATGGGATAGAATTCTATGAAAACAATATGGGTCGTTGTGGAACTGCTGAGTGGCTGAATAGGACATAACCGAGCATCCCCCCCTGCATTGCTAGCCGAACTCGCAATTGGTGCAGTTCTCGCCAAGATCTCCGGGTAAAAAATTGCGGTTATACATGAACGAAGTTTTATCGAACCAAATACTCCACAGGTCCCGCTTACGCAGGTCGCCCTCAACAAGATGGTCTGGGAGCGAGAGGCAACCCTTAACCTTGCCGTCGGCCGTGATACCACAGGACGACATGCCGGCACCACAACCTTGCCAGGCAGTATCCCTTGTGTCCAGCTCTGTGAAGTAGCCAACCCCATCCGCAGGCATCATACTGAAACCAGATGTTCCACACGAGGCGACATTGCTGTGTACGAACTCGCCCAGTTCCACAAAGGAGGACTCTGATAAATTCAGTTGTTTTTCCTTTGCACGGCCACGGGAGAAAATTGGTTGGACCTGCCAATGACGAATACCTATACGTTGCAGTAGGCCATACAACTTCGGTAACTCACTCACATTGTAATTGTTAACGGCTGTGATCGCTGCTATTGGCAAGTCTGCCGCAAGTGCCGCCTCCACTCCATCGATAATCTCCCTGAACAGTCCCGGCCTCTCGCTAATGTGATCATGCGTGGTCTCAAGACCATCCACGCTGATACCGACTGTTGCTATTCCGGCATCCACGAGACGTGATATATTATCTTTCAAGTACACACCGTTTGAGACCATACGCACCGGAATATTCAAGTCACGAAGGTAAGTGGCGATTCTGAACCAGTCGGGGCGGAGAAGCGGCTCACCCCCGGTAAAGTCAACTTCCTGTACCAGGAGGTCAGGGAACTGGTCACAAATACTAAGGATCTCTTCCAGGCTAAGCTCATTCAGACGAGGGTGACCGGCAGATGAGGCGCAGTGTTTGCAACGAAGGTTGCAGGCAAGAGTCAACTCAAGGCCGATAACGCTTGGAAATCCTTCAAATTCCATAAATACCAATCCTCTCTATATGTTAAATTCAGCACATTGGATTTCAGGAGAAAAGGGTAAGCACCTTTTCTCCTGAAGTGTGGATCATAATTACCGCATTCCCTGCTCTCTGGCAAAGTTCATCAGGGCAATGTAGTCACCGGCACGCATAGTCACATCCCGTCCAGCCATCATGTCGTCCGCAAGGTTCAAAATAGCTGTACGGATTTGTTCCGGAGGTTCCTGTCCACCAATTACATGGTTCATGACCTCTTTATACACCATATCCTGGAATTTCTCGGTTGGACGCACCATCATTACATCTTTATGTACTGCGATCATCCTGTCTATGATAACCAAGTACATAACGACTCCCGGATCAAATTTCAGCCGAACATTCATAAACGCCATTTGTCTACCTCCTTTTTTTCAGAATGAGTGTTAGAGAATCCTTTTCGAAAACATTTCTAAGACATTTACTTATCACCCCCTTTCAGAACAAGTGCTAATCCCCAGTAACAAGAAAAACATGCCCCCCTGCTCCCCCGACAACAAGTTATTACATGGTTTTGGTAAAGCACTAAAAACGTGCCACACTCTCTTGCTTCTGAAATATCTCAGGTTTTATCTTGACTGGCCGTCCGAGAACTCCTTTTTCCGTTGTTTTTGAATTTACAACATATTGATTTAATTGGAAATACATTTTACAAAATTGTATTCTCGGACAGCCTGTCAAGCCCCCACCCCACTAACCGCTTAATATTCGCCTATCCAATGTGACCAATGTCATAGGTCATACAGCCTACTTATTCACTTCGATTTTAATGACTATCGTTTCAACAGGTTCTTTTCCAGCAGGTGGATAAAGTTCAAACATTACAGATCCCATACCTTCTCTTATTGCCTTAAACTTCCAGATAATCATTCCCGGAACACCCACAGCATCAGTGGATGGATGAAGAAGTATTTCTTCAATCGCCTCATAAACTCCGGAATTATCAGGTCTATATCTCCACATATAACCAGTTGAAGCATTGTATTCTCTTGAAAACCAACCAAGTTCTCCATCAATAACCATTTTGTTTGCAAAATGGCTGTTTAGCAAAATACCCTGTTTTTTTTCCATTTTGTTGCTCTCCTTATATGGTGTTACATGGGACGAGTTTTACCGGTGCGTCCTTAATTTCATGCCAATTGCCTTTGTTATCAACATACTTATAATTAGCTGTACCCGACTTCCAGTCTTCAGTGACAACCATTCTCAAGTCAACATTGGGTGGAATGACAGGGCCTATGCCTCCTCCCTGTGGCCATTTGATTACGGGATAACCAGTGGCAGTGATGAGAATGTGGCAGGTTTTAGGCATCACGCACATGTATGTGTATTGGCCCTGAAGCCTCGTCCCAATATCCAGGGGTGGTCTGGTAGCTTGGGTGATCTGACCTATACCGGAGAGCGTTTCAGCTGGTGTATACACGCTAAGGTGGACTTTGAACAAAGGTGCACCAGGCATATTACCACCGATTTCATAACACGCGATAAACAATCCTGCTTTTTTCTCTGATTTACTTCCCATGATAGCTCCTCCTTTAGATGTTCTGTTTTTACATGCGAATACTCCAATATCGCCCAACAGCTCCCATTTTTTAGGTTCATACTGTTATGGAATAAAGCTTAATAGATAGTTATTGATAAATATATTTCAGGCTGTCTGTTCTGTCTTCACTTAACATATTCTTATGGTCACACTTTTCTAAATTGTTCCATGCGTTCGTTTAATTTCTTTCAGTCTTTTATCTTTGTATATAAAACCTCTATCTTGAGTTAGCAATAGGAATGCCAGCCGACAAAAGACCATAACCATCTGTTTTATAAGGATTTTAGATATTTACTGACTATAAGCAGGAAGGAAAAAATAATAAAATGTTTATATAATTTACAAATAAAGTTTATAGTCCCGTAGGTGCCTAGTGCGCCATGCCCCAAACCAGGAATGTATACTTGAGGAACGTCTTGAAAAGTAAAGATTGTCGTTTGAAATTATGACATTTCAACCTTTACATCTTATTGGGCGGTTCTTCCGCACACAAGCTGTTTAACGGTCGAGACTGTTTTTTTATGGTATAATTCATACTTCATGATGAGATTTAACTATAGTTAAAATCAGGGGCTTTTGGGCCCGCATCCACTATTAAAGGAAAGGATTTAAGATAAAGATGAGCAATGAACCCGATAAAATCATTTACTCCATGATCGGAGTAAGCAAATATTATGACAAGAAACCTGTCCTGAAGGACATCTATCTCTCCTATTTCTACGGCGCGAAGATAGGGGTGCTCGGTCTCAACGGATCCGGGAAAAGCTCCCTTCTCCGTATACTCGCGGGAAAGGACAAGGAGTTCAACGGTGAGACGGTCCTGTCACCCGGCCACACTGTAGGGCTGCTTGAACAGGAGCCGGAACTTGATGATACAAAGACAGTTCGCGAAATCGTTGAAGAAGGGGTAAAGGAGACAGTAGACGCTCTTCATGAATACAACCTTATCAATGAAAAATTCGCCGCGCCCATGTCTGACGATGAGATGAGCAAACTGATCGAACGTCAGGGATAGGTGCAGGAGAAGCTTGACGCGCAGGACGCGTGGGACCTTGATTCACGTCTTGAGATGGCCATGGACGCACTGCGCTGTCCTCCGGGAGACACCCCGATCAAAATCGTATCCGGAGGTGAAAGAAGGCGTGTCGCCCTCTGCAGACTGCTTCTGCAAAAGCCGGACATCCTGCTCCTGTACGAGCCCACAAACCATATGGACGCAGAGACCGTGGCCTGGCTGGAGCACCATCTTCAGAGCTATCCCGGCACAATCATCGCGGTGACACATGATCGCTATTTTCTCGATAATGTGGCCGGATGGATCCTGGAACTCGACAGAGGGCAGGGCATACCATGGAAGGGCAATTACTCATCCTGGCTGGAGCAGAAGAAAAACCGCCTGCAGCAGGAAGAGAAGACCGAGAGCGGACGGCAAAAAACACTCCAGCGTGAACTCGAGTGGATACAGATGAGCCCAAAGGGACGCCACGCGAAATCAAAGGCGCGTATTAATTCCTACGAGGCGCTCCTCAGTCAGGATACGGAAAAAAGATCAAAAGAACTCGAAATATACATTCCGCCCGGCCCCCGTCTGGGTGATGAAGTTATAAGCGCTGATAATGTAACAAAGGCGTATGGAGACAATCTTCTTATTGAAGAATTAACATTCTCCCTTCCCCCCGGGGGTATTGTAGGGATCATCGGACCGAACGGAGCGGGAAAGACCACTCTGTTCCGTATGATCACCGGTCAGGAAAAGCCGGATTCCGGCACCTTCAAGACCGGAGAAACAGTAAAACCGGCATACGTTGACCAGAGCCGCGATGACCTTGATCCTGACAAGTCCATATGGGAGGTGATCACCGACGGGCTGGATGTTATCCAGCTCGGTAAGAGGGAGGTCAACTCACGTGCTTATGTGGCGCGCTTCAATTTCTCCGGGAGCGATCAGCAGAAAAAAGTTTCAATGTTGTCCGGAGGTGAAAGAAACCGCGTCCATATGGCCCGGATGCTCAAGGAAGAGGCGAATGTTCTGCTGCTTGACGAGCCCACAAATGATCTGGACGTAAACACCATGCGCGCCCTGGAAGAGGCATTGGAGAATTTTGCCGGATGCGCCCTGGTCATCAGCCACGACCGCTGGTTCCTTGACCGGATCGCCACCCACATACTTGCCTTTGAGGGTGACAGCCGGGCGGTCTGGTTCGACGGAAATTATTCGGAATATGAAGCGGACAGGAAAAAGCGTCTCGGCGCGGCCGCTGACCAGCCCCACAGGATTAAGTACAGGCACTTGACCAGGGGATAAGGCTGCTTAAAAAAGCGTTTCACCCAGGGAAGTTCCTGGAAAATTTGAACAGGACACCCCCCGCGCTTTAAGTTTACGCCTGAGAAGCTTATAATTAATGTATTACTTTCGCCTTTTTTTGCCGAAGTTTGCCATTAACTATTGATGGATAAGAGATTATTGTGAGTTATATTAATATTGAAAACGAGACCGATCTCCGGTCATACCTGAACAAGTTTAAAGAGAAAGAGTTTCATATTATCGCTTTGGACATAGAAGCCGAGTGTAATTGTCATGCCTATGGAGAAAAATTGTGCTTAACGCAGGTCTTCGATGGAACAAACGATGTAATCATTGATCCATTCAATATAGGCAGTAAAGTCCTTAAACTTCTCTTTGAGAATCCGAACATCCTGAAAATAATGTACGATGCAGGAAGTGATTTGTCGCTGCTGAAAAACTCGGCCGGCATAGAAATAAAATCGATACTGGATTTAAGGCCGGCGGTCGAGCTTCTTAACCATGAAAAAAAGGACCTTCATTCCGTAATAGCATTTGAACTTGGGATTGTCCTGGGGAAGAAAAGGAGATATCAGCAATACAACTGGACGAAGAGACCTGTTTTCGATCAGGCGATCGATTACGCCCTCAACGATGTAAGGTATCTGCCGGCGTTGAAAGACAGCATTTTAGCAAAACTGCACACCAGAAAATTGATGGAAATCTTTCTCCTGAAGAACCTGCAGATACAGAACAAGGATTACACGAGAGACCCGGAGGATAAATACAAAAAGATAAGCGGATATAGCAGACTTCAGGATGACAAGAAGAAAAATTTCAGGGAAGTTTTTGATATCAGGGACAAGTATGCGAAACAGTGCAACCTCCCGCCTCATAATGTAATTCAAAAAACCGATATAATCAGGATCATAAAGGACGCAAAATATATTGATCAGATACGCTATTCAAAAAGACTTGGGACGGACCTGGTGCGGGACATGCTGAGGGAAATCAGAAAAGCGGCTGAAAGTTCTTAAATCCTGAACTTTTTGAGGATTAATTGTCTGCTTCTGATTGTTTTTTCAGGGAAAGGGAGATTCTTCTCCTGTTTAGATCCACATCCAGCACTGTGACGTTCACTTTCTGATTGACCTTGACCACCTCATTGGGATTTTTCACAAAACCGTCTGAAAGTTGGCTGATATGTATCAGCCCGTCCTGGTGAACCCCTATATCCACAAAGGCGCCGAATGCGGTTATGTTGGTTACAACTCCCGGGAGTTTCATGCCCGGCCTGACATCCTCGATCTTTTCGATCCCCTCAGCAAAACTGAAGGCTTCGAATTTCTCACGTGGGTCCCGGCCCGGTTTTGCCAACTCTTTCAGGATATCAGTTAATGTCGGCAGGCCCATCCTGTCTGATACATATTTTGTAAGGTCTATTCTGTTGCGGAGCGCCTCATCCCCCATTAAATCAGGGACTGAACATCCCAGGTCCATGGCCATGGCATCTACAAGATGATAACACTCAGGATGGACGGCGCTTGCATCAAGTGAATTCTCTCCATCCCTGATACGCAGAAAGCCTGCCGCCTGTTCAAACGCCTTTGCACCCAATTTAGGCACCTTCTTCAGTTTCTCTCTGGATCGAAAAGGGCCGTGTTCATTTCGATATTCAACGATGTTTCCGGCAAGTTGTGGGCCCAGACCGGAGACATACATAAGCAGTTGCTTGCCGGCTGTATTAAGCTCAACGCCGACACCATTCACACAACTGATGACCACGTCATCCAGGCCGCGCTTCAATGCCCCCTGGTCCACATCGTGCTGGTATTGTCCCACTCCAATGGATTTGGGGTCTATCTTTACCAGCTCGGAGAGTGGGTCCACCAGACGTCTGCCGATGGATACGGAGCCACGAACTGTTATGTCCCGGTCGGGAAATTCTTCGCGTGCCGTATCCGACGCGGAATATACGGATGCCCCGCTCTCATTCACCATCACTATCTGGACCTCTCCAGGCAGGTTGAGCTTTCGGATAAAGGCCTCTGTCTCCCGTCCGGCGGTGCCGTTTCCTATTGCTATCGCCTCTACCCCGAACTTTCCGTGAAGAATTTTAATCCTTGCGGCGGCTTCTGATGAGGCTTTCTCTGACTGATGGGGATATATTGTCTCTGTATGTATGAGTTTCCCCTGCCTGTCCAGACAGACCACCTTGCATCCAGTACGAAACCCCGGGTCAACAGCAAGGACGTTTTTCCGGCCGAGCGGCGGAGCAAGCAGGAGTTGACGGAGATTTTCAGCAAATACCCTGATCGCTTCTTCATCAGCACGTTTTTTTGCGGCCAGGCGTATCTCCGTCTCCATGGATATGGAGAGGAGCCTTTTGTAGCCGTCATGCACCGCCATCGCGACCTGCCGGGAAGCTGCTCCATCTCCTCTGACAAAGAGCGATTCAAGTATGGCGAGCACCTCATCTTCAGGCGGTATTACACGCAGGGTCAGGAATCCTTCCTTTTCTCCACGCCGCATGGCCAAAATCCTGTGGGATGGGGCCTTGGATACAGGCTCTTCAAAATCAAAATAGTCCTTATACTTTATGCCCGCCTCTTTTTTATCCGAACCCACCTTTGTCCTGAATAGACCTTTTGAAGCAAAGAGTTCACGTATCGCGGCACGGGCTTTCTGGTCCTCATTCACCCTTTCCGCGATAATATCACGGGCCCCAGACAGGGCATCCTCCACGGAATCAACCCCTTTGGCTGAATCCACAAAGGCTTCAGCCAATGCAGCTGGATCAATGTTGTCCTGGGCGAAAATGCGGTCGGCCAGAGGTCCAAGCCCCTTTTCCCCTGCAATGGTCGCCTTTGTGCGGCGTTTCGGACGAAAAGGCAGGTAGATATCCTCCAGTACTGTCATGCTCTCCGCCTGAAGGATTTCCTCCTTCAGTTCATCCGTAAGCTTTCCCCTTTCCGCCAGGGATTTGAGAATGGCTTCACGCCGTTTGTCCAGTTCCCCGAGCTGGGTGAGCCTGTCCCGAATCGCTCTGATAGCAACCTCATCCAGAGACCCCGTGACTTCCTTTCTGTATCGGGCGATAAAGGGCACGGTCGCACCCTCATTGAGGAGCAGGGCAGTGGCCGTCACCTGGTTTGTTGTTAGATTGAGTTCTTCTGCAATTATTGAAATATGGGCTTTATTCACAATATCTCTCTTATCTGAAAAGGGAACTATAATAACAAAAAACCGGGAAGATAGTGAAGCCTCGTCCGGGTGGGACAGTTGCACTTCTTTTGGATAATTCCTGTAAACATCTCCTGATTCCTCAATAAATGAGTTGAATTTACCGACCACCTCCGGTTATGGGTGACACCGATGGTAAGTGCTCGCTAATAATGCGGTGGTTTTTCGTCTTTCAGATTTCCTTCGGCGGACATGATGGATGACTCCCTGAGCTGGTCAATGAGGTGTTTCAGGGTTTCGTACAGGGTATCCATCTGTTTCTGCTGATTGTATACGGTGTCGCTCAGGTCTTTTATTATGTTTTCCTGAAAGGCTATCTTTGTTTCAATTTCTACTAAACGGTCTTCACTCACCTTTTCACTCTCCATCTTTTATTTCTTCTTCTTTTTTGCTATCTTCGGGGACTTCCTCTTTTTTTTCTTCCGGCTTGCCACCCATTGCTGATGTTCCTCGATCAACTCCCGCAGGTTGCGGTCCTCTCCGGGTGAGCTGACGATGTCATCGTAATCTTTTTTGTAGAGCTTTATCACCTCGATATCTTTATTGATCAGCTGCTGGATATCCTCAAGAAGTCCTTTTCTTCTTTGCCGCAGAATGATATCGCCTCACCCAGCTTGATGCCGCGACCGGTCCTTCCAACCCTGTGCACGTAATTCTCGGGGTTGTCCGGAAGGTCATAGTTGATTACATAATCGACATCAGGCACGTCAATCCCCCTGGCGCTGATGTCCGTGGCGATCATAATGCGGTAGCTGCCCTCCTTGAACTTTTTCATCACTTCGGACCGGTCATCCTGTTGCTTGTCACCGTGAATAGTGACCGCCTCTATCCGCACCCTCTCCATGGCCTTCGCCACCCTTTCGGCACGGACCCGTGTCCTTACAAATACGATGATTTTGCTTTCTGGATTATCTTTAATAAACCTCTCAAGGAAAAACCGTTTGTCATCCATTTCCACGAACATGACAAAGTGCGAGACATTCTTCGATACAGGGTCCTCCGGTGCTATCTGGATGCGTATTGCGGAACTCCTGACCTGCGAGAAGGCCAGTTTCTTTATCTCTTTGTTAATCGTGGCTGAGAAGAAGAGCGTCTGGTGCTTTTTTGTAAGCTTCTTCTTCACATACTTGATGTCATCAATAAACCCGATGTCAAGCATATGGTCGGCCTCATCAAGCACAAGGGTACTGACCCGTGAAAGGTCAACGTACTCCTGCTTGATAAGATCAAACATCCGCCCGGGGGTCGCGATAAGCACGTCGATTCCATCCTGGAGCTTTTTAATCTGCGGGTCCTGCTCAACACCGCCGTACAAAGCAAAGGTCTTGACCTTCGTGTGCCGCGCAAGTTTTTCAAAGACCTCCCCGATCTGCATCGCCAGTTCACGCGTGGGGACCATGACAATGCACGAGATCCCATAGGACCGCTTGCTGCTCTTCCGCCTATGGATCATGTCAATGAGGGGAATCGCAAAAGCAGCCGTCTTACCAGTCCCGGTCTGCGCAATCGCCAGAACGTCCTCGCCTTGCAGGATTGAGGGGATGGACTTGAACTGTATGTTCGTGGTCCTGTTGAACCCCATCTGGGCGAGGTTCTTTTTTATTGTTTCCGATATATGGTATTTCTCAAATTTCATGGATTCACCTTACTTTCCTTCTTACGTTCTTCCCGACTTGAACATTACTCTTAATTATACCGGATTTGGAGGGGCTAGTGGGTGATGTCCGGGTGAGACCGCCCATAGCTGATCATGTAAAAGTTCACTACAGAACAGTTAGTGAAATTACAAAGACAGGAAACAGAACTCCATGGATGTCCATTCAGGAACTTACTGTCTTTTTCTCCTGACATTCCTCGCCGGAACGCAATGCATCCATGGTCCCGTGCATACGTTCCATGGAAACCTGCACAGGGAGGAAAAGATACCGCACCGGCCTGCCGCCGTCCCATGGTAAAACAATATGCTTTTCCACCATCCGCCGCAGGAACTTCTCGATTTCGTCCTCACTGATATCAGAAAATGCTTTTTTGATATTGGAATCGGTCTGCCCTTTCAGGCAAAAAAGGGCGATATCTTTCGCAGGTGATGCGAGCAGGAAAACCTTTGAAGCTCCATATCTTATATCGACAATAATAAGCATCTCCTCAAATTCGGAGTATACCAGAGAAAGACCGCTATACGTTTCCCGCCAAGCCTGCCCCTCGTCGATAAAACTGCTCCGCTCCATGTTCAGGCCCTCGTCATTGTCAGAGTCAAGGTCGAAGTTGAAAATATTGGCAAGTCTATCATAGTTGTCTGTCATTCCTCCAAACAGCACCGGATAAAGGGGGGACGGACGGACATTACGGATACCATACTTCCCGGGATTGTTAAAATAAGGGCTGAAACGCGCCAGTGCAACCGGTACGATGTGTTTGGGCGGCGGAAGGTGTTGAATATACGGTATCAGCCGCCTGAGTGAAATATAATCATCCCGTGTCTCCCCCGGGGTGCCCCAAAGCAGTGAATAATGCACCTGAAGACCATGAGAAGCGCAATCACGCAGAAACCGGACATTCTCCAGCCCGCTTGTACCCTTCTTCATTAATTTCAGGACATGGTCGTTCAGGTTTTCTATTCCGGCCTGGACCTCTTTAACGCCGGACTGATTCAGGCTTTGGATTTCACTATCCGTCAGGTTCGATTTTATCTCATAGAAAAACGTGATGCCATAACGTTCATACAGTTGCCTGAGACCGGGAAGAAACGTTCTGAAAAATAAGGGATTAAGAATATTGTCCACCGCAATAAACTCTGTAGCGCCATAATGTTCAAACTGCCGGCGTATTTCAGAAAGCACACGCTCAGCGGACTTGGTCCTGTACCGAATACTCAACCCGTTAAGACCGCAGAAAGAACATTGACACTTCTGTCCCCACCAACATCCCCTGGAAGACTCTATCGGGATCTTTACCGTTATGTCGGGCATTTCTTTTTTAACCTGAGCAAAATAATCGGTGTAATCAGGCACCGGCAGCGTCTCCAGGTCGCACTCGACATCTGTTTTCCGTTATTCCTCCCTGGAGGGCCGGGCAGGAAATATCCCTGGCCTGGCAAAGACACCGGGATGTTCATGCAGAGGGGTTCCAAGTGATAATGCCTGCACAAGCTCAACAATTACAGAATCAGCCTCACCGCTTACAGCCGCATCAACCATGGGAAAAACATCAACCAGTTCTTTACCCATATCTCCGGAACATCCGGAACCGCCGAACACAATCCGCTTATCGGGATGCAGGTCTTTTATCCTCCGGGCAAGGGCAAGACTGGCGACGGTCTGATAGTAGTTCGTCGTAAATCCGACAACATCATAATCATCCCACCTGACACTGTCTATGGCGTCTTTCAGCAATGCAGGAGCATAAACGCCCGCTATCTCCAGAAAGTCATCCTTCAGTCCCAAAAGATTTCCGGAAACGCTCTCCTTGTTCTGCCCGACCATAAGCCCTGAATACCTTTCCCAGACGCTTTCGGGTGTCATCTCCGGGAACAATTCACTCACAAAACATACTTCCGAATCAATGAGATCACTCATCCTGGTATAACGCTCGCGGCCAATAAGGTTAGCAAAAGGAATGTTCAGATAAAAGACGTCAGCTTCGATCCCGCCTTCTCTGCATATGGCTTTCAGTGTGCCCAGTGCAAGGCTGCCCCAGAAGAACGAGGCAAACGGCATGTTGATGAAGAGTATTCTCGCCACTTACATTCCTTTATGGCGACACTCGGCCAGAAGACTTGATAAAAGAAGCCAATGCGCGGGCTCCCTGCTTATAAGTCTTTGCAGCATATCAGAAAGGGTGGCGGCCATAAAATGTTTTGCCCAGATTCTGTCTTTAGAGGATTCCATAGGCTCAGCAATATACACAGGTTGTTCGAACGTTATCTCAAGACAATTCCCTGAACTCCGCCTTGAAAAAACAGGGAGAAGCATCGTATTTTCTCTCATACAAAGTGAAAGGAACGATGACGAAAAAGGCCACTCAACACCCATGAACTTCGTGCGGTGCACTTTATGACCCTCATAAACAAAGTCGGGATATGTAAGGAAAACACCGGATTTATTCAGAACTTGCAGAATAGCGCGCGGCGCCGATTTTCCCGCGCCCACGACATGAAAATTCTTAAGACCGAAAACCTCGCTCACCTTGTCAAAACCGCCCCCCATTGAAATGTCCTCACCATACATTATTAATTCCCTGGAGGCAAATATCTTCCGTGTGACCCAAAGAGCATCTTCGTATGGCAATGTCATCGGTGATATCGCTATCGTTGGATACCCTTCTGTCTGCATAAGGTAGTCCGCGCCAATAACCTTTGTTTGGCAGGCCAGTGAATGGCGGGAAGCCTGATTACCGCATCTCCACATAGCAACGCGCTTATGGACCCATAACAGATGTTCAATATGACGTTGAACAAAGCCGTCAAGGTCGTCGCTCAGGTTCAGGGCTTTGGCGGTCAGTTTAACAAAGGTAGGGAATCGATACAAGTCCACGTTTACGATGTCGGCAGCCACTTTCCTCAGTTGCTCCGCCCCCATGCTAGAGAATATTTGAGCCCCCAGGTCATGGGCGATCAACGAACGTAATTCTTCATGGATATCTATTTTATGTTCTGCTTTCATGACAACTGTTCCAGTACTCAAGAAGTCGGGGTGATCGGGCCAGATGATCAGATATCCGGGTATACGCATTGCGGGTCAGAAGACATTCTTTCCCGTTTATTCCGTTCAGGTCATCGCAGTGCGCCAGGCAGGTACCTCCGCATATAGGGACCCATATGCAATCTCCACAAGGACCGCCCAGGACATTTCGGGAGCGTACAAGGTGAGCAGGATAAGAATCCATCGCTTCCGCAATCCCTACATCCCGGATGTTCCCAAGCACTGCATACGGACGGTCGGCATCCAGACAATCACAGGCCTTGATATCTCCCCCCGCTGTTACAGATACGACGTCACGGGCGGCGCCGCAATCCTTTCTGATACACATGACCCTGCCTGCTCCGTAAATAAAATTCTCCAGATACTTCAGCACGGGCCAAAGGCTGAATCCGTCAAACTACCCTTCCAGGACTTTGTCGAACAGGTCATTCCACGAAGCACACAAAATACCGGCATCATAATTAAAAGGTTTGCATTTCCCTCTCCCTGCATCCTGGAAAAGCGACCAGTCCCAGCCTTTGACCCCGAGAGAACGGAAATAGTGAGACATCTCAAGAAGGCTTCCATGGTTTACCGACGTTATTGTCGCCTTTACGCCGCATTGCTTTACAAATCGGGGAAATTTTCTGACGGCATCAAGGAATCGTTTATGTGTACCAGCGCCATTCTTTGTCTTTCGGCTCGCATCGTTGAGCAAAGCATCACCGTCCAGAGAGAAACCCCAGAAAATATTGTTGTCCTCGGAGAAGCTCACTGAATCGTCAGTCAGAAGGCTGAGGTTCGTTTGACCGTTAAACATGATTTTTTTTCCTGCTGCCGACGCCATTTCCTTGCCGTAAGACACTATCCGCCTGATCAGCTCGAATGCAAGAAAGGGCTCTCCACCATGAAAGATCACCTGGAGATGTCCGTCACAAATTTCAAGTGACTGCCGGAGCGCATCCAGTGCAACATGTGTGTCCATATACCGCTGCTCATTCGAGCCGGTAAAATCATAACAATACGAACACGAATAATTACATGAGGCAGTCAATTTAAGGATGAGGGTGTTTAGTGTCTGAAAACGGGGCTGGGATAATATTCCCAGCCCCGAGTCTGATAATTCCCTGATGACTAAATCCCTGGCCGCTTTAGCTTCCGGTGTTAATCCACTCCCTGACTCATGCAACAAAGAGAGGTGTCTCTTCTTCGAACCAGGCACATAAACAGACCTTCCCGTGACCTTGTCCATTACAAGCACTTTGGGCCCGCATTGCCTTACGGCTATAAGGGAAGGGTCAAATTGTCTGTTTGACACTTCTCCGCCGCTTACTTAGTCTTCTTTCTTCCGGCCTTTTTCCTGACAACTTTTCTTATAGCTGTTTTAATCGCTGTTTTTTTAACTTTGTTCTGCATCACCACTTTTGATGACCCAATGTTTTCTATGTCTTCCCTTATCGGAGCTTCAAAAACAGCAGGATTTATCACGAGACCTTCCCTGCCAAGCTTCTTGTCATCACATGCGCGTGACCACTGGCCCCAAACACCCACTTCAGGGGAGGAACTATTCGTCAACACAAGTTTTTCGATGCCGAGAAGCGTGCTGTTTTTAGGTGCTCCATCCGCCGCTTTCATCGCCATGTCCTTTGCGAGCTCTTCAATCTGATCGTTGGACATCTCCTCAAGGTCTATGTTCTTCGGTACCTTTAATGTAATGCTTCTGGCCTTTCCTTCACTCTTGCTCATCCGTTTACCTCCGTTGGTAATATGTTTGTAATGTGTTTGCAATTAATGCTAAGTTTTTTCGCTTGGTATGTCAAGATAATTTTAGCATGGCTTTCTTGTGAGTAAAGTTAAATGAGTATTATACATTATAGAGACAAACAGATTCAGCGGAAAAAAATTAGTGCAATTGAGGGATAGACTTGCACCGTATCTTCGTAGGCCTGTTGAACCCCATAGGGGCAAGGTTCTTTTTAATTGTTTCCGATATGTGGCACTTCTCAAATTTCATGGATTCACCTTGCTTCCCTTCTTACGTTCTTCCCGACTTGAACATTACTCTTAATTATACCGGATTTGGAGAGGCGAGAGGGTGACGCCGCCCGGAAGATAAATTAAATTTCTGAAATACGTAGACATGACACCGTCCATTTTTTTCTATTCAAATCATCTTTTGCATGCTATCATTCTCAAGGGAGCGGTTCACTAAACTCTGCGATATGTTTCAAATGAGAGGCAATTAAATGAAATTTACTGACAAAGCAAGCTAAAAAAGCTGTAGAACAAAAAAATAAAAAAAGGGACAAAATCAATGAAAAACAAAAAAGATTTAAAAACAAATCAAAAAAACTCTCGTTTAGGAGGCTGGCTTCCGGTAAACCATGAACATTTAGCGTCATGGCTGATTAATCCAAAAAACAAGGTCGCAAGTAAAAAAGAGGCTATAACTCTTGATCAGGTTATGCAGAAGTTCCAACAGTTAATTGATAACAATCCTATTCTAAGAATGTATATAACTCAAATGATTTCACAGGTCCCTGATTGGCACAAGACTTATCATTCAGACCATTGCAGGAATGCATATCTTGAAAGTGTTGATGAAATGATAACATTGATAAACGAGGTTTTAAACCAAGCACCTGAATTTAATGATACTGCTTTAGTTGGCTGCCCGATTAATGCCATTCTTGATTGGTGCATGGATACACCTGCAGGAGGTGCTGCCTTTCGTAATAATGATGTAAATACCGCATTTCATGAAATATTAAACAGATGGTGTTCTTTTTTAAATAGTAAAGACTCAACGAAGGTATTAAACGATTCCCCTTCCGGCTGGATGTGTGACTCAGCTAAAGAAGTTTTGCATATGGAAGACTATCAATACAAACCGGACGCCCCACACTGGGGATTTGAATCATGGAATGGTTTTTTTACCAGAAAATTAGCAAAAGGAGCTCGGCCCATTGCTGAACCGACTAATAATAAAGTAATTGTCAGCGGGTGTGATTCCACTGTCTTTAAAATCAGCAATAATGTCCCAAAATATAGTAAATTCTGGATAAAAGAACAGCCCTATTCTTTAAATGATATGTTAAATAACGATGAAACAACTGATCAGTTTATTGGTGGAGATGTTTATCAGGCTTTTTTGTGTGCATTTGATTATCATCGCTGGCATAGCCCAGTTACAGGTACCATAAAAAAAGCGTATGTAAAGAGGGAAACTTATTATTCTGAAACTTTGGCGGCGGGACTTGATATTGGCGGTCCTGATTTGTCACAGGCCTATATCGCTCATATTGCAACACGGGCAATAATATTTATTGAAGCTGATGATCCGACGATTGGATTAATGTGCATGATACCTGTCGGCATGGCGGAAATATCATCATGTATTATCGGAGATGATATCAAGCCGGGGAAAAAGGTTAATAAAGGTGATGAGGTAGGATATTTTCAATTCGGAGGTTCCACTCATTGTCTGGTTTTCAGACCCGGTGTTATCAAAGATTTCACGGCAAAAGAGAGTGAATCATTTAAAATGGGGCAAGAAATCGCCATTGCAAATTAAGGAGGGCCCATGGAAGAAGAAAAATATCTAAAAACAGACAGATTTGCCTGCACCACAATGATTGTAGGAAAAGATGCATCTATTGATGGTTCTGTTATTATTGCTCATTCCGATGATGATGTTTCTGATACAAGAGTTATATGTGTTCCATCTCAGCCGGGAGGAGAAAATATTACACGGCCTGTGTACTATGACGATGCCTGCCGTAGATACCCACGGGCAAGCACCGTGGCACTTCTTAAAGATCAAGCTTCGCTTGCCCTGAATCCTGGCTTTGCTGCCACTTAACATATTTGATTATCTCTTCCTCATTCAAACCTATTGTCGAAATAAAATATCCAGG
>JAJRYC010000093.1 GCA_024275975.1 Nitrospirota bacterium | reverse complement strand
CGCTAATGGGGATGTGTGGGCGTTACTTTATTTTTTATGCAAAAACTAATCTGCCTTTAGGTTTAGGGATCGGGCGTCCAAGTTCTTTTGCAGTTTCTATCCACTCTTGAATAATAACTTCAACATTGGCGAGGGCTTCCTGATATGTGGCTCCGTCTGCTGCACAGCCAGGCAACTCTGGAACTTCGGCGATAAAAGCGTGGTCTTCTTCGCTCCAATAAATAATTACTTCATACTTGCTCATTTTCCTTTGCTCATGGTTACCCATCTGAGTAAATTATACTATGTTTGGCGATTTTTATGAAATTCCTGCGTAAAAAGGCATTGCTGATGATGCTTCTGCATTGTCAACCTCATTTCCGTCGCCTGTTTTTGCATTCTTCAGGAGACCATTTTTTATCTTTTTCGTCAAGATTTCTTTTTTTGATGCAACGATTCCTTTTCGTTTCAATTTTTTATGAGGCGATTCGACAACTTGCATTAACCCACAGGTCACGTTAAGATAAAACATTAGCACAATTGGAGGTGTTTATATGCCATCAAAAATAAAAGAAATTGAAGAAGAAGCCCTCCGACTTCCTTCCCATGAAAGGGCTCAACTAGCGGAGCACCTCATACATAGTTTGGATGAGGTAGAAGACCCGGAAGCTGAAAGATTATGGATTGAAGAAGCTGAACGTCGTTATCAGGAATACAAACAAGGCAAGGTTAAAGCAAAACCGGCTGGGATGGTGTTTAAAGAAGCTCGTTTGAAATTATAATGAAGCCTGTTGTATTCCTTCCTGAAGCCGAGCAAGAAATGCTCGAAGTAGCGATATATTATCAATCTCAGGCATCAGGTCTGGGGGTAGATTATCTCTCTGAAGTAGAGCGAGCCGTGCAAGCTATTGCAGAGTCACCTATGACATGGCCAATTATTGAAGGTGAACTGAGAAGACGTCTCGTTCGGAGATTCCCCTTCGGTATTTTATACCACATTGAGCAAGAAGAAATTATTATTGTTGCTGTAGCGCACGTGCGTCGCAAACCAGGCTATTGGAAAAGAAGAATAAAATCCTAATACTTCATACAAAGAAACAAGGTGGCCCCTTGGATATTGACAAGAACGTTTTGCGGAGTCAGGCAGGTTTTGTGCATTTAATCGTTTCAGCACTTTTTCAAGTGTGCTCTCCCCTGCCCGCTTTCAACCGCCCGAGACCACCGGGTAAGAGCCGAAATACATGGATTTCTGATGATGAACAAAACTGCATTATCGAAATTCATGGTTCAAAGTTCAAGAAAATTTTCCAAAGAGTCAATGGATTGCTGCGTCTTCACAAGGCATTTTTTGTCAAAGAAAGAATTTTTTTCATCTTACACTACCCAGATCAATTCAAGGGTTGGAATCTTTGGTGAATTACTCAAAACAACCCCTGTTCAGACTCTTTTCAATCACACCTAAATGAAAGCTTCTATTTACAATCCCCATAGAAATAAACTATATTGTACGATAAGCAAGCAAAATGGCTGGGAGGTTCAGTTCAACAAGTTTTATCCGAAATGCCTTCGGCACTACAGATAAAACTCTATACGTCCAGCAACAATAAATATGAAATATATATTTTTTTAAGCGCAATACTCAATAGGAAGTCAAAAATGGATAATACGGATCTTATAAATCTAATTCGCTCCCATATGACAACTGCCCAACTCAAAGAGGCGGTGATTTACCGTGACCTTCATCCTATTAAGGCCGGCGAAAGATTGAACGTTGGGTGCGAAACGCCGGTCGTCCCCTTCGACGGATTCCTTGTTTTTGTGGATCTTGCGCCACGGTTCAACTGGGCGCATCCATGCATACTCATCCTCGTGTCGAACGAAGGACTTAAGGCCGAACTCATTCATGCATCTTTTCCACCAAGGGGGCGGGGTTTTCCCCAGCAGTTCCAAATGATCATGCGATTCGGACAGGTGGGTTTCGAGTCGTCACAACAAAAGTCTGATTGAAAGCAAGGAGAGAACTTATGAAACTGAAACAAGAAATCAAGAATCAAATCCGCAGTGCTGTGATAGCGCGATCCGAAATTGCTGCGAAGAAAGACAAAATCAACCTGTCTTTGCTTGACGAAGTGTTGCCTAAGAATGATCGACTGCGCGTACTGGGTGTCGATAGGACTTTGGAGCGTGATACGGCCGTTGTCCTTGCCGACTTGGCGCCAGAGCGTAACTGGGCACATCCATGTCGAATATACCTGCATGATGCCGCTACTGGAAAACTCTACGATCAGATCGATGCCTCGTTTCCGCCCATCCAGATTAAACGGGGCTCCTCACCAGTTGAGCACTTCCACACGCCAGTCAAGCTCCGTGATTCCGTTCGTTCGGGAAGGTCCATTGCTAGCGGCACGGCACCACCAGTAAACGCGCTTGCCAATCACCCGGGACAACGTTACGCGATATTATTCTCCGGAGACTCCGATAACCGGCATTTGAACGATCTGGAGTTTCTTTACCGAACGCTCATCGATATTTACAACTTCGCACCAGCGAACATCCAAGCGGTCAACCACGACGGTACGATCAACTACGACGGTGCCCCGAATCCCATCGGGAATTGGCCGGGTGATAATACCGCGTATCGCATCGTCGTGAATGAACCGGGCACCCGAGCGGGATTTCAGAATGCCATAACGGCGATAGCCGCTCAGATCCAGCCAGAGGACTTACTTCTTATCCACACCAATAATCACGGCGCTGGTCCCGGCGATGGCGTGGCGGACTTCTGCCTCTGCGCACAGGATGCGGCGAACGACTGGGCGGCATACTTCGTCAACGACTTCATTTCCGATTTGGGCGGCTTACCGGCCTTTGAAGTGCTGATGGTCATGATGGAACAGTGCCGATCAGGTGGCTTCATTAACCCGATTATCAATAACAGCCCAGCCATCTGGACACACGTTGTAACCGCCGTGGCGGCTGGCGACTACTCCCTCGGCGGCGCCAACTTCGACCCCTTTGCTGAGGATTGGATTGCAGCTCTTGCTGGACAGTATCCTAATGGAGGCGCGCTTACGCAGGCAGTCGATACAAATAACGATGGGCGTCTATCTTCGGCCGAAATTTATGTTTACGCTAACGCGGTGCATGATGTGGGTGATACGCCGCAATCATCTGAACACCCCGCTGGTGTGGATGAATTTATTTTTTTCGGACTGCCGAATCACGATCTCTTTTTAAGAGACAATCTACAGGACCATGGACGAGAGCCACTGATAGGCGGCGGGATTTGCGCCAGTCCGGACATCATAGTCTTTAATCAAGAGTTGCTCGATCCGGATTCTATTTTGTTGAGTTCCGCAGCTCAAGATAGCGACATACTGGGAGAGAACGTTGAAGCTGGCCAGGACAACTTCATCTACCTACGTGTACAGAATCGCGGTTCTCAAGTCACGGCTGGCACTGCCACCATTTTTTGGTCTCAGCCGTCGGTGTTGCCGACACCAGCATCGTGGAACCTGATCGGCCAAGTTCCCATTCCTGATGTGCCACCGGGAGAGATGATCGTTGCTGGCCCGTTGAAGTGGAACAAGGCAGATATCCCGGGTAAGGGCCATTATTGTTTCGTTGGACTAACAGACAGCGGAAACGATCCGGCTCCGGATCACACCGCTATTCAGACGGTGAATCAGTTCTATGCCTTCATAAGAGAAAGCAACAACGCCACTTGGAAGAACTTCAATGTAGAAGACGTGTTCAAGAACTCCGTCACGAACATGGCGTTTCACATACAAGGCTGGCCGCGTAAACACATGGCGGCTGACCTCATGGTGAATCTGACCGAGTTGCCTGCCGATTTCGATGTCCGCTTACGCATCCTTCGCCGCTTGTCGGAAGGTGCGACCAAAGAACACATGGCACTGGATGAGCAGACGACCATGTATCAGAAGTTGCGAGTCGAAAGCGGCAACGAAGCCTGCTTGCGCGGAATGGCGCTTAATCCAAGCGACGATACCCAGGCCACGATCGAAGTGACGGTTCCGGAAGGTGCCGTGGAAGGCGCTTACCGGATTAGTGTCTCGCAGGTCGTGGACGGCAAAGAGATGGGCCGCATCACCCGAATGCTTGCAGTGGGCGAGCACCCGTTTATGGCTAATCGCCATTCACTTGAGGTTCACATCCCGGGATGTCTTTGGGCCAGCAAGATCTCGGCAAAACATCGCACGGCATACAAGACTGTGGAGCGCGCTATAAAGCACGGTTACAACGGGTGTTACTACTGTCTGAAAGAGTACAACACCGACTAACTAAAGCGGCGTATGTGACTACGAAGGCGATCTGTTCCACATCGTCTAAGAACTTGATTCATGTTAGAAGCAGCGTAATGCAATAATCATATAGTTGACGAATCGGATAAGCGGGGGTTTTTCGCCCCCGCTCTCCACACCACCCCGGCATGCGGTGCTTCCATGGCAGAAAAGAGTTCTGCCGAAAGACCGAAGCGGGAAAGTGGCTGGCATATTTCGTCTTTACGGTGAAGACTACCGTCTCCGTCACCCGCTGCCCTTGTCTCATCTTAAGGTTATGAGTGGGGCCTGATCTTTCATTGTGACAAATATTGATGTTTTATCAAAAACGCAGAAAGCTCTGTGGAGTCAGGCTGGTTTTGTGCATTTAATCGCTTCAGCACTTTTTCAAGTGTGCCCTTTCTCTGCTCGCTTTCAGCCGCCCGAGACCATCGGGTAGGAGCCGAAAGATCCCTGTTCATCTCCTCTTGCAACCCACCGAAGGGAGTGCGTGCCGAAGAGCAAGGTTTGCCTAAGATTGACTAAAATAAATCGGAGAGCGTTGTTGGCAAACACCGACTCATAAATTGTAAGCGGAAAGAGGATATACAACTACTTAAACATAGCAAGCACATAGAAATTAAGAAAAGTCTGTTGCCCCAGTCTACCCGTTGACTTTTATATTTGGACTTTTTTTATGATGATTTTGGTATCATACAGAAATCTATATACTAACTGGTTATGAAACTAAAAATAGAGGAGAGTCATGCATTATCACACTACAATTTCAACTGGCCCCTGCTCAATCAATTGCTCTAGCTCGTGAAAAGAATATTAAGCAAATTGCTATTGCTGTGCATGGCAAGGGTAATTTAGATGGTGTGGTCAGTGACACGATTGGAGAGGGCGCGGTCAAAACACTTCAAAAGACAGATGGCACTATAAATTATGAAGAATTAAATATTTTTGTTATCACCGAAAAAAAATCTAAATTTAAGCGAGGAATTATTATAGCGACTCATGCTTCAACAAAATATTTGAACAAACCATTGCATGATTCACGTGCTACTGATTTAATTTATGTCCCTTGGTCTCCTAATGAATTAGATGAATTCCTTAGCGAACATAATTCTGAAGCAGTAAAAATAAAATGATAATAAAGACATTATTAACTGAACTATTAATGACATAAAGACAGTGCCAATGTCGGCCACCGTTAAAAAAGGCTTTGGGAGCCACCCTATATTCCCCCAGTTTCATTGTTTTGTTTGATGACGTTAGCCTTCATTTTAAAACCTAAAAGTTGACAGTATTTGCTGGTAAATCTGTTGATGTCTCTCTTCTTCAGCATCACTTGGATTATCTGTGAAACTGATGTAGTAAATATATCCTTTATAAAGCATGATGATTTCTATTCCTTCGTGGTCAAATGCAAAGATTGAGAGTCTTTTTGCTGGCTTTCCACTTACGGTTGTGTCAGATATTCCGCGGATTAAACTACCTCCTGATACATCGGCATAGTCACTTTTATTAATATATTGCTCAAGACTTAACTTATCTGGATTTGATATAATTCCTATCTGGAATTCTCCCCGCCAATTTACATATTTTTTTTCTAAAAATGTTACCTTCTGCACCTGTCCATCATAAAGAATGTTCATAGCCTCTTCGGTTTTATACCCTACCCTTGGTTTTGCTTCTATTATTTCCCAGCCTTTTGGATATTTTACTTGATACCCATATTTTTTATTCCTGTAAGTTTTCCACTCGGCAATTCGGTCAACTAATGGAGTCACTGTCTCCTTTTCCATAGGAACAAGAGTATCTTGCGGTTTTTCTTCTAGTGCTGGCATGGGCCAGACAGGGGCACCACTGTTTTGCAGCGGAGTATTACTTTGAGGATGAGGGTTTGATGGTGTTAATACTTTTACTCCATAGGCAATACCAAAAACTATTACTAATAAAAACAATGAAAATATGATGACTTTAGCCTTCATTTTTACCCCCACTGGTTTAAAAGGGAGCAATCATAGTTTAATTAATATTAATGGTTGCTCCCCGTAGAAGCCTTTTAAGGCACTATAACTACCAGGCTATCTCTGTCTCTTGCTATTCGATCTGGCAAATTCCCTTCTACAGTCAAATAAACCCCATCTACCCATAAGGGCTGAATGCATGTCATGATAAGCCGAAAGAATTCAAAGGAGGCAAGTCATGGCAAAGACATCAGTAAAAGAGGAACAGCAAGCAAAGCAAATATTCTGGAAGCGGCACATAAATGAGTGGAGAAAAAGCGGGATCAGTCAGGTCCAATACTGCCGACAGAACAAGCTGAGCACACAATCATTCACATACTGGAAGATGAGATTGAGTCAGAGATCATCGATATCTTTTGTGGCTGTGCAGGTAAAGCCTGAAAAACAAATTAATGCAGGGAACTCAGCAGAGCTTGTCCTGCTAAAAGACGGATACCGCATTGAAATCAAAGAAGGCTTCAACCCGGCAGCGCTGGCAGATGTACTCCGGACAATAAGGGAGTTAACATGCTGATACCTGCGCCTGATTTGAAAGTATATATAGCTGTTGGCAATACAGATATGCGCAAAGCGATAAACGGATTATCGATCCTGGTAGAAAGCCGTATGGAGCTTGATCCTTTATCTGGACAGATATTTGTCTTTTCAAACAGGCGGCGCAATATGATAAAGATACTGTACTGGGACAACAATGGATTTTGTCTGTGGCAGAAGCGTCTGGAGAAGCACAGGTTTATCTGGCCGGAGTCAGGAGTTGAAGTTATGGAACTGGAGCATAGGCAGTTAAAGTGGCTACTGGAGGGGTTGGATATCAGTAATATGCAGGGTCATGGCAGACTGACATACCGAAGCGTAAATTGAGGGGTAAATATTTAGAAAACTGATTCGGTTATATGTATTTAAAATGCCTATAAAACAAGTGGTTATGCTATAAGAACCACATGCTCACAGAGGTTAAAAAACTCCCCGATAATCCCGAGATTCTGAAGGAAATAATATCAGATTTCAACTAGGAAGTAAGCATATTGCAGGAGCAGATACGATTACTGAGGGATCTGCTTTACGGTCGCAAAACAGAGAAAAACAGAGTAGACACTACAGAGCAGCCCACACTGTTTGACGAAGCCGAGGTGACAGGGGTTTTAGAGGAAGCAACAGCCGAAAAAGAGATAACGATCCCTGCCCATAAACGTAAAACGGGGCGCAAACCACTGCCAAAGGACCTACCGCGGGAAGAGATAATCCATGATCTGAGTGAAGAGGAGAAGCAATGCAGCTGCGGCAGTGAGCTTAGCCGTATAGGCGAAGAGGTTTCGGAGAAGCTGGATATAGTACCTGCCAAGGTCAAGGTGATACGACATATACGTTACAAATATGCATGCAAAAGCTGTGAAGGAGTGGAAAGTGAAGAAGGAGCGGTAAAGACAGCCCCGCTTCCGGCGCAGATAATACCGCAGGGCATAGCCACACCGGGGCTTCTGTCACATATACTGATATCGAAATTTGCAGATGCGCTTCCTTTTTACCGGCAGGAGACGCAGTTTGCCCGGATAGGGGTTGAACTTTCCCGTGCAACAATGTCCAACTGGGCCATACAGATCGGTAACAGATTCAAACCATTGATAATATTACTGCACCAGGAGATATTATCCGGCCCTGTGGTAAACGCAGATGAAACAACGGTGCAGGTGATGAAAGAGCCGGACCGGGAAAATACAAGTAAATCATATATGTGGGTATTTTTTGGAGGGGCACGAGAAAAACCAGGAGTGATTTATGAGTATCACCCGACACGGGCCGGAGATGTAGCAAAAGGATTTCTATCCGGCTATAGTGGCTATGTACAGACAGACGGGTATTCGGGTTATAACTTCATTGAGGGAAGCAAGGATATTGTTCATATAGGGTGCTGGGCTCATGCCAGGCGCAAGTTCATGGATGTAAAGCGTGCTATGAGCAATGGTAAGGCGGGCAGCGCTGATGTGGCATTGAATTATATACGGAAGCTCTACCAAATAGAGTCGGAAGCGGCAACTGCTGAAATGATGCCGGAGCAGATATATGAACTCAGGCAGGAGAAGGCATTGCCGGTTACCAAAGAGTTTAAGAGCTGGCTGGACAATCGAATGCCATTTACACCGCCCAAGGGACTACTTGGCAAGGCTATGGATTATACACTGAAACGGTGGAAGAGTCTGGTGCGGTATCTTGATAACGGGATACTTCGTCCTGACAACAACCTTGCAGAAAACGCGATAAGGCCCTTTGTGGTAGGTCGAAAGAACTGGCTCTTCTCGGGCCATCCCCGTGGTGCTAAAGCAAGTGCCGCTATCTACAGCCTGATTGAGACTGCCAAGGCAAACAATCTGGAGCCTTGCAGCTACCTGCGTCATCTGTTAGAAAATCT
>JAJRYC010000092.1 GCA_024275975.1 Nitrospirota bacterium | reverse complement strand
TTGCCGTTACCAACAGCGACGAGACCAATATGATAGCGTGTCTCCTTGCAAAAGCGATGTTTAATATCCCGCGTAAGATCGCAAGAATCAGAAACCCTGAATATTTTCATAATGAAAAACTGCTCAGCAAGGGTAATCTCGCTATAAACCCGGCCATTAACCCCGAGCTGGAAGTGGCGAAGGCAGTAATCAGACTCCTCTAAATACCATTCGCAACTGATGTCGAGGATTTTGAAGGCGGGCTTATAAAAATGATCGGGTTCAAGGTCCAGGAGGACACCCCTATCACCGGAAAGACCATGAAGGAACTCGGCTCCTCACTCACTAAAAAGTTTCTTCTGGGCATAATAGACAAGGGTGACAGGACTATAATTCCTTCAGGCGATGACATAATAAATAAAGATGACATTATCTACTTCCCGGTCAAAAAATGGGAGGTTGCCGACGCGCTGGCGCTCCTTGGTATATCCGCAAAGCCGCCAAAAAGAATTATGCTGCTGGGTGGTGGAAGGATCGGCTATTATATCGCCTCCGCCATGGAGCTGAAGACGGATGTGAAAATCATAGAAAAAGACACTGAAAGGTGCAAATTTCTCAGCCGTAAACTGAAAAAGGCCCTGGTTCTTCATGGCGACGGCGCTGACCAGCAACTGCTTGTTGAAGAATATATCAGTGATATGGATATCTTTGTTGCCGTATCGAATAACGAGGAGCTTAACATCATGGCGTCACTGCTGGCGAAAAAATTGGGTGTTCAAAAAACTATCGCGATCGTGAACAGGATGGATTACATACCTCTTGCGCACAGCCTCGGCCTACAGGCTGTTTTAAGCCCGAGACTGATAACGGCCAGTTCCATTCTACGATATGTCAGACGCGGTGATATTCTCGCATTGACCACCATAGCCAAAGGCAATGTCGAGGTGATTGAAGCGAGGGTCGGAAAGACATCACAACTTGCCGGAAAGTCCTTAAAAGCCGCAAACCTTCCAAAGGCGGCCCTTATCGGAACCATTATAAGGGGTGATAAGATAATCATCCCTTCGGGTGATGATACAATTGAGGTGGATGACAAACTGATTATCTTCACACTCAGGGAATCAATAAAAAAGATTGAAAAAATCCTGATAGGATAGCATTCAGGAAGTTATGTCGCTGATTCCCGACAACCGGGACATTGAAATCGAATGAATTTTAAATTAACAGTTCATATTATAGGAATCGTCCTTATGTTTATATCGGCGTTTATGCTTATGCCCATTGTCGTATCTTTTGTGTACGATCAATCCGATATAATCCCCATTCTGATATCGTGTCTCATTACTTTCCTCTCGGGCGTGACACTTTATTACCTGACAGGGAAATATAAAAAAGAAGAACTGAGGCACAGGGACGCATTCATCGTGGTGTCATTCAGCTGGCTGATCGTAGCTCTCTTTGGGACCCTTCCTTATTTACTTTCAGGAACATTCCATTCTTTTACCGACGCCTATTTTGAATCCATGGCCGGATTTACAACAACGGGTTCCTCTGTACTGAATGATATCGAGTCCGTGCCGATGGGAATTCTGTTCTGGAGAAGCCTCACTCAATGGATCGGCGGAATGGGTATAATCTTATTCGCCCTGGCGATACTTCCGATGTTGGGGACCGGCGGAATGCAGCTTTTTAAGGCGGAGGTGCCCGAGATCAGCGTCGATAAACTCAAACCAAGGATCGTCGATACAGCCAAGGCACTGTGGCTTATTTATATCGGATTTACATCCGTTGCCGCCGCTTGCTTTCTGGCGGAAGGAATGGACCTGTACAATGCCATATGCCATGCCTTTACCACCATGGCAACAGGCGGCTTCAGTACAAAAGACGCCAGTATTTCCGCCTTTCAGAGCCCGCTGATTGAAGTCACTACAAGTATATTCATGCTTCTGGCTGGAATCAATTATACACTTTATTTCTACGTTTTCAGGGGTAGGATATCGAGATTATGGAAAAGCACTGAATTTAAATTCTATATGACAATTACCGCACTCGCAACAATAATGATAACCCTCAGTATATGGCGATCATCCTATAATTCCCTTCTGGATTCCATCAGATATGCCTTCTTCCAGGTTACATCCATCATGACAACGACTGGATTTGCTACCGCTAATTTTGAAAACTGGTCATCCTTCGCCCAGATATTGCTCATAATATTGATGTTTTTCGGCGGTATGATCGGATCAACAGGCGGTGGCTTAAAACAGGTGAGGATCCTCCTGATATTGAAACAGGGATACAGGGAGATGTATCAATTAATACATCCGCGCGCCGTAACGACAGTCAAGCTCGATGGAAAACTTCTCTCGAAAGAGATCCTGGGCAGCATATGGGGATTTATGTTTCTTTTTATATTCGTATTTGTTATCGCCACTCTCGGCATGGCCGCTACCGGCACGGATGTTATCACCTCGGCTACGACCGTGATTTCAGCCATGTGTAATGTCGGGCCGGCCCTTGGCAGCGCGGGTCCGGCGGAAAATTACGCAGCTATCCCTTTCATCGGAAAGTGGATCCTGGTCTTTTGTATGCTCACAGGCAGGCTAGAGATATATACAGTGTTGATACTGTTTGTGCCCCAGTTCTGGAAAAAATAGCGATCCTCTGCGGTTCATGCAGTTTTAAGGCCTTTTCAGCGCGGTCGCTAGCTATTCATGGAATAATAGGGGCTTTATTGCTTAATCAAATTTCTCACAATCTTTAAATTTCTAAGATCATCATCTTCCAACTTCCTGGGAGTCTCAAGGATTACAGGAATGTCAGAGAAAACAGTGTGATTCAACAATCGCTTAAAACCTTCCAGTCCTATCTTCCCTTGTCCTATATTCTCATGTCTGTCGATGCCAGAGCCCAGACCTCCCTTGCTGTCATTCAGATGCAGGAGTCTTACATTCTCAAAACCGATATATTCTTCGATCTCACCCAACAATAAATACAGGCCGTCACCTCTCAGGTCATATCCGGCTGAGAACGCGTGGCACGTATCAATGCATATCCCAGATATAAGCCCGTCCGGAACTTTATCTATTATCCCTGTGAGATCTTCTATTTTTGATGTAATATCACCCTTCTCTCCGGCTGTATTTTCGAGTAAAAGACCGGTCTTCCACCTGCCAGAGACTGAAATCTCCTTCAGGCATTCCGCCGCCCTTACTCTGGCGGTTCCGGGGTCTTCCCCTTAAGCGCTTCCTGTATGCAATACAACATATTCAGCGCCCAAACTATCGGCGATATTCAGTTCGTTGACCACCATATCCACCGATTTTCTTCCGAGGGTCACGTCCGCGGAAGCCAGATTAATCAGATAGGACGCATGTACGAAGACAGGTGAAATGCCGTATTTTTTTCTGTTCTCACTAAACGACCTGAACTCTTCCGGGTCTCTCTTGCTCAGGTGCCAGCCCCTCGGATTGTGGGAAAATATCTGCATAGTATTACATCCGGCCAGACTTGCCCGTTCAATACTTCTGTGAATACCTCCCGTTATGGATACGTGTAGCCCTATTCTTCGCATATATTTATAATATCACACCGGCAGAGACAAAAAGCATAGCGCAGAGAGCATAGCGCAAAGCGTTAAGCGTTAAGGATAAAAGACACTGCCAAGAACAAAGGATAAAAGATGTTCAAGGTTCAACGTTCAAGGTTCAACGTTAACGGATAAAAGAGCAAAGCGTTAAGCGTTAAGGATAAAAGACACTGCCAAGAACAAAGGATAAAAGATGTTCAAGGTTCAACGTTCAAGGTTAACGGATAAAAGAGCATAGCGTTAAGCGTTAAGGATGAAAAACACTGACAAGAACAAAGGATAAAAGATGTTCAAGGTTCAACGTTCAAGGTTAAC
>JAJRYC010000002.1 GCA_024275975.1 Nitrospirota bacterium | reverse complement strand
ATTTCGACACCCCTGAAGAATTGTGCCGGAGTTTGTTCAGTACCTTCGCTGATATCCAGCAACACCCTGAGGAAATCCTGGGATTGATGAAACCTTTTTTTTAGGTGCTCATTGTCTGGTTACTTATGCGCACCTATATAGTAGACGAATTTAATTTTTAAAATGACAGTATCAGAATTCAAAAAAAAAATCAATAAATAATTTATGATTTATAATCACAGTCATCCCATAAGCTATAATAATACCCCATTCTTTGGTTATTGTATTGGCATGTTCAGTATTTTAACCGTTAGATTCGGGCATTTCTATCTCTTTCTGCCATATTAACTGAAAAATTATGCTTGCGTAAGGATGAATAGAATTTTATAATTATGTTCAATCCTTTTGAACTGAACTTACTCTTGACAGGATAGTTGACAGGCATGAATAAAAAGAAGACAGTCAGAAAACAGCAGAAACCCGGCGCATTTGACAGCGGCAGGCTCCGTATTGGCGACAACTGGAATGCCATTACAATAATCGCCCTTTCTCAGAGCAACCCATTAAAGGCAATTGCTGAATTCGTTGAGAACAGTATTGACGCCGGTGCCGGGAACATATCGATTGTACGTGGTAAGGAGAAAGGGGACCATTATATTAAGATCGTTGACGACGGCGAAGGTATCCGGCGGGATTAAAACGGAATACCGAATTTCAAGTATGTAGCTACACATATTTGTGACTCCATTAAAAAGCAGTTAAAGAAAGACGGTGCCAAGGGGATGCAGGGTGAATTTGGTATCGGGTTGCTCAGTTTCTGGACTGTAGGGGAGAATCTCAGCCTTGTATCATCAGGGGGGGATGGCAGGACTTATCAGATGCGGATGGTCAAGGGGGAGCCTGGATATACGATCAACCAGAAGCGTATTCTGGTGCCGGTCAAGGGCACGGAATTGTCCATTTCGCCACTGCTTCCCGGCGTCAGACACATCAGCGGAGAGAAGATACAGCGATACCTTGCTTCAGAACTGAGGGACCGTATACGAAGATCAGAAATCAGGATAAGGATAACCGACAGGTCTGCGCGCAAGGAGATGCTGGTTGAGCCGAGGGAGTTCGCCGGTCGATTGTTGCACCGCCTTCCTTCACTATCTTCAGCGCTGGGGGAGATATATACGGAACTCTACATCAACGAAGCAAGCAGTGAGAACCGGGTCGGCCTATACCGCTCCGGCACGAGGGTGCTGAATTCAATTACTGATCTCGACAGGTTCAGGAGTGAACCATGGACATCAGGCTGGCTCGAAGGTATAATCGACGTTCCTTTCCTGAGCCTTACTCCGGGTACGAGGAGCGGGATTATCCATGACAATTACTTCGCTGAATTCAGTTCTCTGATTACTCCCCTTGAGAAAAGGCTTTCTGAAATTATCACCGAGCAGCGCAAGGCCGAAGAGGAAAGAGCAAGCCGAAAGGTGCTCAAATCCGTCCAGAATGCCCTGAAAGAAGCGATTCTTTCACTTCCACAGGATGAGTATGACTGGTTTGATATTCACCTTGGAGGGAGGGCCAAAACCGGATATCCACCAGATGAACATACGCCTGTCTTAAGTGAAAATAACATTGGAACAATGGAAGCTTCTTCTGGAGAAGAAGGGAAGGCGCAGAAGGAATTTTTTGAATTTGCGGGACCTCTTTACAGTGTCAGAATGTCACCGGCGTCAGCAGTTGTCCCTGTAGGAACGACAAAAAATATCCGCGCCATTCCCCGTGACCAGAGGCGGAGACTTATAGAAGAAGATTTGAACTTTAACTGGATAATTCAAGAAGGGGCTGGCTCGCTAGAGAACCCTTCCAGTGAGATCGTCATATTAAGGGCTTCCGAAGAACCCGGGCTGACCACCTTATCGGTTACCGTACGGCAGGGAGAGAATGCCTGCACAGCTGAAGGATTGATAACCGTGACCGATACAATTATGCCGAAACATGACGAGAGTAGTGTTTCGAGGAAAGGAATGCCGGGGTATACATTCAGGCGCGCCCCGGGAGAGCTGTGGCGGTCTCAATATGATGAGAAGCAGAACGTCATAATTATAAATAATGGCCACAGGGATTTTGTCTATGCATCAAAAAACAGGACCCGAAAGCTCCGTTATATCTGTCGACTTTTCTCAAAGGAACTTGTATATCGCAACTTCCCGGGTCTGCCGTCGGACCAGCTCCTTGAGCGGATGATCGAGTTGAGCCTTTACACGGAAGATTATCTGAAATAGCCGACAATATTTGATATTTGCTAGCAAGTATGCTTGTCACGCTGTGTTAGTTGTGACCTGAAAGGGCCAAAAATAACGACGGCAGCGGTTTTTTCCGACGGGAGCGTATTTGCAATGCAGTCGCTGAAACTGGTCCGGAAAATTTTTTTTATTCGAAATGAATTTTTTATCTATTTTATTTGTAAATTCTGATATATAATATTTTTTAGGTAGTGAAGGATATGAGGCTGTCTTCCGGAAGTGTGAGGCTTTATATCAGGGCATACATCTTTGTTGTCTGAATGGGTGGGGTGGCAATAAACAAACCAATTATTATGCAAAAATCAGGTGAAACCCCGGCTTGCCGCAGGGAATCACTCTGATTTAAGTGCCATGAATGGATAGGAATAAATACGCCTCTGAGATTACTATGGACTGTTTTACGAATGTGCTGGAGACTTTCCCTTACGGCATTATCGTAACAGACTCCGATGGCGTAATCATTTTCTGTAACCAGGCTGTCTTAGGGATATCCGGATACGGCAAAGAAGAAATTTTGGGAACGGGTCCGGAAATTATTATATCCGGAATTGACGACAATCCGGAATTACCCGTAGGATCCCAGTCGCCGGACAGCTCCGGATCGCCTTGCGCATACATCGAAAGGAAGGGAAGGAAGAAGGACGGCACGGAATTCTACAGCGAGATTTCGACGTCGATCGCACGGATAGATGGGAAAAATTACTCCGTGTATTGTATTTATGATATTACGCGCCGGGCACTCGAAAAAAAGGGACTTTTAGAGAGAAATGAGGTTCTGTCTGAAAACTATGAAGAGCTGAGCAGAATTTTCCGGAAGGTAAAGGCAATAAAGGATGAATGGGAAAGGACGATGGATTGCGCCGGTGTTATGGTTGCACTGGTCGATAATCAGGGCAAAATCAAAAGATGCAACAAGGCGTTAAAGGAATTTATAGGTAAAAGATATGCGGAGATTCTGGGTTGCGACTGGGGGGAGTTACTGTTTAACAACAGGATGAAACCGGGCGCACTGCAGAATAAAGGAGCTGAAATCTATCACGAACCTTCCGGTAAATGGTTCATAATAAATTCATATCCCTTTAATATTATCCATGAGGCCGAGATTTCAGGAGATGTAGTAATTATCCATGATTCCACGGAGATGAAAAAAATTACGCTGGAACTCAAGAAAAAGAACGATGAGCTGGAGACGACGTATACCGCACTCAAGTCAATGCAGTCCCAGATTTTACAGCAGGAGAAGATGGCATCCATAGGACAGCTTGCCGCTGGCATAGCTCACGAGATTAACAATCCTATCGGTTTTATATCGAGCAACCTGGGGTCCCTCGACAGATATCTTTCAAAAATTACGGAGTTTATCGGGGTCCAGTCAGAGACTATAATGCGTCTTCATCCGCAAAAGGCGGTAATGGAAGAGCTTGCTGAAAGACGCAACCAGTTAAAGGTTGATTACATCATTTTGGACATCAAAGACCTTATAAAGGAATCTCTTGATGGCGCCGAGCGGGTAAATAAGATCGTACAGGACATGAAAAGCTTCTCCAGGATCAATGAGAAAGAGGATAATCTGGCCGATATTAACGCGGGTCTGGACAGCACGATCAATATAGTATGGAATGAGCTGAAGTACAAGGCGGTTCTAATAAAAGACTACGGCGATATCCCGATGACTAAATGCAATCAGGGTCAGATTAATCAGATATTTATGAATTTGCTGATTAATGCCGCGCACGCTATCGAAAAAAACGGCGAGATTGCCGTGAAGACGTGGAGTTCGGACGGGTCGATATTCGTATCTATTTCCGATACAGGAAGCGGGATTCCCGATGATGTAAAAAACAGGATATTCGAGCCGTTTTTTACAACCAAGGAGGTAGGCAAGGGTACAGGGCTTGGTTTAAGTATCGCATACGACATTATAAAGAAACATAATGGACATATAAATGTCGACAGCAAGGCGGGCGAAGGCACAACATTTACGTTAAGCATCCCGATTGTTCAGTAATGACTATTATGGAAGAAAAGATAAGAATCCTCTGTGTGGATGATGAAAGAAATGTTCTCCGGGCATTGAAAAGGCTTTTTATCGATGACGATTATGAAATCCTCGATGCGGCATCGGGAGAAGAAGGACTCGGGATTATGCGTAATGTCACGCCAGTCCAGATTGTGATATCCGACTATAGAATGCCCGGGATGAATGGGGTGGATTTTCTCAAGGAGGTATGCAGATATTGGCCTGAAACGGTCAGGATCGTGCTTTCGGGATTTTCGGACATGGCAGCGGTTATTTCCGCTATAAATGAGGGACAGATATACAAGTTTGTGCCTAAACCATGGAATGACGATGAACTTAAGATAACGGTTTCCAATGCCATTGATCTGTATTTCCTGAATGTAAAGAACAGGCTTATTACATTGGAACTTCAGACGGCGAGCGAGAAGCTTTCTTCTCTTAAGGCAAATTTCGAAAAATTTGTAGAGGAGAGGACTTCAGGATTAATATCACAGGTCAATAAGTTGATTTTTAGTCAAAATATTCTTGAATCCTTGCCGGTCGCCATTATCGCTATTGACCCTGATGGAGTGATAGACATGTGTAACAAAAAATGCATGGAACTCTTTAATGGTATTGACGGAATTATTTTAGGAAAAAGCGGTAAGGAACTGCTGCCTGAACATATGGATAACATAATTCATGCAATAAGAGATAAGAGGGTATTTGACGGAAACATATCAATGAATAAAAGTAACAGCAAGGTCCATGTCAAGGGTATTCCCCTGGCATATACGGATGGGCGTGAAGGGGTAGTTTTGGTTTTCGATTGAAACCGGCGGCATGATGGATAATCAAAAAAAAGGGGGAGGTATACCTCCCCCGCAAATAGTCTGTTAAAATGTCCAGGTGATTCCGAAATCAATACTGTTTTCCTTCAGACTGGCGGATACTGATGCGGGCATGCCAAAGTAAGTACCGTCTTCTTTTATGGTGTTTTTAAATGCATGCATGTAGCCCAGGTTGATCAGGACATTCTGTGATACTTTATAACCGATACCGGCTGTAAGATGTTTTTCGACTATAGCCGGGAATCCAGCGATTCTAAGGACTTCATAGTTGAAGCGTGATACCTGTTTTCCCTGCACTGACTCGAATGTGGTGCCATCCCAGCCATCGTGATCTTCAACAGGGTTTTTTCCATAATTAAAACCGGCGCGCAGCGCAAGCGCTGGAACAGGTTTATACTGAACTCCGATCGCGTAGACCCATTGATTGGTCCAGTCAAAATCCTTATACCCGTCGGCGTCGGCCCAATTTAACCACTTCGCGTCTGTTTCGACCAAGAGGACGCCCGGTATCGCCTCATATGCGACTCCGAAACCAATGGACTGAGGGCTCTCCAGCTCAAGGTCGTCGGCGCTACCGTCTTCGTCGAAATCGGCCACATTTTCGTGGTTGATTTTCTGGGGAGTGACGTACACTACACCGACGGAAATCGGGCCGCTTTTATAAAGCGCTCCTAATTGCGCACCCACACTGAATCCGGTTGAAGTTCCGGCTTGAAGATCAAGCGCGCCGTAATTTGCATGCAATGCGGCGCCGACCGAAAAGTTCGGATTGATCAAATAAGACAGACTCGATGCGAATTTCATAACCTGAAGATTGGTATAAACATCATCAATTTCCGGTGTCATGGGATTCAGGTCAAACTTGTCGCGGTAATCCACTCCGAGACCTGAAACGCCGTATGCCGCTAGTCCGAAACGAAACTGCCGGTAGATAGGTGTGGATATACCTATTGCCGGGATTAAATACATGTCTGACTCACTGTCTTGCCAGCCGGTGTCTAACCCTGCCGCGTCAGCCGTTACACGTGTGCGTGTGTTAGGCATAAAAACCGTGCCGGCAAAAATAAATTGCGAACCGGGACAATAAGACCCGAAACACATTGCTGCGGGATTCGCAAAAACAGCGCTGATAGCATCCTGCGGAGCGGCGATTCCAACGCCGCCCATTGCTCTGGAAACAGGCCCTATACCGATGAGCTGGTCGCCATTTGTGGCTGATGAAACACCGGTAAAACTAAACATAAACAACGAAATTAATGTCAGCTGAAAAATTTTTTTCATTCAATACCTACTGAAGTTTAAATTTGGACTTAAGAAAAAAATACCTCCTCGTTTATTGATATTGCATGAAACTGTTCTGCTCGACGCCGGTTAAGCTTGTGTAACCGCCAGCCTGATTTTTTTATACAAATTTATACAAAAAGGCTCATGTTCGCGTCAAGTGCAAAATCCAGGAATTCAGCGGCTCCGGCCACTAGTACGCCTTCTTCCAGGTCTTCTTTTTTGACACCGGTCATCTCCAAAGTGGGAGAGCACGCGATAAGCTTGACATCCATCTCAAGGCATGCCTGTATCAATTCGGGGATCGTGGGCCAGTTTATCTTCTTTATCATGCCCTTCATCATGGATGTGGCCATGGGAGTCATCCCGGGCAACATGCCGAGGATATTAGGAATTGGTATCGGCGAAGGCATCGCGGGATTGCCTATCGGCGCCACCTGTAATGAATGGTTTTTCTTTTTGTTGATTATATCAATGCCGTAAAGCGTAAAGAATATCCGCACCTCGGTATCCATCGCCGCAGCGGTCGATCCAAGTATCAAAGGCGGATAAGCCATGTCCAGCGTACCCTTACTGGCGATTATCGCCATCTTCTTTTTTTTCTTCTCTTCTGACATTTTAGTCTCCTTATAAGTATCAAATTAATTAATTTAGCAATTAATTAACAATATACCATAAAAAATAAATTTGTCAAATTTTTAATTAGCGTCCGTGTATGAATTGCTTTTTTTTGTTTTTGTCACACCCGAAGCCTGCCCTCGACTCCGATTGGGGGGCTTCGGGCATGACAAAAATAGTATACTCAGGAGTCAACTTGCAGTGAATTTTAAAAGTCATGCTATTTTTTGTTCATATGTGCTGCTATCCTGCATTTGCAGGTCTCTTTCAGTAATATTTATGCAAATGTAAGAGAAATACTGAATAACCACATTAATGTTGTTGATTAAATGATAATTCCCCATCGGCAGATACTTTTCTGAGGTTATCCACATGGCAATTCTTTTGCTTTTTATAGTGTTTTGTGGTTTTGTATTATGGTATAATTAAAGAAAAATAATTGTTAAGGAGAGTAGTTTCTAATGAAAGTGATTCTTAAGGAAGATGTAAAAAATCTTGCCGCAATTGGAGAAATTGTCAGTGTTTCCGACGGATACGCAAGGAATTACCTGATTCCCCAAAAAATGGCTGTTGAAGCAAATACCAGGAACATAAAAGAGTTCGAACATAACAGGAAGATGATTGCTCAAAAGGCCGCCAAAATCAAGGAACAGTTCAAGAGCCTTGCCGACAAATTGTCAGCGATAACGCTTACAATAAAGGCTAAATCCGGTGAGGACGATAAGCTCTTCGGTGCTGTAACCAGTATGGATATAGCCGAGGCGCTGAAAGCCGAGGGTTTTGACATAGACCGGAGGAAGATTTCCCTGGAAGAACCGATAAAAAGACTTGGTGTTTATTCCGTGGATATTAAAATGCATGCGGAGATACCGTTACAGGTTAAAGTGCAAGTTGTACAAGAATGAAAGAAATTGACTCAACCCTCAAAAAACTTCCGCCCCAGAATATAGAGGCGGAGCAGTCTGTATTAGGAGCAATCCTGATAGATAATATTGCTTTGACAACCGCCCTTGAGCTGCTTAGCTATGAAGCTTTTTATAAGGATTCGCACAGGAAAATCTTTATCGCCATGACCGAGCTTTTTGAGAAGAATGAGCCTATAGATATCATTACCTTAATAGACTGCCTGAAGAGAAAAAATCAGTATGAAGCAGTTGGCGGGACTCAATATCTTGTATCTCTTGTTACGTTGGTGCCAACGTCGGCCAACATAAGGTATCATTCCAAAATTGTGAGAGAAAAGGCGTTGATGAGGTCACTGCTTCACTCCGTGACCGATATCGCGAGCAATGTTTATGAAGGCGAACTCGATGTTGAAGAAATGATCGATTATGCGGAAAAGACTATTTTTGATATATCAGATAAAAGAATAAACGTTTCGTTTGTAAAACTGAAAGATTTAATAAAAGACAGTTTTCAGATGATTGAACAGCTCTATGACAGAAAAGAGACCGTTACCGGGATACCCTCCGGATTTACAAAGCTGGATGAACTTACAACAGGGTTCCAGAGTGGTGATTTAATTATAATCGGTGGCAGGCCTTCAATGGGCAAGACCGCATTCAGTCTGAATATCGCCCAGCAGGTGGCCATCAATCAGAAAGAGCCCGTGGCCATATTCAGTCTTGAAATGGCCAAGGAACAGTTAATGTTCAGGATGCTCTGCTCCGAAGCCAAAGTTGATTCGAACAAGATCAGAAAGGGCTTTATAGTAAAGGAAGACTGGCACAAGCTCACGTCCGCCGCCGCTAATCTGGCGGAAGCGCCGATATTTATAGATGATTCCTCTGGTACGAACGTGCTGGAAATGAGGGCAAAAGCCAGGCGGCTCAAGGTCGAACATGGACTTGGCCTGATTATTGTGGATTACCTTCAGCTGATGAGGGGAAGGGGAAAGTCCGAGAGGCGCGAGCAGGAAATATCGGAGATATCACGGTCGCTGAAAGGACTTGCAAAGGAGATTCGCGTGCCCGTTATTGCGCTGAGTCAGCTCAACAGATCGGTTGAAACCAGGACCGGCAATAAAAGGCCGACGCTGGCGGACCTGAGGGAGTCCGGTGCGATAGAGCAGGATGCGGATGTCATCATTTTTCTTTACAGGGATGAAGTTTACAACAAGGATAGTGATAAAAATAAGGGATTGGCCGAGATTATTGTAGCAAAACAGAGAAATGGTCCGACAGGAGACATCCCTTTGTCTTTCCTTTCATATTGTACGAGCTTCGAAAACTATTCAGACAGGGAGATTTACGATACACAAGAGACATTTTAGGGGGGACGGATGAAGCGATCTGCCGCTGTTGCCGGACAATTTTATTACGATGATAGTTCCAGGTTGTTTCAGCAGGTTGAACAATATGTTGATATAAGGGCGGTAAAAGAAGACGCAATCGGCATCATCAGTCCTCATGCCGGCCTGATTTACTCGGGCGCTGTGGCTGGAGCTACATATTCCTCAATAAGATTCCCTGAAACCTTTCTACTGCTTGGACCTAACCATACCGGACTGGGGCCGCCGATTTCCTTGATGGGGGAGGGTGAGTGGGAAATTCCTACAGGTACTTTTAAAATCGACAGAAAGCTGGCCGGGAGAATTGCGATCAACACTCCCCTGGTTACAAAGGATTCGCAGGCCCATATTTTCGAACATTCGCTGGAAGTTCAGTTGCCTTTTTTGTCTTATTTTTCAAGAGACGTAAAAATTGTCCCGATGACCATGCTTACTGCATCTTTCGATGATTGCATTGAACTGGCCGAAGGTATCGCAAAGGCCATTAAGAGTGTCGATTATTCCGTGGTGATAGTGGCAAGTTCGGATATGAGCCATTATCTGCCCGATAGAATAGCAAGACAGCGCGACAGTATGGCGATCGGTAAAATACTCGAAATCAACCCCGGGGCTTTTTATGAAACTATCAGAAAAGAGAAGATATCAATGTGCGGATATATTCCAGCGACCGTAATGATTCATGCCGCAAAGTTACTCGGCGCTGACTCAGGGCGTCTTATCAAATACATGACATCCGGGGAAGTCAGCGGCGATTTTGAAAGTGTTGTCGGCTATGCAGGGATTATCCTATCCTGAAATAAAACCTGAAATTAAAAATGGACTGTCAGCAGTAATTGAGGTTTAAAAATGTTTGACCATAAAGAAGACAAAAGAAGGCATAAGAGGAGCAAAGTGGAGGGTCTATATGGCAATATGCTCTCCTCGGCTGATTTCAATATAGTGAATATAAGTATTGACGGCGCCGCAATTGAGACCACGAAAAGACTGAACATAGACAGAAAATACGCCTTAAAAATAATGCATCAGGAAAAGGTTTTAAACCTCCGGGGAGTTGTTGTCTGGTCGGTACTGAGCCATACGGAAACAAAAGCTACTGGGGAAGTAGTTCCGGTTTACAAGGCTGGTATCAAGTTTACCAATGTTTTAAATGATAAATCATCCGATCTTCTGAAGTTTATTTATCAAAATAAAACAGATGCAGGAGAAAAAAGACTGCTTGTGAGGTTCTGGATCAAGAAGGTCGATAACGCGGTATTGGACTATCCCTGTGAATACAATATAAAACGTATAAGCCTGTCGGGCATGTTAATAGAGACGGAGGATTTTTTCGTAGCTGACTATAAATGCGACCTGGAAATATTCCTGAATAAAAGAATAATTTTGGTGGCCGGGCGTGTAGTTAATTGCAAGGAATTGATGCGGGAAGATGCCGTGAAGTATGAAATTGGTATGGAATTCCTTAAGATGTCCTCTGAGGACCGGAACTTTCTTAAACAATTTCTTGATAGTCTTGATCGATAAAAAAAATAAAAATGGATAAAATATTCAGTCTGTGTATTAGCGATCCGGAGGAAATTCAGAATTACTGTTTACTATGGAAAATAGCGAAGAGATAAAGGCCGCCAAAGAAATAATTCAGGCATTCCTGAGAGCAAGAAAGATATTAAGACTGTACCCGCTGAACAATCCTATTTTCATCAGAACTCTCGAAGACTGCTTTGGCAGGTTTCAAAATTATTTTCATTACAGTGATGACCTGAGCCTGAAAATAAGGCAGAATGAAATATACTGCAATTCCGATCTGATTTACTACAATACGGAAAAGGAGGATAATATCGCCCTTTTTTTCTTTAAAGACGGATTGCGCGAGATTTCTTTTAAAAAAGACCTGTCCATCGATGAGATGGTGGAGTTTCTGAAGATTATGTCCATGGATTTTGACAGGGAGCTGATAGACGATGATGTTGTCACCATGTTATGGGAAAAAGACTTTCAGAATATTCAGTACATTGTTGATGAATCCTACCTTGAAGAAGATGAAGACTATGAAGCCAGGGCGATTACAGAGGCAAAGGAACATACATCCGAACAGGACGATCTGCTCAGGGCATATGAAGATGCCTTCAATAAAGAAGAGATTAAGGAAATATCCATATTCCCCCTGACGGATAATGACCTTCTACAACTTTCCACTGAATTCGAAAAAGATTTGAGGGACAAAAGCGGTAAATTAGCAGATATACTTTTTGAAATGCTGTTTATGCCTGATTCGATGGTTGATTACACCGAGGTTAGCAGATTTTTGACGAGTACTGTCGAATATGCCATAAAAAACGGGGACTTGCAGACGGTGACGGATGTGCTGACAGAGGTTAAACGGATATCGAATGATAAAAATATCGCCGAAGAGATAAAAATCCGGATGAAAAAAATTGTGAGCTTCGCCGGCAGTGATCCGATGATAAGTATGGTTGGAGAGTTGATTGACAGTGGACAGAACATTGATGAGCGGATTTTCGGGGATTTTGTCGGATTGCTTGACCGGAACGCTATTGAGCCGTTCATGAAAATACTTGGCGAAATACAGAGCATTCATGCAAGAAAAATTGTGATTGACGCACTGATAGTCCTTGGTCCCAGGGATATTGTGACTCTGGCAAGGGGATTGAATGACACGAGATGGTTTGTTGTCAGAAATGTGATATATATATTCAGGAAGATTGGTGACAAAAGGGCGCTGGATTACCTTTTGAAAACCATTAAACACGGCGATATCAGGGTCAGGAAGGAAGTCATCAGATCTCTGGGTGAATTCGGAGGAGACACTGTACTGAAGACTCTGCGTGAATGTCTCTATGGACCTGAAGCACAGGTCCGGTCGGCCGCGCTGAAGGCGCTTGGAAATATTGCTTCCGAAGCGGCAAAAAGAATTATCATTGATGAGATTCTGGACAAAACATTTAAAGACAAAAATTTCGATGAGAAAAAAGAGTACTTTGAAGTGCTGTCCCACTGGAAGGATGAAGATGTCTTTAATCTGCTCGTAAGAATATTAAAGAAGAGGATGTGCTGGGGCAGGACAAAAAAATACGAAAATAAGGCGTGCGCAGCCCACGGTCTCGGTCTGATCGGCAATAAGGAGGCTTTACGGGTGCTGAATAAATACGTGACCGCCAGGAACAAGCTGCTGAGAGGATTCGCGTCCGCAGCGGCCAAGAGGATCGAACATGGCCGGTAGAGAGGAATATAATTTCCATAAAAGCGCGCAGGACTTAATCAATCAGTTTTCTGTTGTTATACGCACAGCGCATATACATGACACTAACAATATAGCCGTTACTCTGGCCGTGGACAAACTTGTAAAGATTATAAATACCCAGATCCGCCAGGAGAACAATATTAACCTGACGCTGAAGGGGGAGTTTTTTTATTCCAATGATTATCGCATAAGGTATTCTCTTGAATTCCTGTCGAACTTTGATTTCCTGATCGGGGAATTTAAAAAAAGAGAACTGGGGTCGGTCATATTTAACCGGGAGGTCGGCCCCGAAGACGTGAAAGCCTTTATTCAGGCGTTTATTGTATCAGCTTCCTCTGAAACCCCTTATGACAGTATACGGGAGGGTGTTTCAGGCGTGGGCGGTATATCTGTGGACAGGCTTAAAAAAATAGTTGAAGAAGATTTTCTTGATATGAGAAAGATGATCAAGAAAACCTATTTTAACGCGGTTTCGTACTCAAGGGGCATCATCAATAAAATCAAAAGCGGCGAAAAAGTAAACATAAAGAAAGCAAAAAGAATAATTGAATCAATGGTAGACCATATTCTTGAGGAAGAACAGATTTTGCTTGGTATGACCGCGATAAAAAACTATGATGATTATACCTACTACCATTCAGTAAATGTGAGCATACTTTCGATTGCGTTGGGGCAGAGACTGGGGTTAAGCCGTAAGCTGCTGACGGAACTGGGGATGGCCGCTCTTTTCCATGATATAGGTAAGATGGAGATTCCTTCTGAAGTTCTCAACAAGCCGACGAATTTCACGGATGATGATTGGGCCATTATAAAAAAACACCCGGTATGGGGTGTTAAGGCGTTACTGAAACTTAAAAAACTGGATGATATTACGATAAGGGCGGCTGTTGTGGCCTTTGAGCATCACCAGCACGTTGATTATTCCGGTTATCCGAGGGTGAGAAAACGGCTGGAACTGGATCTTTTCAGCCGTATAGTGTGTTTTGCCGATCAGTACGACGCTATGACCTCCGCAAGAGTATATTCCAGGATACCAATGTCTCCCGACAAAGCGTTAAGTATTATGATGGAAAGGTACGGGACACAGCTTGATCCACTGCTTTTCAAGTTTTTTATTAATATGATCGGTGTGTTCCCCATCGGTACCCTTGTGATGCTTGATTCGAAGGAGCTGGGACTTGTTTATGAGAGTAACCAGCTATTTTTAAGTCGGCCCCGTATCTTGATAATTACCGACAGTAAGGGCAAAAAGGTTGATAGTCATGTAGTTGATCTGGCCGCGAAGAATGCCGATGGTGAGTATCTGTATTCGATTATAAAGACTATGGATCCAGGTAAATACAAGATTAATCTAGCGGAATATCTTCTTTAGAGTGGCTACCGGGTGGAAAATCAGATTAAAAATGAAACCATCTTTTCCTGCTTTTTATATTCCTGAGCGTACTATCAATATGTTTTAATGCTGCGGTCGCCTCTCTTTGTTCTTTTCTGAGTTCCTTTATTTCCTGAATGTCCTTATCGGCGATGGCTGCCGAATTTTTCAAAAAAGAGAGTACTTCCATTATTTTTGCAAGTTCACCTGAAATCCTGTTTAACTGCTCAACCGGTAATGCGGGGACTTTTTTAACGATGGTGCGTTCTTCTTTTAACTCAGGTCTGTCTTTCAGCCCCGGTACTGGATCTTCAGTTTTGTATTCCGGTACACGCTCCTGGAACGATGACGCGACTTTTGGAGTCTCAAATACGGAAGACGCCGTTGCGACCCGCGCCTGTTCAGGGATTTCGGGTTCGCCAGTTTTTTTTGCTTCTTCCGAGGGGGGCTGGATGTCGATATTATGTTTTGTGGAGATATTTTTGAGCAGAAGCTTTGTAATCATTTTGTACATATCTTCTACGCCCTCGCCTGTAATGGCCGAGGCTTCCAGAAAATGGTACCTGCTGTCGGCGTTAAGGTCACTGTTGAGCTGGTCGATAGGAAGTATGTCCTGAAGATCTCTTTTGTTGTATTGCAGCGCGATCGGGATATTATCCGGGTTAATATTATTGGAGAGGAGATTTTCGATCATATTTTCGAAGCTTTCAAGGTTCTGTTCTCTCATTTCAACCTGGGAATCGGCCACAAAAATAACGGCGTCCGCTCCCTTCAGTACGATCTTTCTTGTTGCATTATACCGGACCTGTCCGGGTACGGTGTAGAGCTGAAATCTGATCGAGAAATCTCTTATTTTGCCGAGTTCGATCGGAAAAAAATCGAAGAATAATGTTCTGTCCGACTCGGTCGACAAGGAGAGTAATTTGCCTTTTGCCTTGGCGGCGAAAGTGGAGTGCAGGTACTGGAGGTTTGTTGTCTTGCCACTCAGGCCAGGGCCGTAATAGACAATTTTGAGTGTTATTTCCTTTGTTGCGTAATTGAACAGTGCCATGTTTTATACTATACCATAAACTCCGTTTCTTGTCTGATATTTAACTTTGTACATTGCCTCGTCGGCAAGTACCAAAAGGTCTTCCTTCGTCTTTGCGCTTTCAGGATAAGTTGTTACTCCGAAACTGGCGGTCAATCTGAAAGAATATCCTTCCTTTTTGAGGAAAACATGTCGTGTTATGGATTTTCTTAATCGTTCCGCTATCTGCAATGCATGATTATGCGAAGTCTGAGGAAGCACTACAACGAACTCGTCCCCGCCATATCTTACTACAACGTCAATCGACCTCAGACCCTTAATCAGTAGTTGTCCTATCTCAACAAGTGTTTTACTGCCTGTAAGATGTCCGTAATTATCATTAATCGCCTTGAAATAGTCAATGTCGATAAATATTAATGAAAGATGTGTATGGTATCTATCCGACCTCGCGATCTCCGTCTCAAGTGTGCTTTGAAGGTACCTCGTGTTGAACAGGCTTGTCAGGTCGTCAGTAATGGATTGTTCCGCCATTTTCTGGTAAAGTGACGCCCTTTCTATCGCAATCGCGGCCTGTGCCACAAGCTTGAGCAGAAGATCGAGGTCATTTTCGGTAAAAGACCTGCCTGCAGTTTTATTTGCAAGTTCGATTACGCCGAGAGTGGCGTTTTTGCTTTTTATTGGAACACACATTAATGATTTTATTCCTGGGGCGGTTTTTTTATTCAGTTCTGAAGGGCGCTTTTTAACGGCAGAAACATCAGGTATGACAACTGGGACGCCTTCCCTGGCGACCCATCTGGCAATCTCTTTTCCGGCTTTTATTCTGACTGAATTGACCTGGCCCTTATTTTTTCTTCTTCCGGTCTCCTTTTCAAAAAAAAGCTCGCCGGTTTCTTCATCAAGCAGAAGGATGGACCCGGATTCCGCCATTATCAGTTTTTTTGCCTTTTGCAGTATTGTATTGAGGATTTGATTCAGGCTTAGCGTGGAGGTCAGCGTTCTGCTGACTTCTTCGAAGAAGTCGAGTTCATGCCTTAAAGTGGAAAGTTTGTTCTTCAGCCCCGAGTACTCAACGGAAAGCTCCCTTTCTTTTTTTGCCCTTTCGATGTAATATTTCAGCGCTTTTGCCGGCGGATTATTTAAAGGATAGGTCAAGGCGAGTCTTGTCCATGGGGCGAATCCCCTGAATGAACCGGTAGTGGACAGTACTATTTTGGGTACATCATTGTATCTCTTAGTGAATTCCTTGAAGGTTGATTCCACGCTCTGATTTTTATCGGCGATGATTACATCCGGGATGTAATTGTCCTTGCGCGCTATATTGTCTATTGACTTGAATTTCGTAATGGTTGCGCCTGATGATTCGAGGATGTCCTCGTATTCTTTTTTGAGGATGTCCAGTCCAAACCAGAATATTTTGATCAAGTAGCCCCGCAACAACGCTTATATTTCTTGCCACTGCCACAGGGGCAGGGCTCGTTACGACCCACTTTCTTCCCTCTGGAGACTGTCTGGCCGACTGTGTCCCTGTCATTTCTGTTATAGTTAAGATTTAATTGTCTTGGATGTGTCTTTATTTCAGGCTCCCGATCTGTTAGGACCTGCATTTTAAACAGCCTGGTGACAATTTCGGATGAGATTCTACCAGACATCTCCGAGAACATATCGAAAGCCTCTTTTTTATATTCTACTAAAGGATCTCTCTGTCCGTAACCCCTCAGTCCTATGCCTTCCTTCAGGTGGTCCATTGCAAGCAGATGATCTTTCCACTGTGAATCAACAACCTGAAGCACTATGATTTTTTCAAGATAGCGTATTATTTCGCTGCCTGTTTCGAGCTCTTTTTTCTCGTATAAATTCTTGGCTTCGGAGGCGAGAAATTCCCCGATCGAAGTTATGTCATCGGGAAAATCTTCTATATGGAGCGCAAAGAAACTGTAAAAGGCGTTTTTTAATCCCTTGAAGTCCCATTCTTCATGATCTTTAGCGGCAGGACAATAAATATCAACGAGTTCAGCGGTGATTTCATCAATCATGGAGAGAATTTTATCTTTTATGTTATCGGTTTCCAGTATCTCCTTCCTAAAAGTATAAATTTCCTTCCTCTGCTTGTTCATCACATCATCATATTCAATCAGGTGCTTTCTTATATCATAGTTCTGCTCTTCAACCTTTTTCTGGGCGTTTTCGATCGCCCTGGAAACCATTCTGTTCTCTATCGGGATGTCTTCATCCATACCGAGTTTTCCCATCAGGCCGGATATTCTGTCCGACCCGAAAATTCTCATTAAATCATCTTCGAGAGAAAGATAAAAACGGGATTCCCCTGGGTCACCCTGTCTGCCCGAACGTCCCCGAAGCTGATTGTCTATCCTGCGGGCCTCGTGTCTCTCTGTTCCCAATATAAAAAGTCCGCCTGATGATAATACTTTTTCCCTATCGGCCCTGCATTTTTTTTCGGCTTCCTCAAGCACCTTTTCCCAATCCTCACTGGAATAATCCTGTCTGTTTTTCAGTAATTCATTCGCTATTCCTGCGGGTTTTCCTCCCAGAATTATGTCCGTTCCACGACCCGCCATATTAGTCGCGATAGTGACGGAATTGCTCCTGCCTGCCTGAGATATTATTTCGGCTTCCTTTTCATGGTATTTCGCGTTTAGAACGCAATGTTGTATGCCATTTTTCTTTAAAAGGCTGCTGAGAGTCTCTGATTTTTCAATTGAGATTGTGCCCACAAGTACGGGCTGTCCCTTCTTGTGGAGTTTCTCGATTTCCTGTACCACGGCGCTGAATTTTCCCTTTTCGGTTTTGTATATCAGGTCCGGGTTGTCGACCCTGATCATGGGTTGATTTGTTGGTATGACGAGCACGTCCAGCCTGTATATCTTTGCGAATTCTCCCGCTTCCGTCTCAGCGGTCCCCGTCATGCCGGCCAGTTTGTCATACATCCTGAAATAGTTCTGGAAGGTTATGGTGGCCAGCGTCTGGTTCTCTTTCGCGATTTTCACTCCTTCCTTGGCTTCGACTGCCTGGTGGAGTCCGTCCGACCAGCGCCTTCCCGGCATGAGCCTTCCGGTGAATTCATCCACGATCAGTATTTCCCCGTCTTTTATAACGTAATCAACATCTCTTTTGAAGAGGTAATGGGCCTTCAATCCCTGCAGCAGATGATGTACGAGTTCAATATTCGCCGGGTCATAGAGGTTGCCGACTCCCAGGACTTTTTCAGCTTTAGTGTTGCCTTCCTCGGTCAGTATGACTGTTCGGGCTTTTTCATCTACCGTATAGTCCGTCTCTTTCTGGAGTTTTGGAATAATCTTGTCGATTTTATAATATTTGTCCGTGGATTCTTCCGATGGTCCGGATATTATCAGCGGCGTGCGGGCCTCGTCTATCAGTATACTGTCCACTTCATCGACGATCGCGTAACGCAGTTCCCTCTGTGCATACTCGGAGATCTCATACTTCATATTGTCCCTGAGGTAATCGAAGCCGAATTCATTGTTTGTGCCGTATGTAATATCAGAATTATAGGCGGCCTTTCTCTGTTCATCCGTAAGGCCGTGCAGAATGACCCCCACGCTGAGGCCTAAAAAATTATATACCTGCCCCATCCATTTGGCGTCCCTGCTTGCCAGATAGTCATTAACGGTGACTACATGAACGCCCCTGCCTTCAAGTGCGTTCAGATAGACCGGCAGTGTGGCTACGAGGGTCTTGCCTTCTCCGGTCTTCATCTCCGCTATTCTTCCTTCGTGAAGTACCAGCCCGCCGAGCAGCTGGACGTCAAAGTGCCTCATTTTGAGAATTCGTTTTGACGCTTCTCTTACGATCGCAAAGGCCTCGGGAAGGATTTCATCGAGTGCCTCTCCCGCTTCAAGTCGTTTTTTGAATTCCGGGGTTTTGTCCCTGAGTTGTATATCCGTCATGCCGGACATTTGAGACTCTAACAGGTTAATCCGCTCGACGGTCGGCATGAGCCTCTTAATTTCACGGTCGTTTTTTGTTCCAATAAGTTTTTTTAATAAACCAATCATATGTAAATATTAAATTAATATCCTTAATTATTTCAAGAAAACAATTTCAGGGCGGAGGGTTTAAACAGACGATTAATAATAGTTGTCCGGGATTATGCGGGATTCAGATGACTGTTTTGGTTTCCATCGGAAAATCCGGATTTGAAATTTCAGGCTCTCCATGTGATAATAGGTGTCGGTAGGCTCTTCGGGCAACAGGGCTTAAATATGCATTTTGAACTGTCATATCCGCCACGGAGGAGCTTTATTGCGGAGAATTGCCGTTTATATATGAACGGCAAAGATGGTTTTATGCTGAAAGCAGGCTATTATTGAATAAAATTGTACAGAGTTTTCGATTAGGCATGTTGTAATGACGAATCGGTTCTACTCGTCAATGCTGTTTTTTCTCTTGGTAGTGCTCGGCTATCTGACCTATCAAATAATGAGTCCTTTTCTTGCCGCCATAGCCTGGGCGGTGGTCTTTTCCATTCTTTTTTATCCAGTATATTTGTTTATTTCCAGATATATCAGGGTGAAATCCATATCATCAGTGATAACCATAATTTTGATATTCATCATTATAATCGGGCCGTTTACTTACTTGTCGGTCATGCTCATTGATGAGCTGAAGGGGATTATTGCAAACATAAATGAAGGAAAACTCGGCACTATACATGATATATTGAGACACCCGAAGCTCCTGGATTTTCTTGAAAAGGTCCAGTTGTTTATAGGAGCTGAAAAATTACCGACTGAAGAGATGATTATCGGGAATATCAAGAAGATCGGCCTCGGACTTACTGACAATCTGTCAATAAGGATTACAAATATAATATCCGCCGCCATAAATTTTATCTTTATGTTTTTTACTATTTTCTTTCTTCTTAAAGACGCTCCCGGTTTTTTTCCAGGACAATGGACTACCTGCCTTTTAATGAACGGCAGAAGAAAAGGCTCGCCACCCAGGTGAAGGACATGATTGTCTCTACCGTTTATGGCGGAGTTGCCGTGGCGGTTATTCAGGGCATACTCGGGGGCATCGCGTTTTATTTTGCCGGTATATCATCGCCTGTGATCTGGGGCATAGCCATGTCGATAATGTCATTTGTGCCGTTCCTTGGAAGTTTCTCCATCTGGGGGCCTAATTCCTTATACCTGATGATCCAGGGAAACTATATCGAGGGAGTAGGACTTTTTTTATTCGGGGTTTTTGTTATAAGCATGGTGGACAATATACTGAAGCCCTTGATAATAGGTACCAGGACAAAGATGCCGACGATTATAATTTTCTTCAGTGTGCTGGGCGGGATAAAATTTCTGGGACTTATCGGATTGATTATGGGTCCCCTTATTCTGGCGGTCTTTCTTTCCGTGTTTGAAATTTTCAGGAATGTTGAAGAAGTGGCGGAGCCCCCGGTTAACATGCAGTAAAATACCGACCGACGTGGTCTTCCGGGCTTCGGGCGGGACAAAAATAAAAAAAGGCTGGTTATGGGCGGATAGTCCTGGAGCAGGTAAATTTTATCAGATAATAAATGGTTAAAATAATACATATCCGGTATATATCATGAGGATATCGGGCGGTCAGCTTAAGGGCAGAAAAGTCGCCGATCGAAAAAAAGTGTTTTCATCGGGAGACGGAAAGGGCGGGCTCAGGCCGACTTCCGCGAAAGTCAGGGAAGCGGTCTTCGATATCCTGCAGGCGGAGATAAAAGGTGCGGCTTTTCTGGATCTCTATGCCGGCACCGGCGCTGTTGGCCTTGAGGCGCTTTCAAGGGGGGCCGAAAAGGTTTTTTTTGTTGAGGATAACCTGGTGCGCTCGAAGTCTATCGAAGACTATATAAAAAAAACAGGCTTCGATAAAATGGCCGGTGTATACAGTAAAAGCACGGTCCAGTTCCTGAAAGGCGCGTCGGAATCGGCCATCTGTTTCGATATAGTGTTTGCGGATCCGCCGTATGCGTCCGACGAAATAAGCGATGTCGTTCTATTGCTTGACGGAAATGATGTTCTTAAAGAAGGCGGCTGTTTAATAGTGGAGCACCGCACCGGCTTAAAATTAATGGAGGGGATGCAGACCCTCGGATTTATTAAAAATTACAGATATGGAGATACAATGCTGACATTGTACAGGAAGGGAAGATGAAGAAAATTGCGATTTATCCGGGTACCTTTGATCCTTTTACTAACGGGCACCGTGATCTTATTGTCAGGGGGTTGGTGATCTTCGATGAAATTATCGTCGCTCTTGCGCCCAGCCTGAAGAAAAAACCGCTTTTCAGTGTTGAAGAACGCATTTCCCTGCTGAAACAGTCGCTGAAGAACTATAGAAGGGTTCAGGTCGAAAAATTCAATGAACTCCTTGTTGAGTATGTGAAGAGTAAAAAAGGTGTTGCTATTATCAGGGGGTTGAGGGCTGTGTCTGATTTTGAATATGAGCTTCAGATGGCGCTGATGAACAGGCGGCTCCTGCCTGAAATCGAGACAGTATTTATGATGCCGAGTGAAGAATATTCATTCCTTACGGCAACGATGGTTAAGGAAATCGCCTCTTTTGGCGGCAATATAAAAAAATTTGTTCCGGTCCATGTTGAGAAGGCGTTGAGAGCGAAGTTCGGTGTTGTTTGAACGGGATTGAGCTGGCGTCGGATTTTATGCCGTGAAGGCGCAGGTATAACGTTCCATTCTGCTGAACAGCGGGATAGCATGGAAGGCGGGGAAATATATGCGCGCGCAGGGGAAACCGATGCGGTGGACGTTACGCGGACGCTCCTGTTAATATATTAAAAAAAATGAAAAGATTCCATTTAAATATGTGCAGGATGCGGTATCGCGTGAAAGAGTGCTGAAAAACACGGAAGGCCAGCCGTTGTCCGCCTAGATTAACCAATGTCTTCTATTTATATTCTTACCGCGATATTTATCTGGAGTTCTCTGGGCATTATCATCAGAATGGCCGATACACCTTTGACTAACACGATTTTTTTCCCTGCCCTCATAGCACTGATAGCTCAATGCACAATTCTGTTTTCGACCAGCGAACGCAAGAAGCTTCCCAAACCAGGAAATATCCCCACCCTTTTTTTACTCGGGCCTTTTTTTCTTTTGAATAATCTGTTTTTTTATTACGCGTTCACTCACACTACGATTGCCAACGCGGTATTAACTCATTATACCGCCCCTATTTTTGTCGCTGTCCTGGCGCCCCTGCTGCTGAAGGAAGCGATCGACAGGTTTGTTGTCCTGGCGATAATAGTCTCAAGCGCGGGCCTCTGGTTGATGCTGAACGGATTTTCTTATTCCGATGAGAATATAGCGGGAATCACGGCCGGAGTTTTGTCCGGTGTCGCCTATGCCCTTATAATAATTATAGGCAGATTTCTGACGAGAAATTACAGCATATTGATAATAACGATCTTCCAGAACCTTGTTGTTGTCTTATTGCTGTTTCCTTTCGTGAATGAAATACCTCTGGAAATCGCGGGATATCTGGTCCTGATGGGGCTTCTTCATTCCACTGTCGCGCCCTTGCTGTATATTAAGGGGTTGCAAAAAGTGAGGGCGACCAAGGCCGCTGTGCTCGGCTACCTTGAACCTGTGGCAGCGATGCTGCTTGCGCTTATTTTTTACAGCGAGGTACCGGGATACAGATCGCTTATGGGAGGTTTTCTTGTAATTTTTTCCGGTTATATCATAATAATCAAGCGTAGCGGCAAAACGGCCGAGGAACATGGATGACAATGGACAACAAGGGAATTTCTTTGAATATCGTTAAGATAATATGAAAATCAGCGAGATATTTACGGGCATACAGGGAGAGTCGAGTTATGCAGGGCTTCCATGTACTTTTATCCGGTTCAGCGGCTGTAACCTGAGGTGCGCTTATTGCGATACTCAATACGCGTATAGTGACGGGACAGAGATGCCGGTAGATGAGATTATGGGCCGGGTCAGGCTGTCAGGGCCGAATCTTGTAGAGATTACAGGGGGAGAACCTCTTCTCCAGGAGGCGGAGCTGCATGTTCTGGTTCCTGCACTGCTTGATGAGGGATGTCATGTATTAATCGAGACCAACGGCTCTAAAAGCATATAGGGCATCGATAAACGCGCCGTGGTCATCCTTGATATAAAGACCCCTGGGAGCGGCATGAGCGATAAGATGGATTTTTCGGGTTTAGATCTCATAAAACCCACGGATGAGATAAAATTTGTACTGGGTGGCCGGAATGATTATGATTGGGCGAAAGATATAGTCCATGGGCGTAAGCTCCAGGACAGGGCTGAAGTATTGTTTTCCCCAGTGTTTGGGTTGTTAGACCCCGCCGAGCTTGCTGGGTGGATTGTCGATGACAACCTGGATATAAGGCTTAATCTCCAGATCCACAAATATATTTTCGGCCCGGACAGGAGAGGGGTTTAATCTTCATCCGGGTGTGTATGCGTATCCAGGATTTCTTTATTATCGTTTGTCATGGTTTTCTACCTTTACATATATAGTTCTTGACATTATACTCAATATAATGGTATTCCAATATAATTATTGCATAAGAACCATGTATTGAGCTGAATTGATTTTTGGTGGGTTTATTGATATAATTTATGTTATTCATTTTTTGTTCGGATTTATTGAAAAGAGTGGGCAATACCCACTCTTTTGTTTTATATGGCTGAGGTAAAAAGAAAAATATATGAACTGGCTGATTCAATAGCTGCTGAATACGGCGTGCAGATCGCCGATATTGAACTGAAAGGAAGCTTGAGAAACGCAATTGTGAGAATATTTATCGATAAGGATCAGGGAGTAACCCTTGAAGACTGTGGGAAATTCAGCAGGGCGATGTCAACTATTTTAGACGTGGAGGACCCGATCAGGACTTCATATACGCTTGAGGTTGCCTCTCCCGGCTTGGACAGGGCCCTGAATGGACCTGAAGATTTTGAGAAAAACATCGGAAAACTGGTCAGAATTGTTACGAAAGAAAGCATTAATAACCAGAAGTTTTTTGTGGGAAGGCTTACAGATGTCACGGGAGACAATCTTGAATTGTCGATTGACAAAAAAGCCGTAATATATATTCCATTTGATCAGATAGCTAAAGCAAGATTGGAAATAGAGCTTAAATGACAAAAGAACTATGTTATGTAATTGAACAGATCAGCAGGGAAAAGGGCATATCAAAAGAAATTTTGATTGAAGCGCTTGAGTCGGCGCTTGTCTCCGCGATAAGGAAGAAATACGGAGATAAGAGAAACATAAACCTCTCGATAGACCGCCAGAAATGCAACATAGACGTCTTTGAATCCAAGACGATAGTCGCAGACGTAGCAGATCCCTATGAGGAGATATCAATAGTCGATGCCTGCAAATTATTTCCGGACAGTAAAGAAGGCGAGACCGTTGACATTCCCCTTGACCTCCATGATCTGGGAAGAATAGCGGCCCAGACCGCCAAGCAGGTCATATTCCAGAGGGTCAGAGAGGCTGAAAGAGACGTTATTTACAATGATTTCAAGGATAGGATCGGCCAGGTTGTCAGCGGCGTGATAATGAGAAGAGAAAAGGGTGTGTATTATCTTAATCTGGGAAAAACAGAGGCGTTGCTTCCCTTTAAAGAGGCCCTTCCAAATGAGAACCTCAAAAGAGGCGATACTGTAAAGGCGATAATAGTAGACGTGAAAGTTTCACAAAAAGGGCCTGCTATAATGTTATCGAGGACGGTCCCTGATTTTGTGGCCGGATTGTTCAGGCTGGAAGTGCCGGAAATTAACGAGGGTCTTGTTTTGATAAAGGACATCGTGAGGGAACCTGGCGAGCGCACGAAAATAGCCGTCTATGCAAAAGACAGTACTGTTGATCCTGTCGGTTCCTGTGTCGGAATGAAGGGGACGAGGGTGCAGATTATAGTACGCGAGCTCAAGGGAGAAAGAATTGATATTATCCCCTGGACGGATGATCCCAGAATTCTAGTCGCTCGGGCTCTCAGCCCGGCCAGTATCGATAAGATCGGCATTAATGAAGAGGGCAAAACAGCGATGGTTGTTGTAAATGACCAGCAGTTGTCGCTTGCGATCGGGAAAAAGGGCCAGAATGTGAGACTTGCCATGAAGCTCACAGGATGGGACATCGATATAATAAGTGACACTGAATACTCAAAAATCAGAATGGAAGAGACCGATAAAGCGCTTGCGGATTCAATAAAGAAGGACCGTCAGAAAAACGATAACCCTTCTGTTGATGGATAGCGATCTTTCAGACCGCCACATACAGGATGCTAAAGGTGTAGGACCCCGGATGGCTGTTCTCCTGGGCCGTCTTGGAATTAAAACGGTCAAGGACGCGCTTTATTACCTGCCTTACAGATACGAAGACAGAAGCAATCCCGTGAAAATCCGTGATATCAGGGCCGGAAGTTATGAAACTGTCAGGGGGACAATCGTTTCATCGGGACTTACATTGGCGCGTGGAAGGAAGGTCAGAATATTAGAGGCCGTTATTAATGACGGCACTGCGTCCTTAAAATGCAGATGGTTTAACCAGGGCTTTCTGAAAAAGAGGTTCAGCGAGGGGCTGGAAGCGGTCTTCAGCGGGACTGTTGCAAGAAACGCTTACTCCGGCGATTGCCTGGTGATCGACAATCCCGAATATGAAATAATTACAGGGGATGACGCCTGTATCCATACGCAGAGGGTCGTCCCGGTTTACAGAGTGACCGAGGGGCTCAGTCAGAGACAGTTCAGGAATATCATTTTCTCAATTGTCAACACATACGCGGAGGATGTAATTGATTCGATACCGCGCGAAATTATCGAAAAGAACAACCTGCCCGCATTACATCAGAGTATTATTCGTCTGCATTTCCCTGAAGACAACCTCCACATGGACTTATTCAACGGATGTTCCACTCTTTACCATAAGAGACTCTTTTTTGATGAGCTTTTTATGTTCGAGACCGGCATGGCGCTCCAGAAGAAGAGAACGGCAAGAAATAAAGGCATCTCATTCAAGTCCGCCGGAAAAATGCGAAAGGCGCTTCTGGAAAACCTGCGGTTTGAATTGACGCGCGCACAGGGAAGGGCGGTCGAGAGCATTATCAGGGACATGCGGAGTCCCTATCCCATGCACCGGCTGATACAGGGCGATGTTGGGTGTGGCAAGACTATTGTAGCGTTGCTGGCTATGCTTAACGCCGTTGAATGCGGGTATCAGGCTGTGTTAATGGCACCCACGGAAGTGCTCGCGGAGCAGCATTATCTTGGTGTTTACGGGTTGATAGAAAATATCGGGCTGGAGCCGGTGCTGGTTTCCGGCGGTTCCAGGGACAGACGGATGGACCGTATAGCATCTGGTGAAATAAAAATTATCATAGGCACCCATGCGCTTATACAGGAAGGCGTCATTTTCGGGAATCTTGGACTTGCCGTGATCGATGAGCAGCATAAATTCGGTGTTATGCAGAGGTCGTTACTCGGAAAGAAAGGTATGAATCCGGATGTCCTTGTGATGACCGCCACACCGATACCAAGGTCTCTTTCCCTTACCCTGTACGGTGATCTTGACTGCTCGGTAATCGATGAACTGCCTCCCGGCAGGAAGCCGGTGATCACAAAATTGTTTAATTCATCGCAAAAAGATGCTATATACAGTCTGTTACTTGGCGAGACAAAGAGGGGCAGACAGTCGTATGTCGTCTATCCGGCGATAGAAGAGTCGGAAAAGTCCGGTCTCAAGTCAGCTGTCCAGGGGATGGAGGCCTTCAGGAAAATATTCCCTGAATTCAGGATTGAATTACTGCACGGTAGAATGAATGCCGGTGAAAAGGAAGATGTGATGACCTCTTTTAAGAGAGGAGAAATAGATATTCTTGTCAGCACAACCGTGATAGAAGTCGGGATGGATGTGCCTAACGCGACTGTAATGCTTGTAATTCACGCCGAGAGGTTCGGGCTTGCCCAGCTCCACCAGTTGAGGGGGAGGGTAGGACGGGGCGCTGACAGGTCGTACTGTCTTCTGATAGTATATGAACCATATGGAGATGACGCGAAACGCCGGCTCAATATTATGATTAAGAGTAATGACGGATTCAGAATATCGGAAGAAGACCTGAAGATTAGGGGGCCCGGTGAGTTTCTGGGGACAAAGCAGTCCGGGATGCCGGAGCTGAAAAATGCGGACATAGTAAGAGATATTGAGATACTCGAGACAGCAAGAACAGAGGCGTTTAACTTAATAGATGCAAGTCCCGGGCTGGAAGAATACCCTTTGCTCGGGAAGTCGGTCGAAGCATTCTGGAAAGGGAAAGTCGATTTCTGCAGAACAGGATAATGGAGGCGATATGTTCAAGAAACTGTATGAAACATTCAAGGGAGGCATCGAAAAAATAAGATGGTTTGCCACTATTCTTTCTGAAAGGATAAAGATTGAAATAGCCGTGATCAAATTACTGTATGAGTCGAAGGAGATGGACAGGAAAAAGGATGAGTTACTAAAAAAGATAGGCCGGCGAGTGTTTGACCTGAAAGGACATACCGACAGGAATATATTCAGGGACAAGCTTGTGATTGATACCCTGGCTGAAATAGAAGAAATCGAAACGGGTATAGATGAACTGAAGCAGAAAGCCTCCGGGATCAGCGGATTGGAGGATTAGGTGTTTTTTTATTTTGCAGTCTTTGTCTTTGGTTCATTGATCGGCTCATTCCTGAATGTCTGTATATACAGGATTCCCAGGAACATGTCCGTTGTGTGGCCTTCATCAAGATGCACGTCATGCGACAGTCCTGTCAGGCCGTGGGACAATATTCCTCTAATAAGCTATCTGCTTCTGCTGGGCAGATGCAGGCACTGTAAAGATAAGATATCGGTCAGATATCCGGTTGTGGAGGCAATTAACGCCTTCCTGTATGTAAGTCTTCTCTGGAGATACGGTCCAGGATGGGATTTTCTCCTGTACTGTGTTCTGGTTTCATCACTGATAGTCATAACTTTTATCGACCTGGACTATCAGATAATACCCGACAGGATCACGCTCGTGGGAATCCCGATCGGGCTGTTGGCAGGGTCTCTTCTTCTGCCTGACCCCTTTCTGAGGGCGTCCGCGCTGGGATATAAGGCATCAGTCATCGGTTTTCTCTTCGGCGGGGGATTCTTTTATCTCGTTGCCGTGTTGAGCAGGGGCGGCATGGGCGGTGGCGACATCAAAATGATGGCGATGGTGGGGGCGTTTCTGGGCTGGAAGGCTGTACTTCTGACGACTCTTCTGGGGAGTCTTTCAGGTTCGATTGTCGGTTTATTTCTGATGGCGGCTAAGGGCAAGGGAAGAAAATACAAGATTCCTTTCGGGCCTTTTCTTGCACTCGGAACTCTGGTCAGCCTGTTTTTCGGGCAGGAGATATTGAAATGGTATTTATACTGAAATCTAAAGTATGAACCAGGATACTGTTACGATAATTACTCTCTTCTCGATCTGTACAATCCTCTTTTTTTCCTGCATTATAAAGATAGTTGTCGGGTATTACAGAAAAAGACCTGAAATACAGAAGTATGACGCAGGTCATGTCGGATTTGTCGTTGATACCTTTCATACCCTTGTCTCCAGGTTGAAGGAAAAAGAAAGGGAACTCGAGATGCTGAAGAAGAACGCGGAGGAGAAGGCGTCAACAATCGAAATATACAATGAAAATATTTTCCAGAGCGTACCGAGCGGGGTGATAAGCTTTGATTGTGAATCCAGGATTACCAGGATAAATTCAACTGCCGCGAAAATACTCGGACTGAAGGAGTCCAATATTGCCGGAAGAAGGCATAATGAGATATTAAATAGCCCGATTACCGATATTATAGAGAGCAAAAAGACTGTCGAGAGGGCGGAAATAAGCTATACCACGCAAACCAGCAAGAGAATATGGCTCGGGCTTACGATCTCGCCGCTTAAGGACAGTTCCAATAATATAATAGGACAGATACTGGTCTTTACGGACCTGACGGAGCTTAAGGCCTTTCAGTCACAGATGGAACTGAGGGAGCGGCTGTCTTCACTTGGTGAAATGTCCGCTGGGATCTCTCATGAACTAAGAAACCCTATGGCTGTCATCTCCGGGTATACAAAGATACTTTCAAAAAAAGCGGATAACTCTTTAATGCCGGCCATTGATTCGATTACGAGGGAAGTGGCGGTTATGGACAGGATTATAGCCGACTTTCTGTCATTCGCGCGACCCACGGAATTAATACCTTACGACGTCGACCTGGATGAGCTCGCGACTTCCTGTATTAAGGCCATAAAAGACCGGGACGAGTATGGAAATATCTCCATCCGGGCTGATAAGCTGCCGGTCATAAAAGGAGATGAAATACAGATGAGGCAGCTTTTCAGTAATCTGTTCCAGAATGCCGTTGAAGCAATGCCAGAAGGTGGCAGTCTGAATATCGGAGTCTCGACCGGGGATTCCCTGGTTATATCAATTTCGGACACTGGTCACGGGATTCCGGACAATATCCGTGACAAAATCTTTCTTCCTTTTTATACCACGAAAGAGAGGGGGACAGGCCTTGGCCTTTCTATCGCACATAAAATTGTAGTTTCGCACGGAGGGATTATAGATGTTGGTGTGGGTATCAGGGACAAGGGCACGACTTTTACCCTGAAATTCCCGGGAGAAATTATAGTCGACTGAGGTCCGCATATCCCGTGTATATCCTGTATACAGACGAAACGATACAGCTGCAATAAGCCGGAACCAGCAGAGCACCGCAGGCAAGGCCTTTTGCCCAGGCCTGCCTGCGCATATTAATGGATTTTAAGCAACACCGACTTTAATGCCGGCTGAACTTCATGGCCTTCATCCGTTTTTTCTTTGCTTCCCGTTGTTTGCGCTTCTCTTTTACGGAAGGTTTTTCGTAAAAGCTTCTCTGTTTGATCTCTTTGAACAGACCTTCTTTCTGTAAGACGCGTTTTAGAGATTTAAGCGCTTTTTCGATATCATTTTCATGGACTTTAATGTTTGTAATATCTTTCTCCTTTCTGAACAGAAAAAAAACAGAGAGTTTGTCCGGGTCTCTGAGGTTTCCTCAATTTAATATCGGTGTATTATAGTATAAGATTGATTAATTGTAAACATTAAAAGTTTATGTCTCCGAAAAGTATATGTTTAATGACCATTCCGGAGCCGGGGGCAAGCCGCGTTAAAAGGGGGAAAGGTCTGAGCATTTAGTTATGTGATCGGCTATAATAAACCATAATGTTTTTGAAATTATTTCTGATATTCGCGGTTGTTCCCGTGATTGAGCTTGCCCTGTTGATTAAGGTGGGATCCATCATCGGCACACTAAATACTGTAATGATAGTCATTCTGACGGCTGTAATAGGCGCTTATATGGTCAGGCTGGAGGGCCTGAGTGTTCTATACCGTATTCAGAAGAATTTAATGGACGGCATATTCCCGGCCGAAGAGTTGATTGACGGCGTGATGATTCTAGTCGCGGGAGTGCTTCTCCTGACGCCCGGTTTTTTTACAGACGTTATGGGCTTTCTTATGGTTTTCCCCGCATCAAGGGGATTTATCAAGCGGATTGTCAGGCGGTACATGGAGGGCCGCATATCATCAATGCATATCCGGTAACGTTCTGAATTCAGTATTTTAAATAATAACCGGCAGCTATACCGATATATTTTCGGGGTTAATTGCATTGTTCCTCTTAATAATGTTATATACACAGGGTCATAATTCAAAGATTGCCCGTATAAGCAGCAGTCAAAAGCGCTGAAAAAGCCTTGTAATGACGACAGGATTTAAGTATGATTCACATAAATGCAGGCATAACTTAATCCGGAATTCACAAAAAGGCTGGCTGGCCGCGCCGGAGGTCGTTAAGGTGTCGCAGACAAGGCATTTTTCATCGCTCCTGCCCGCTGCTATTTAATGTATTTGTACGCAACGCCAAGGTTTACACAGGGCTGTTATAAATATCCGCCTTAATCAAATAGGTATCGGAAATAACCCTCCGGATATGATAAACGCGTTATTTTTTGTTATCGCCCGGAGTGTCATAAAGGGATTTTTATATGGATATTAATGAAGTAATTGACCGCCTTAACCCGAGACAGCAGGAGGCGGTAATGCAGACGGATGGTCCGCTTTTGGTGCTTGCGGGCGCCGGATCGGGAAAGACCCGTGTCATAACCACAAGAGGCGCGTATCTCCTGCATAAAGGGGTTCCGCCGGGAGCTGTGCTGGCAGTAACATTTACCAACAAGGCCGCCAGGGAGATGCGTGAAAGAGTGCGCTCCATGTTGAACGGAAAGCGGGTCAAGGGCCCGGTAATCTCGACGTTTCATTCGTTGTGCCTGAGTATCCTGAGACAGGAAATAGAACATCTGGGGTATCGAAAAGACTTTACTATCTATGATACGTCCGAACAGTTATCTGTTCTGCGAAACATATTGACCGATATTAAATTTCATGACAGGAGTTTCAAGGTCGAGTCCATTCTGGACAGGATAAGCAGGTCCAAAAACAATACCAGGCCTTCGACGGAAAAGGGATTGCCGGATTCCGGTGACATTAAGGAGGTCTCCGAAGTCCTTTACCCCAAGTATCACGAAGCCTTAAAGACCCTTAACGCACTGGATTTTGATGACCTACTTCTTATGACTGTAAAGCTTTTCAGGGAGTATCACGAGGTGCGTGAAAAATATATGGACAGGTTCAGATATATAATGGTCGACGAATACCAGGACACGAACCGTGTTCAGTATGATCTTGTAAAGCTGCTGACCGGTGTGAGAAAGAACCTGTGTGTGGTTGGAGACGACGATCAGTCCATATATGGCTGGAGAGGGGCTGATCCGGGAAACATCCTCGACTTCGAAAAGGATTTCCCAGGGACACTGGTTGTCAGGCTGGAGCAGAACTACCGGTCATATGGCAACATATTGACGGCCGCAAACGGAGTCATAGAGAACAATAAGAACCGCATGGTGAAATCCCTCTGGACCGACAGGGGCGAGGGCCCAATGGTGAATGTTCTGAAGGCGGTTGACGGGGATGACGAAGCTGGCTGGGTCGCTGACAGGATCTCGATGATACAATACAAAAGAAAGTGCCCCTATGAAGACTTCGCTGTTATCTACAGGGCGAATATCTTCTCAAGGCCGTTTGAAGAGGCTCTCAGGAGACTCAGAATACCCTATTCGGTTGTGGGCGGAACCAGTTATTTCGAACGTAAAGAGATCAAGGATATCGCCGCTTATCTTAAGATTATCGCCAATCATAGTGACGACCTGAGCCTGTTGAGAGCGGCCAATACGCCCAGAAGAGGGCTGGGACCGTCTGCTATAGGTAAGCTTTCAGTCTTTGCTCGGGATGCTTCTATAACACTCCTTGACGCATTCGGCAGGGCGGGTGAAGTCCCTGGCCTCGGTGGAAATGCCTCGGAAGGGGCGACCGGATTCGCCGGTTTGATCGGGCGGTACAGAGAAATGTTTAAGAAAAGCGGTGAAATGGCCGATGTCCTGAGATCTCTCATGGAAGAGATAAATTACAGGGATTTTATTTATGAGCTATATAAGACGCCCGAGGCGGCCTTAAGGAAGATGGAAAACCTGGAAGGCTTTATCGGGTCCATCGCCCATTATGAGAAAGATGCGGAAGCTCCTTCACTCCAGGGATTTCTTGAGACACTGGCCTTAATCGACATGATAAAAGACAAAGAGGAAAAGGGCGGCAGAGGGGTCACGCTCATATCCTTTCATTCGTCGAAGGGGCTTGAATTCCCCGTGGTCTTTATTGTCGGTGTGGAGGAGGATATACTGCCGCATAAAAAATCCATTCATGACGACGGGACCGCTGAAGAGGAAAGAAGGCTTTTTTATGTCGGAATAACCAGGGCGATGAGGGAGTTATACATAACTTACGCCGACCACAGGATAAAGTACGGGAAGGACGCGCCCGTAGCGCCGTCGAGGTTTCTTGAGGAGATTCCTGATGGAGTCATAAAGAGGCTTGACAGATATGAAGAGAGCGACCCGGAGCAGGAAGAAAAGGAAGCGAAAGAATTTTTTGCAAATATAAAGACGATGCTTGGAGACTGAACAGAGAAATGATTAAGGTCAGCAATTTAGTAAAGGCGTATGGACAGCAGTTGATTTTTGATGATATAGGTTTTACCCTGAATCCAGGGGAACGCCTGGGACTGGTCGGAAGAAACGGGCATGGCAAGACCACCCTGTTCAGGATATTGCTGAGGGAAGAACCACCCGATTCAGGGGTTATAAGTATTCCGAAAGACTATTCTATCGGCCATCTTTCCCAGCAGATTCGACTTGCCAGCAAGACCGTACTGGAAGAAGCATGTCTGGGACTTGGCGCCACGGAGGATGGACGGGACGAAACCTACAGGGCTGAGACCGTGCTGCTCGGCCTTGGTTTTCTATCTGATGATTTTAATCGCAGGCCTTCGGAAATTTCAGGCGGGTATCAGGTCAGACTGCACCTGGCGAAACTGCTGATATCCATGCCGAACCTGCTTCTACTTGACGAACCCACAAATTACCTCGATATTGTTTCAATCCGCTGGCTGATACAATTTCTGCGCGGATGGAAGGATGAAATGATCATAATCACCCATGACCGGAACTTTATGGACAGTGTGACTACCCATACCATGGCTATACACCGGTCAAGGCTCTGGAAAATTGAAGGCCCTACCGGAAAACTGTACGGGCAGATAGCACAGGAAGAGGAAGTCCATGAAAAAACACGGGTAAACGATCAGAAGAAACGCAAAGACACAGAGAAGTTCATAAACCGGTTCAGGGCCCAGGCTACCAAGGCCAAGGCGGTGCAGTCGAGGGTAAAGGCATTGGAGAAGATGGAAAATCTCAATAAATTGGCTGATCTGAAATCACTCGATTTTAGCTTCAGGTCCGCTCCGTTCACCGGGAAGAGGCCGATTGAGGCAGAAGACATAACCTTCTCGTTTGAACCTGAACAACCGCCCTTAATTGACGGATTGAGTATATCGGTGGGGAAAAAAGACAGGATCGCCGTTATAGGAAAAAACGGCAAGGGGAAGACCACCCTTTTAAGTCTCTTCTCGGGTGAGTTGCAGCAGGTGAAAGGCGCGATCAAGCGTCATCCGAATCTGATGCAGGCCTTTTTTGGACAGACCAATATAGAGCGTCTTAATCCTGAACATACGGTCGAAAAAGAGATAATGGACTCACATCCCGATAGGAACCGGGGCGCCGCCCGGAAGATATGCGGGGCCATGATGTTCGGGGGTGACAACGCGCTCAAGAAGGTGCGGGTCCTCTCGGGCGGAGAAAAGAGTCGTGTTCTGCTCGGAAAAATGCTTGTGAGTCCGGCCAACCTGCTTCTGCTCGACGAGCCGACCAATCATCTTGACATGACGTCGATCGAGTCGATGGTTGATGCCCTGAACGAATTTAAAGGCGCTGTGATAATCGTGACACATAATGAAATGATTCTTGACGCCGTCGCCACAAGGCTTATAGTCTTTGATGGTGGTGAGGTAACTGTATTTGAGGGGACGTATCGGGAATTCCTGGCGCGGGTCGGGTGGAAAGATGAAGTCTCCGAAAAAACCTCCGGCAATGGTGATACCGGACGGAATAACAAGATAAACAAAAAAGAGATGAGGCGCGTGCGCGCCGGGATAATCAGGGAGAAATCAATGATTCTGGGAGCGCTCCAAAAAAGCATCACCGGGCTTGAAGCCACGATAATGAACCTGGAAAAAGAGGTTGAGAGGGATACTCAGGCCCTTCTGATTGCTTCCACAACCGGTGACGGAGAATCCATCCGGAGACTGTCGAAAGCTGTCCATAACGCAAATCTGAAGATCGAAACACATTTCGGGGAACTGGCGAAGCTGTCCGGCGAGCATGACATTGAATCCAGGCGGTTTAAGGAAAGGCTTGATAATTTAAGCCCTGGGTCGAACGGAGATTAATTAGTGTCTGTGTATAAGGGCAGGCGGAAACGCCGTGTTCGACCAAAACCAGTATGTGGTATCCATGCGGATATTTTAATGATATACATTCTCTATTGGTAATTTAGTGAGTTTAAGTTAGAATTAATTATGAAAGAAGAACTGATAATCATTGGAGGAGGCCTTGCCGGCTCCGAGGCCGCCTGGCAGGCGGCAAGGCGGGGCATAAGGGTGTTGTTGTTCGAAATGAGGCCCGATAAACCCACAGAGGCCCATAAGACCGGGATGCTTGGAGAACTGGTCTGTTCAAACTCTCTCAGGTCAAATGATCCATACACCGCGCCCGGCCTTTTAAAAAAAGAGCTGTCTTTGGCCGGTTCTCTTATTATGGAGGCCGCTGATGCCTGCTCGGTTCCGGCTGGCTCGGCTTTAGCTGTAGACAGGAATCTTTTTGCGGATTTTATCACCAGCAGACTTTCCGGCAATGAGAACATAGAAATAATCAGAAAAGAGATTACTGAATTGCCGGATGCCATGGCGATAATCGCCACTGGTCCACTCACGTCCGGGCCGATGACAAAAAAATTATCGGAACTTATCGGAGAGGACCATCTCTTTTTCTACGATGCCATAGCGCCGATAATCGACGCTGAATCCATTGATTATGGAAAGGTCTACAGGGCCTCAAGGTATGGAAAGGGAGGAGGAGCTGACTACCTCAATTGCCCGATGACCAGGGATGAATACGAGGATTTTTACAGAAACCTTGTGGAGGCCGATAAAATAACCCCGAGGGGGTTTGAAGAAGAGAGGATATTCGAGGGCTGCCTGCCAATTGAAATTATGGCCGAGAGAGGCATGCATACACTGAGGTTCGGTCCGATGAAACCCGTCGGTCTGCCCGAGCCCGTGACCAGCAGGGACCCGTTTGCTGTTGTTCAGCTCAGGGCTGAAAACAGGGAGCTTACAGCCTACAATATGGTCGGATTCCAGACAAGACTGAGATGGCCGGAACAGAAAAGGGTTTTCAGGATGATTAACGGCCTTGAAAACGCGGAGTTTCTGAGACTCGGCAGCATTCACCGAAATACGTTCATAAATTCACCTGTTTTTCTTAACAGTGATTTAACTTTAAAAAAGAAGGACATTATCTTTATCGCGGGCCAGATATCAGGGGTTGAAGGTTATATCGAGTCAACTGCGATGGGCTTGATTGCGGGGATAAACGCGGCTCTGCGATTAAGAGGTTTAAGTCCTGTCGAAGTCCCCCCGACGACTGCTCACGGGGCGTTAATAAGTCATATTACACGACCGGAAAGCAAGAATTTTCAGCCGAGCAATATAAACTTAGGGTTGTTTCCTGTCCCGGAGACGGCACCTAAAGTGAAGAATAAGATACTGAAAAGAAAGATTATCGCCGAGAAGGCGGTCCGGGAATGGAGTGATTATATAAGGCGGGTGGCTCCGACGGCTTAATCATGAAAGGGCATATTGATAAATTCCTGAGGTATCTTGATGTCGAAAGGAATGCCTCAAAACATACGCTCAGGGCTTACAGGAAGGACCTTGATGATTTCAGCAACTTTATTGGCGGTAAGAGACCCGGGGATATAGACCTTATTGATGTGAGGGGCTTTGTCGCCGTGCAGATCAAAAACGGCCTTGACAAATCAACCGCCGGACGCAGGCTCGCATCCGTCCGGTCGTTTATTAAATACCTTTTCGGGGAGGGCCACATAAAATCCAATCCAGCCAGACTCGTATCAAATCCCAGAAAATCACAACTTCTGCCCCGGTTCCTTTCAGTGGACGATGTCTTTGCGCTTGTTGAAAAACCCGAGGGCATGGGAATCATCCCGGCCAGGAACAGGGCCCTGCTTGAACTGTTGTATTCCTGCGGTTTGAGAGTGAGTGAAATAGCCGGGATGAACGTTGAAGATATAAATACTAAAGAGGGTCTGGCGATTGTCAGGGGAAAGGGCCGGAAAGAGCGCATCCTGCCGGTCGGCTCAAAGGCTGTTGACGCGATAAAAACGTATATGGTTGAAAAACTGCTTCTCCGGAAAAAGGGCGTAGCGTTGTTCCTGAACAGTAGAGGAGAGAGATTATCGGAGAGAGGCATAAGGCGGGTAGTGGTGAAATACGCGAAGCTTATCGGGATCAGCGGACCCATAGGCCCTCATACACTAAGACATACTTTCGCGTCACATCTGCTGCAATCGGGCGCTGACCTGCGTGTAATCCAGGAGCTTCTTGGCCATTCATCACTTTCAACCACCCAGAAATATACACATGTTGATATAACCCACCTTATGGATGTATACGACAGGGCGCATCCTTTTTCATCCGATGAATGAGGCCGGGCTGATGCGGGGGAATGCCGGGACGACTTTATAATATTTTCTAGTATAATGACAGAGTGTGCCGTTTTTTTGTAATATATATAACCAATTACAGAAGGAGTAATATATGTTTCATGCTACGACAATTTTATGTGTCAGGCGGAATGGAAAAGTCGCGATAGGCGGTGATGGTCAGGTTACAATGGGGAATACCGTCCTGAAGCATAATGCGAGAAAGATAAGATCGATGTATGGGGGCAGGGTAATCGGGGGGTGTGCCGGAGCTACCGCTGACGCGTTTACTTTATTCGAAAAATTCGAGGGCAAACTTGAATCATACAGGGGAAATATTACAAGAGCGGCTGTTGAACTCGCAAAGGACTGGAGAACGGACAAGATTATGCGCAGGCTTGAGGCGCTGCTGGTGATTGCCGACAAAGAGTATACGTTTATTATTTCAGGCAATGGCGATGTGATAGATCCCGGTGAAGGAATTGCCGCGATCGGTTCGGGAGGTCCTTTTGCCCAGGCCGCGGCCAAGGCGCTCTATGAGAATACGGAGGCAGGCGCCAGGGAAATAGTCGAAAAGGCGATGAAGATAGCCTCGGAAATATGTATCTATACAAATGCGAATATAAGTCTGGAGGAGTTGATATAGAATGGACAACCTTACACCGCGAAAGACAGTTGAAGAACTGGATAAATATATAATCGGGCAGCACATGGCAAAAAAAGCCGTGGCGATTGCATTAAGAAACAGATGGAGGAGACAGAAGCTCTCTCCAGACCTGAAGGATGAGGTGCTGCCGAAAAATATTCTGATGATAGGCCCCACGGGCGTCGGAAAGACCGAGATATCAAAGAGGCTTTCGAGATTGGCTGGCGCCCCTTTTTTCAAGGTCGAGGCATCAAAATTCACAGAAGTCGGATATGTCGGACGTGACGTTGAGTCAATGATAAGGGACCTTACCGAAATCTCGATGAATATGGTAAAGGCGGAACATCTTGAGATGATAAAAGAGAAGGCGAAATATCTTGCTGAAGAGAGGGTGCTGGACCTTCTGCTTCCATCTCCAAGGACCTTAAAGCAGCCTGATGCCGACGAACAGGATTATGAGAAGAGAACAGAGACGAGGGAAAGGCTGAGAGAACAGCTCACAAATGGAAAGCTGGATTCAAGGTATGTCGACAGAGAGGTAAAAGAAAAGGTGATGCCTTTTGGAGTAATCTCGAATGTGGGGCTTGAAGAGATCGAGATAAATCTGAAATCGATGCTTGGGAACCTGCTTCCGGAGAAGGCAAAGAGAAAGAAGGTGAATATCCCCGAGGCATTGATAATGCTTGAGCAGGAAGAATCGAATAAACTGCTTGACATGGACAAGATCACACTTGAGGCACTGGAGAGGGCCGAACAGACGGGCATAGTGTTTCTTGATGAAATCGACAAGATAGCAAAGGGTCCGGGACATGGCCCCGATGTCTCCAGGGAAGGTGTGCAGCGGGACCTTCTGCCGATAGTCGAGGGTTCGACTGTTACTACAAAATACGGCCCTGTTAAAACAGAACATATACTCTTTATAGGATCAGGCGCTTTTCATACGGCAAAACCCTCGGACCTCATACCTGAACTCCAGGGCAGGTTCCCTATCAGAGTTGAGCTTGAAGCACTGGGAAAAGAAGACTTTATCAGGATACTTAAAGAGCCGCATAACGCGTTGACCAAGCAATATACGGCACTGCTTGCCACGGAAGATGTTGAGATTAAATTCTCGGAGGACGCCATAGATGAAATCGCGGAGATCGCGGAGATCGTAAATGACAAGGCGGAAAACATCGGGGCGAGAAGACTGCATACCATCCTGGAGAAAATTCTTGAAGACATATCTTTTGAGGCGCCCGAAAGGAAGGGCGAAAAACTCCTGATCGACAGGTCATATGTGAAAGATAAATTAAGTGAGATCGTCAAGGACGAAGACTTGAGCAAGTATATCCTGTAGGTTTTTAATTTTTCGATATGCGCGGAAAAAATTATTTATTATTTTTAGCGTTGTTCATCATGCTGACCTCCTGTTCAACAGGCCGCGGCAGACAGGAAGTATATCCTGTAGTCCATTATAAAAAGACTTACGCAGTCGCCTCATGGTATGGTCCGAAATTCAATGGAAGACCGACGGCTTCGGGTGAGATATTCGATATGTATGCCGATACATGTGCTCATAAGGTCTATGTTTTCGGTACCAGACTGAAGGTCACGAACGTATCCAACAATAAAACAGCTATATGTGTTGTGAATGACAGGGGTCCTTTTATCAGGGGAAGAGATATAGACCTGTCATACGGGGTTGCAAAAAAGATCGGCCTGGTCGGTCCCGGAACAGGCAGGGTCCTGATCGAGACAGTTGGAAGGGACAGGTCATACGTTAAGAGCGTGAAGATAAAGATAGTTGACAGGTCGGGACCGTTCGCAATACAGGTCGGGGCTTTTACAGTAAGGGCGAACGCCGTCAGGCTGAAGAAGGCTCTTGATCTTGAATATAATAATGCCTATATCCGAAGGCTTGATACCGCGAAGGGAATGTATTTCAGAGTCAGAATCGGTAATTTCGCGGGGATTGACAGCGCAATTTCGATAGCTGAAAAACTGAGCCGCGAAGGTTACCGGACACTTGTTGTCAGGGCCGGGATTGAGCTTTAGCCCAGCTGGAGTGAAAATACATTCTTCCGGAATCCGGAACAAAACAGGCATGGAACAATAGTGGATTGCTGGACCACCTTTAACCCGAAATGCATTATTGGGGGTTGAATTCTGTCAATGTTGATGATGTCTGTTCTCAATCTGAAATATCCGGGGAGTGGAAGATACTTATGATAACGGGAAAGAACAAATGTTAAACTATCTTATTATCGGTGCCGGCGGGTTCCTGGGAGCGGTCACCCGGTATCTGGTCGCTACATGGATAGGACAGAAATGGGGAAGGATATTTCCGTTCGGAACATTTGCCGTTAACATAAGTGGCAGTTTCCTTATCGGACTGATCATGTCATTATTTGTCGGGAAATTTATGGTCAACCCTCAGTGGAGATTGTTCCTGGTAATAGGTTTTGTTGGATCATATACTACATTTTCCACATTTGAATATGAGACGGGCGGCCTGTTGCAGGACGGCGAGTTTCTGCTTGCAACGATGAATATATTTCTGAGTGTTTTTCTGGGATTTGTCGGATTAAAAATCGGAGAGATGATCGCGAGGGCGATATAGGAGATAATTTATGGTGACCAAAGGACCAGCCAAAAAGCTTACAATATATGTGGACGAAACCGATAAACATGGAGGCAAGCCTGTTTATGAGGTATTGATGAACATGTTCTACAAGAGAAAGATAGCCGGCGTGAGCGTCTTCAGGGGTGTGGCGGGTTATGGAAACGATGGCATATTTCATACATCAAAGATGATTGAGCTTTCCATGAATCTTCCCGTCAAAGTAGAAGTGGTGGATTCTGATGAAATCATCAGCGATGTCCTGCCTTATGTTACGGAAATAGTTGAAAAGGGACTTGTGGAAATTAGTGATACGATTGTTGTCAAGTGCTGCGGAATAGAAGAGAAAAGCTGAAAAATAGCGTTAAATCGGAGGTTTAAGTGCTGTCAGGGAGATATGATTGGCTGGGATGATGATTGAAAACGGCAAGTTAATGGTTATTCCCTGTTTTGAGAGGAAAAGATGATGGAAGATATAATCAGAAAAGCCGAAATACTGATTGATGCTTTGCCTTATATCAGGAAATTTTATGGCAGGACATTCGTAATAAAATACGGCGGCGCGGCCCAGACAAAGGACATCCTTAAAGAATCATTCGCCATGGATGTTGTTATGCTGAATTTTGTCGGGATTCGCACCGTGATAGTCCATGGCGGAGGGCCTAAAATATCGACCATCATGGGCAAGATGGGGAAAAAACCCGAATTTATTCAGGGACAGAGGGTCACCGACCGCGAGACCATGGATATAGTCGAGATGGTCCTTGGCGGCCTCGTAAACAAAGAGATCGTCTCTCTTATAAACCGTCATGGCGGAAGATCGGTCGGTCTCAGCGGAAAAGACGGTGGCCTGATAAACGCGAACAAGAAGACAATAAAAAAACTTACTCCGGAAACAGGGACCGACGAGATAATAGACCTCGGGCTTGTGGGTGAGGTGAAGTCTATCGAGCCCGGTATAATCGATACACTGGAGAAGGGCGGGTTTATCCCGGTAATCGCTCCTATAGGGGTCAGTCCCGAAGGCGTGACGTTAAACATTAACGCCGACTATGTCGCGTCGGCGATAGCCTCGGCATTAAAGGCCGAAAAGCTGATCCTGCTAACGGATGTCCCGGGAATACTCGATGAGAATGACAGGGTAATCTCCACTCTGAAAAAGAGGCAGATAACTAAACTTATAAAAGAGAATGTAATTACAGGGGGAATGCTTCCTAAAGTACAGGCATGTCTGAACGCCCTTTCAGGCGGGGCCGGCAAGACACATATAGTGGACGGCAGAGTCCCTCACTGCCTGCTTCTTGAACTCTTCACAAAAGAGGGCATAGGCACTGAAATAATGAATTAACCCGCACTTGTTAAGAATTTCATGCAACACCGGGGTTGAAAAAGCAGTGGCTGAGCGTGGGGGAATCAAGGTCTTTAATCAAAGGGGATTGATCTGGAATCAATAATATATATAATTATCGCTGTCGTGATCAGCGGCCTGTCCGCCTGGACTCTGTCAAATGCCCGTCTTCGGCGGACATATTCCAGGCAGATATCGGAACTCGAGGGAAGGTCCCGGAGTTTTGAGGCGGTGAATAATGAGCTGCGGCAGCAGGTCCAGCAAAAGGATTCAGAGATTAGCCGGATAAGGGATGAATTGAATGATGCGAGGCAGTCAAAAGTCGAAGCTCTTACCAGACTCGAAGCCGCTGAAAAGAGTTTTGATGAGCAGAAGTTGCTTATCGATGCGTTGAAGAAAGAGATGACCGATACATTCAATGCCCTGTCATCCGCAGCGCTTAAAAGCAGCAGTGAGGATTTTCTCAGGCTGGCCTCCGAGCATCTCGGAAAGGTCGTGGCCGATACAAAGGGGAAACTCGGGGAACACCGGGCCGCGATGGATGGAATGATAAAACCGTTGGCCGAGATGCTGAAAAGATATGATCAGCAGGTCAGAACGATGGAAGAAAGCAGGCATAAGGCTTACGGGAGTCTGGAGGAGCAGTTACGGTCACTGGCATCTACCCATAAGACACTGCAGAAGGAGACGAGCAACCTTGTCACGGCGCTCAGAAAACCTCAGGTGCGCGGCAGATGGGGAGAAATGCAGTTAAGAAGGGTGGCGGAACTATCCGGGATGTCCGTTCACTGTGATTTTACGGAGCAGCAGTCCGTTAATACGGAAAAGGGCAGGATAAGGCCGGACATGATCGTGCGTCTTCCGATGGAAAGGGAGATTGTGGTTGATTCAAAGGTATCGCTTCAGGCGTATCTGGACGCGATCGCCGCTTCATCGGATGATGAGAGAAAGACCGGGATGGAGAAACACGCTCAGCAGGTGCGGTCCCATATGAACAAGCTTGCGTCAAAAGAATACTGGAGCCAATTTGAACGGTCTCCTGAATTTGTTATTCTGTTTATCCCCGGAGAATCTTTTTTCAGCGCGGCGCTTGATATGGACGATACCCTTGTCGAAGACGGCATACGGAAACGCGTGATTATCGCCACTCCGACTACTTTTATCGCCCTGCTCAGGGCCATAGCTTATGGATGGCGGCAGGAGCATATTACCCGGAACGCGCAGGTGATCAGTGAAATGGGCCGTCAATTGTATGACAGGATGAAAGTCTTTGCTCAACATTACACGGACATAGGATATTCACTCGGGAAGGCCATGAATGCCTATAACAAAACAACCGGTTCGATAGAGTCCCGGATCCTGCCCACAGTCAGAAAATTCAGGGATTTGGGTGTTACCGGCGCTGACGAGATTCCTGTAATTGAAAAGATGGACCTGTCGCCCAGAAACCTGGCCGTTCCGGATTCCGACGTGGAAAAAGACTGAAGGGGGTCGGCCCCTCCTTTGTTACAATTGGAGGGGCCGGCTATCTCTACTATCCGGTGCCGATACTTCAGCATGCGGATTAATCTGTTTTATAGTGCCGTCTCGCCCCGTTCACCGGTCCTAATTCTAATCGCTTCATTAAGCTCCAGAATAAAGATTTTGCCGTCACCTATTTTTCCTGTTTTCGCGACTCCGGCTATCTTTTCAATGACCTTTTCAGCTATGTCATCGGATACGGCGATCTCTATCTTGATTTTCGGTACGAACGCCACATCATATTCAGCACCTCTGTAAAGTTCCACGTGGCCCTTCTGCCTTCCGAATCCCTTCACTTCGGTTACCGTCATGCCCTGGATGCCCATCTCATTGAGTGCGTCCTTTACGTCGTCTAGCTTGAACGGTTTTATTATTGCCTCAATCTTTTTCATGGTTCCTCCGTAGTCTCTATGACCTTAATATCGGATTTTTGTGGGTATTGCCAAGTCTGCCACACAAACCTCACCGGTAAACCGGGCCGGTTTGTGCAACAGACCCTGATTTATGATCTAGCGCTCGGATGTACCTGGAAGTCCGGATATGCCTCGAGTCCGTGTTCTCCGACGTCAAGTCCTCCCATTTCTTCCTCTTCTGATACACGCAGACCCATGAGGGCTTTTATTACAGAGAAAATAACAAGGGCGGAGATGGCCGTTGCGGCACCATAGGCCGCTACCCCTGTCAGCTGGGCCCAGAACTGTTCTGCTCCAGCCATTGCGCCGAAGATACCGACCGCCAGGGTGCCCCAGATTCCGCATACCAGATGGACGGAGATTGCTCCGACCGGGTCGTCAATTCGTATCTTATCTATAAACATGACCGATAGTACGACCAGGACTCCCGCGATCAATCCGATCAGGGTTGCGGACCCCAGTCCCATCTGGTCCGCGCCTGCGGTGATTCCCACCAGACCGGCGAGACAGCCGTTCAGTACCATTGAGAGGTCAGGTTTTTTCGAGATCCCCCATGAAGCCATCATTGCGCCGATAATCCCCGCCGAAGCGGCTATGCAGGTGGTCATCAGCGTCAGGGAAACCAATGCCGGGTCCGCGCTCAGTACAGAGCCACCATTAAACCCGAACCATCCGAGCCAAAGCAGGAAGACGCCGATTGTTGCCAGCGGCATGCTGTGGCCGGGGATAGGTCTGATCTGTCCCCCGACAAATTTCCCCTTACGGGCGCCTAATAGCAGAGCGCCGACAAGGGCGCCCCATCAGCCTACAGAATGGACTAATGTTGAGCCGGCGAAATCATAGAAGCCCAGATTGTCCAGCCATCCGCCGCCCCATTTCCACGAGCCGACTATAGGGTAGACAAGCCCTACAAAAATTACCGAGAAGACAAGGAACGAACTCAGCTTGATCCTTTCGGCGACCGCACCGGAGACGATAGTTGCAGCTGTAGCGGCAAACATCCCCTGGAAAAGAAAGTCAGTCCAGTAGGTGTAGCCTTCGTTGTAGCCCAGATCCAGGAATCCGCCCGCTACTGTCGGGAACGGCAGTCCGAAACCGGCAGAACCAAGGAAGCCGTTGAACTCTCCCGGATACATGAGGTTAAACCCGAAATAGGCATAGGTCAACAGGCCTATGGCCGGGATCAGTGTATTCTTAAATAGAATATTTACTGTGTTTTTCGAGCGTGTCAGGCCTGCTTCAAGGGAAGCAAACCCGAGGTGCATGATAAACACCAGAAATGTTGCGACCATCATCCAGATGTTACTGGCGGTCAAACCTATTGACGCGACCGGCGCAACAGCGCCTTCTTCTCCGGCAAAAACCATGGAGCCCAGTGACAACAGGAATAATGTTGTTAACAGGATAATTTTCTTCATTCTTTCCTCCTTCAAATCCCCTTAATTAGAAGCTGAGAGACAGGTTCACTCCGCCGTATAAAATATACTTGTCACCGTCGTCACTTACAGCCTCCATCGCATCTTTAGCGTCAGCGCTCAAAGGAAAGGAATAGGCGATCATCGGGCCGACAGTGATGTTTGTTCCGAGAGGGATGCTCATGGATGCCGCCAGGTCGCCGTTATGGAAAGCATTGTAATCGCCCACGCTGTAATCGCTCTCCATGTTATAACTCGCTGACGCGCCGAGACTGAGGGTTATATCATTGGCGAGTTCAAGGTCGTGTCCTATTGACGCAGTTATAAATGCGCCATCACCTTCTTCTATGTCGTAATAAATAGTGATTGCAGGGCTGAGCATGGTATCATAACCAGCGGAAAGATAAATTTCCTGTGTATCGTCAATGCCTTCAAGGCCATAGTAGATGTAACCGGCGTCAAGGCTGATTTCATCAATTGAAAATGTGTAGTTCAGCGTGAGGTCAGTCTCCGTGAGTTCTCCACGGTTATTGTAGTCGCCATCATAGTTGGACCAGAGATTGACGCCGAAGCTGCCATAGGTTATTCCAACGGAAGGCTGAATCACATAGCTGTTGCTCAGCTTGAACCCCCTCCATACATAGTTGCTCATGACATCCACCGATGCGCTACCCGAAACTGCCGATTCGTCCGCGTAAACCTTGGCGGTCGAAATACCGAAACTCAGGATTAAGGCGATAACTGCAATTTTTAAAGTCTTCATGTTTACCTCCGTTTATTTTTTTATGTGATACCATGCTTTTTTACCTGAATAGATGCATAAAACCTTTTGCGACCGGACTTCCCGTGCCAGCCTACCATCTGATGCGTTCGGCGCCTTTTATCACCTCCTTTTTTATTCCGTATTTTCTGATCTTATATCCGATCATTCTTTCGGTTATTCCGAGTTTTCTTGCCGCCCTCGCCATAATCCATTCGGACTCTTCGAGTGCCCTGATTATCTCATTCGTCTCAAGTTCTTTTATCTTCTGTTTAAGAAATCTCATCCGTTTTTCCCATTTATATGTTTGCCAGAACCATGCCAGCATAAACTCCTTGAATTCAAAGGGAAAATTGCTTTTATGCGCATACAAAAATGAAACTAGCTACAAAAATGTATTACAATAATCGATTTTTTGCTCAAAATTGGCGGAAAGCAGGGGTTGTCCTCTGTGATGAGCCGGCCGGGAGCGGCAACTAAGTTGTGAAGCGCTGAAAGAGCCCGGTTGCTTTACAAATATAGCGCTTTGCCTTATCATTTATTCATGTTAAAAGGCGGATTCAGATGAGATTTTTAAGGCTTGCGCTTGCCCAGATAAATTCTATTGTGGGAGATATCAATGGGAATTCCAGAAAGATTATTGATCATGTAAAAAGGGCCGTGGGGCATAAGGCCGATATAGTTGTTTTTCCCGAACTCGCGGTGACGGGTTATCCTCCGGAAGATCTGCTGCTTAAGCCCCGGTTTATAGCGGATAATCTTGCCGCGATAGAAGATATAGGCCGACATACCAATGGAATTACAGCCATAGTAGGATTTGTGGATTCCCATAAGAATAAGGGGATATACAATGCTGCGGCCGTAATCTCCGAAGGTAGGATCGTAGATGTGTATCATAAGATATTTCTGCCTAATTATGGGGTGTTTGATGAATTCAGATACTTCCTGGCGGCGAAGAGATTCCCTGTCTACAGCCTGAACGGGACCAAGTTCGGGATAAACATATGCGAGGATATCTGGTACGGAGATGGCCCCGCGCGAATACAGTCGCTTGCCGGCGCGGAAGTGGTCATAAATATCAATGCGTCTCCGTATGAGAGCGGCAAGCCCGAAAAAAGAGAGAGAATTCTGGCTGAAAGGTCGGTGGAAAATGACGTTATAATAGCGTATCTTAATGCTGTCGGCGGTCAGGATGAACTGGTATTTGACGGCTTCAGCATGATTGTTACTCAGAGTGGCCGTATTCTGGCCAGGGGAAAACAGTTTCAGGAGGACTTGATGATTGTGGATCTTGACCTGGAGCCGGTGAGGAGCCTCAGGAAAAAGAGGGACCCGGCAAAAGCATTAAAACCGCCGAAAAAGGCTGGTGCCGTCGAGATGGTTTGGATACCAGCACAAAAAAAGCCTGGCAGGAAACCGTTAAAACAAATGATTGTTGAGCCTTTGATGAGGAAGGAAGAAGAATATTACGGGGCGATTTCACTCGGTACGTCAGACTATGTCCGAAAAAACGACTTCAGATCGGTGGTGATCGGGTTAAGCGGGGGAATCGATTCCTCACTTGTTGCTGTGATAGCCGTTGACGCGATCGGAAGGGATAATGTCAAAGGTCTTTTTATGCCTTCCTCGTATACTTCAAGGGAGAGCAGGGAGGATGCGTTTCAGCTCGCGGAGAACCTTGGCATCGAAATAATAGAGATACCTATTGATGAAATCATGGAAGGATATCTCCGGGCGCTTGAAGGTAAATTTTCAGGCATGGAGTAGGATATTACGGAGGAAAATCTTCAGGCGAGGATCAGGGGGAACCTGCTTATGGCCTTTTCCAATAAATTCGGCTGGCTGGTGCTGACTACAGGCAATAAGTCTGAAATGAGCGTCGGTTATGCCACACTGTATGGAGATATGGCCGGGGGATTCGCGATAATCAAAGACGTCCCGAAAACCCTTGTTTATGATATATCAATGTGGAGAAATTCGATATCCGAAGGTCCGGTCATCCCGGAGAGGGTATTATGGAAAGAGCCCACGGCGGAACTGAGACCGGACCAGAAAGACAGCGATACACTTCCTCCTTATCCTGTGCTCGATCCGATACTCAAGTCATACATTGAGGATGATATGAGTTTTGAGGATATAGTCAAAGTGGGCTGTGATCCTGACTGTACCAGGAGAGTTATAAGTATGATAGACAGGAGTGAATATAAGAGGAGGCAGTCACCGCCCGGGATTAAAATAACACCGAGGGCCTTTGGCAGGGACAGGCGGTTTCCGATTACGAACAGATACAGGAGTTACTGACAGAGGTAATTCACTGAAAGTGGAAAGGGGGTATGTTTCAGCTATGAAACGTTTTATGATTATTTTTATAGTCGCTGCGCTTTTATTCTTCGCGCAGGTCGCATATTCTGCAGGAGAGGAAGACTTCCGGTTCGCCGTAAACACCGGGCTGGCGAATATAAAACCGAAAAAACCGGTCAGGATCACAGTAAAAAGAACAGTAAAAGACGGATATACATGGGAACTTAAAGGTGATGACACGGATGAGATTATAAGAATAAACAAAAAACTCCGGAAAGAGCTGGACAGGCGGTGAAAGGCCTTCTTTATATAGTCTCCACGCCGATCGGTAATCTGGAGGATATCACTCTAAGGGCGTTGCGGATTCTGAAGGAAGTTGATATCATCGCCGCCGAGGATACGAGGCATTCGCTTAAGCTTCTGAACCACTATAACATCTCAAAGCCGCTGATAAGTTATTGGGGTGAGAGGGAAAAGGCGAAAACCAGGGAGCTAATACTGAGGATAAATTCAGGTGAATCGGTAGCGCTTATATCCGACGCCGGAACACCCGGCATATCGGACCCAGGCAGCGTATTAATAAAAAAGGCGATTGAAGAAGGGATAGAGATTATTCCTGTGCCCGGTCCGGCCGCTTTTGTCGTCGCGCTTTCCCTGTCAGGATTTTCGACCGAAGAGTTTATCTTTTGTGGTTTCCTGCCAGCCAAACTGTCGCAGCGGCAAAAGATGCTCAAGGAACTTAGTTTTGAAAGAAGGACAATCGTCATATATGAGTCGCCTCACAGGATTTTGCAGTCCCTTTCCGATATGAAACAGATATTCGGAGAGAGAAGGGCGGTGCTTGTTAAGGAGTTGACCAAGATATTTGAAGATATAATAAGGGGGAGCATAGCCGAAATATCCGAGCGCCTGGTAGAGACAAAAATAGCCGGCGAATATGTGATCGTGGTCGAGGGAATGTCCGAAGATGAAAAAGTCCATGTTGGGGACGCGTTGGATGAGATTAAGCTGCTGATGAAAAAAGGACTCGGGAGAAAAGACGCGGTTAAGCGGACGGCTGGGGCGTATGGATTAAGCAGGAAGGAGCTTTATGATATGAGCCTCTCCATTGATCCTGACCGCGCCTGAATGATCTTATGCTCTTAATTGCCTGGCTTGTTATTATCCTGATTGTTTCGGTTCTGCCGTTGTCGGGGCCGGACATCGGGATGCCGATTGACAAGATTGAACACTTCATCCTCTATGGAGTTACTTCGATATTTTTATTCAGACATTTTAAAACCGGGACAACCCGCAAAAGGGCCGCGTACAAGGCTATTGTTTTCTCTGCGGCGTACGGCTTTGCAATGGAGTGCCTGCAATATTTTATTCCACAGAGATCGTTTTCTCCTGAAGACGCCATTGCGAATACCGCGGGAGCTTTATTGTTCTGTATAGTATATATGAAATTGAGAAAACATTAATACTTAACCTGAAATCCTGGAGGTCGTATGTCAAAGGTCTATTTTGCTTCAGCAGGGACTAAAAAATGGAAATATGATGACAGTATGCCGGGCAAGCTCGAAAGGCTTCTGAAAGAGATAGGTATGATGAACTATTTCAGCCCTGAAGAGTGGGTTGCCGTAAAGACCCATTTTGGTTCGGAAGGCGCGCACAGGGTTGTAAGACCTGTTTTTTTAAGAAAAGTCGTGGACGCGCTTGTGAGGATAGGGGCAAAGCCCTTTGTTACGGATACCGTCAGGATAGCCGGGCTGGATTATCTTGAAGTCGCCAACCAGAACGGCATCAACCATCTTTCGGTAAACGCGCCTGTTGTGCTTGCCGACGGACTTTATGGTAACGACAGTATCATGATTAAGGCAGGAGAAATCCTTGACGAGATCGCGGTTGCCTCGGTTATACATGATGTGCCGGCCATGGTTGTCTGTTCTCACGTTAAAGGTCATATAAACTCTGGTTATGCCGGCGCCATCAAAAACCTTGCGATGGGTGGGGTGAGCGGTTATCACCGTGCGTGCGGCTGGAAATGCGGAAGAGGCTCAATGCATTTAATCGGCAGGGGGGAGTTAGTATGGGACAAGGAAAAATGCGAACTATGCTACCAGTGCAGGGATGTATGTCCTCTGGATGCGATTGATTTCAGCAGGGAGGAGCTTGTCTGGAACGACGATGCCTGCTGGAGATGCGGAAGATGTGAGAGAGCATGTGAGACGGCTTCCCTGACTCTGCCCGCTGATAACGAGAGATTTATGCGGTCGCTTGCAGAGTCAGCCGGTACTGTGATGAGTACCTTTGAACCCAAAAAAATAGTCTTTATAAATTTTATGACGGAGATTCAACCGGAATGTGACTGTATGCCAGCCGCTGATGTCCCTGTAATCCAGGACATGGGAATCCTTATGTCGGAAGATATTGTTTCTATTGAACAGGCAAGTATGGACATGCTGCTCGAGGCGTCACCATTGCCGGGTTCGCTGGCGGAACACAGGAAGATAAAGGACGGCGAAGACATTTTAATGAAAATACATGATAAGCCGTATATGTTGCAGGTAGAGGAGGCGGAAAGACTCGGCCTTGGCTCCAGGAAATACGAAATTATCGAAATTTAGATAAAGAAAAGGAGCTGCTGCCTGTGGGATGTAGACAGCAGCTCTAAGGGAGGTAATAAGTTAATTGCTATGTAAATATATAAGCAAAATTAGAGGGGTTTGTCAAGTGAAATAAGCAGGTAATATGTAAATTAAAAAATAGGCAGATTTAGCCTTATGTTATTTCGAACGATCGGAAGCATCCCTAAAATAATCAAAGGGGAATGAAAGAAAGGCATAGCGCAGAGAGCATGGCGCAGAGCGTTAAAGCCTGGAAACAGAAGACTAGGACGGAAAGCAATACCTGCCGATGATAATTATAGTCTCCCCCTGATAAAGCGGGAGACTATTTGCTATTGGCCTGACTCTAACTTAGATGGAGAGTGAATTACTCCCTGGAAGTGCTAATGAAGCATTTTCAATCTTCATATCTTCAACTTAGATGGAGAGTAAATTACTCCCCTCTTAGGTTAAGAGGGGCTGGGGGAGTTACTCGGTAAATAGAGTCTGTTCATAAACATAACAATTGAGCCGTTACTCCCGGTCAATTCTTAAGCCGGTCGACGCGACTCTCGCGAGGACTTACATCGAGAATCCAGTGTTTTCAATAGGTTCTGGATGCCCGAAGACCCCCGATCGGAGTCGAGGGCAGGCTTCGAGCATGACACAAATAAAAAACATCAGAATATAAGCAGACGCTAAAACAGCCTCCCCACTTTAGTAAAGTGGGATTAAGGGGGATTTTATAATAGTCGTCAGAATGGAGCCCGGCTGTACCAGCCAGCCGGAATTATTGAATGTTATACATTAAGCTGTGTCTATAAGTATGTGAATTATAATGAAATCCTGTGTTTATGAGAATCAGGTCCAATAGTTCCGGCGGTTGGAACTATTGGAACCGTTCTTTGTAGAGCCGTTTCAGCCGCCGATGATCGTGTGGTCTTCCTCTAGCGCCTCGCAAATCTCTCTCTGTATTATCGGATATGAGGCGGAATCCCATGCATTTCCGAAGTGGCGTGACAGCAGATTCAGGACGCCCGGTTCATCGGTCTCTATGATAAAAAAAACTTTTAACGGAGATTTTCCAAGAACTTCATATCTATGGACTGTTCGGCATTTCCTCATCATCGCCTTGTCTTTTTCCTGCTTTACCCATTCTTCTCGCTCTCTTTTGATCTCCTGCGAAGTTGTATTAGCTTTTGCCTCAAAGGTGGAAATATACCACATTTTCTTCTCCTTTTAATTGATCTGAACTTTTATTTATCCCCAGCGGGCTGTTTCCTCCACAATTTTGTCAACAACAGAGGGGTCGGCTAAAGTAGATGTATCTCCAATCTCGTCGGTTTTATGCTCTACTATTTTTCTCAGGATTCTTCTCATTATTTTACCGCTTCTGGTTTTCGGGAGACCATCGGTAAACTGGATCCTGTCGGGAGTCGCAATCGGACCTATCTCCTTCCTTACCTGCTGGACCAGTTCTTTTTCCAGCTCGCTGCTTTGTTCTACACCGCTCTTTAAAATGACAAAGGCAAAGATACCCTGTCCCTTGATTTCATGGGGGAAGCCCACGACCGCAGCCTCGGCGACACTGTGATGAGAGACAAGAGCGCTCTCGATTTCGGCCGTTCCGAGCCTGTGTCCGGATACGTTAATAACATCATCAATACGCCCAAGTAGTTGATAGTCACCGTTTTCATCCACTTTAGCGCCGTCGCCTGAAGCATAATATCCCTTATACTGGGTGAAATATGTCTCGAAATAACGTTTTGTGTCTCCGTAAATTGTCCTTGCGATGCCCGGCCATGCCATCTTGATAGCAAGCGATCCTTCTTCATTAATATCAGCCTCGGTCCCGTCAGCCCTCAATATCGCGGGCGTTATACCGAAGAAAGGCCTGCCGGCAGCGCCCGGTTTAACCGGCACGGCCCCCGGCAGTGACGCGATAAGTATTCCGCCCGTCTCTGTCTGCCACCATGTATCCACAATGGGACACCTCTCCTGTCCTACATGCCTGTAATACCATAGCCAGGCCTCGGGATTTATCGGTTCTCCTACAGAACCGAGCAGCCTCAGCGAAGAGATGTCATTTTTTTTGTCCATTTCTCTCCCTCCCTTGACAGGGCGCGGATGACAGTCGGGGCGGTATAGAAGATATTGACTCTGTGCTTTTCAACAATCTGCCAGTATCTGGCGGGTGAAGGATAATTCGGTACCCCCTCGAACATCAAACTTGTGGCGCCGCACGAAAGGGGGCCGTATACTATATAGCTGTGGCCTGTTATCCATCCTATGTCAGCCGTGCACCAGTATGTGTCTTCTTCCCGGTAATCAAAGATATACTTGAAGGTTACGGATGTGTACAGCAGGTAGCCGGCAGTCGTATGCAGCAGCCCTTTCGGTTTTCCTGTGCTTCCACTGGTGTATAAAATGAATAAAGGGTCCTCGGCGTCAAGATGTTCGGGTTCACAGTCCGATGAGATGTCCCCGCTCGCGAGTTCATCTTCAGCGTAAAAGTCGCGGCCGTGCCTCATATCCACGCTGATTCCGGTTCTCCTGACGACAAAACATGTCTTGACGGATGGAGAGCCTTCCATCGCGGCATCCGCATTTTTCTTCAGATCTATTATCCTGCCGGCCCGGAAAGAACCGTCCGAGGTGACAAGTATCTTCGCCTGGCAGCCATTCAGTCTGTCCTTGAGGGAATTCGCGCTGAATCCACCGAAAACCACACTGTGAACAGCGCCGATACGGCTGCAGGCAAGCAGGCCGACGGCAAGTTCTGGAATCATCGGCAGGTAAAACGCCACGCGGTCGCCTTTGGCCACGCCGAATTTTTTCAGCAGGTTGGCGAAGCGGCATACCTGCCGGTGAAGTTCCTGATATGTGAGTGTTCTGGTTTCGCCGGATTCGGATTCCCATATAATGGCGGCCTTGTTTTTCCGGAAGGTGCCAAGGTGACGGTCGATGCAGTTATATGATACATTAAGCTTTCCCCCCTTAAACCATGAAACACCTGAATCAGTAAATTTATACTGTGCCGTGCCATCCCATTTTTTGAACCATGTTAGCTCTTCTCTGGCCATTTTTGACCAGAATGCGTCTGGATCCTCTATTGACTGCCTGTAGAGATCGGCATATTCTTCATTGCTTTTGATATGTGCCTTTTCCTTGAATTCCGCCGGAGGTTCAAAATACTGGTGCTCCTTTGGTCCAGTTTCCGGGATGTTATTGCTTGACAAGTTATCCTCCTGATAGCGTTAATTGAATTTTCATGTAACAAAAAAATTATATCATAAAAAATTAATTGTAATTTAATTAAATTTTTATATATTCTAGTCAATGTTCAACATCAGGGACGTATCAATCTTCAACACATTAAGTCAAAAGGAAATAGATGAAATAAACCGCTATTTTCTGCCTGAAAAGTTTTTGAAAAGAGAGACTGTTTTTTCGGAAGGCGATGCATCCGAGTGGCTTTATATCGTCAGGAAAGGGAAGGTTAAAATCACGAAGCTTTCCCAGGACGGCAAAGAGATTATTCTGGAGATTATTTCTCCCAGGGAATTTTTTGGCGGAATCGCCGTAGTAAGGGGGTTCCCTTATCCGGCCAACGCGGTTGCGATGGAGGACTCCGAACTCCTCAGGATATCCAGGAGAGACCTGTTGAGCATCATGGACAGATACCCTGATCTTATGTATAGCATGGCCCGGAATATAGGGGACAGGATAAAAGACTCCCATGAGATGATGAAGAATATCGCGCTCGAAAAGGTTGAGTCGAGGATCGCGTCACTGCTTATCAAATTAGCCGATAAAGTGGGAGAAGATGCCCCTGACGGGTTATTGATCGACATGAAACTTACGAAACAGGATATAGCGGAGATGGTCGGCACTACGGTTGAAACAGCGATCAGGACTATGAGCAAACTTTCGAAGGCGGGCATTTTAACCTCGAAAAACGGGAAGATTGTGATCCTGGACCTGAAAAAATTGAAATCCCTTACCTGAACATCTTTTATCCTTTGTTCTTGTCAGTGTCTTTTATCCTTAACGCTTAACGCTATGCTCTTTTATCCGTTAACCTTGAACGTTGAACCTTGAACATCTTTTATCCTTTGTTCTTGTCAGTGTTTTTCATCCTTAACGCTTAACGCTATGCTCTTTTATCCGTTAACCTTGAACGT
>JAJRYC010000091.1 GCA_024275975.1 Nitrospirota bacterium | reverse complement strand
GTGAAATGTCCCTATATTACTGATGTTTCACGGGTTTTTTGTGCTGATACCAAAGGGTCTTACGGATCTGAAGACATATAATTCAATGTTTCTGCGGGGTTACAGGTAACAGCAGGCTTTATCTCTTAAACTCCTGTCAAACTTTGTATATTAACGGGTGAACCGGTATAATAGTATAAACTGAATAGACTACAAGGGACGGGTAATAACCACTTCGGAATTTTTGGATAATGAACAGTCTGCCGTTATCATACAACAGTTCCAGGTGCGCAAAAATATGTTTTATCAATCCCTTCGCCGTCTTGTGGAAAAGCTTCATGTTAAGACAGGCCGATCTTTTTCAATGCTAAATTGCGGTCCCCCGACTAAACATGTCCACTCTTAAGCAGGAACTCGAAACAGCACAGAAAAAACCAACTACAATGAGAACGATTAGTATTTTTATCCTTGTATGCGCCCTGACGGGTATTTTAGGAGGCTATGTATGCTGGACAGTCTCGGATCTGCCCAGGGTAAATGCTATTGAAGAGTACGTCCCTGTTGAATCTTCAAAAATTTATTCGAGTGACGGAAAACTTCTGGCCGAGTTATATTATGAAAGGCGAACTTTCATTCCTTATTATGAAATCCCCGAGCACGTAAAAAAGGCGTTTATTTCGATTGAAGATGTCCGCTTCTACACTCATCACGGTGTCGACATCATAGGAGTAATGAGAGCGCTGTGGCAGGACATTAAGGCTGGGAGCCTTGTACAGGGGGGAAGCACGATCACCCAACAGCTCGCCAAAATGCTCTTTTTAAAGCCTGAAAAATCCCTGACGAGAAAGATAAAAGAGGCTGTAATCTCGATACAAATAGAGAAACGCTACACAAAAGACGAGATACTCGGTCTTTATCTTAACCAGACATATTTCGGCACCAGGGCTTTTGGCGTGGAAGCCGCCGCCCAGACCTATTTTGGAAAATCGGTTGATGATCTGTCCATCGGTGAGGCAGCGATGCTCGCCGCCCTTCCAAAGGCCCCATCATTATACTCCCCATTTAAAAACCCCTCGAAGACAGAAGAGAGGCGCATGGCGGTATTAAAATCAATGCTCAGACTCAAATTCATATCCGACGAGCAGTATAATGAGGCGATAAAGGAAGCTCTTCCGGACACCCCTCACTTCAGAAAATACGAGGCCCCGTATTTTATCGAATTTCTGAGAAAACGGCTTGAACGGAAATACGGCTCGGACATTTATACCGCCGGATATAAAATTTATTCCTCGATAGACTCAAAGATGCAGCACATAGCCGAGGAGGCGATTGCAACGGGCATCAGGCGCATCGAGAGAAGGGTCAAACCGGGGGTGCAGGCATCGCTCATCGCCATAGATATCCGTACGGGGCAGATAAAGGCGATGGTCGGAGGCACGGACTTCTGGAAAACACAGTTTAACAGGGCGACCCAGGCCTTAAGACAGCCGGGTTCGGCCTTCAAACCGTTTGTATATCTGACCGCTCTTAAAGAAGGAATGACCGTCGATGATGTTGTGTATGATGTTCCCGCCTTATTTCCCGGGGCGCGCCCCGACCAGGACTGGTCCCCTGAAAACTATAACAACAGATACCTGGGAGAAGTCACGCTAAAGACAGCCCTGGCCAAATCATTAAACGCCGCAACAGTTAACCTGGCAAGCATAATAGGCATTGAAAACATTATTGTTAACGCCAGGGAACTCGGCATTAAAAGTAAGCTCCGGCCTTATCCCTCTCTGGCGCTGGGTTCATTTGACCTGACATTAATCGAACTGGTCGGCGCTTATTCCGTCTTTGCAACCGGTAAAAAAATGGACATCATACCTTACGAGAGAATCGAAAACAGGGACCGGATTGTAATCAGTGAGCTATACCCGAGATTTACGGATGTCCTTGACGAGAAGATGGTCACGGGGATGAAAACACTTCTTGCGTCGGTTGTAAATGAAGGCACAGGCGTCAGGGCAAAAGTGCTGGGAAGACCCGTCTACGGTAAAACCGGAACCACCAATGACTTCAATGACGCATGGTTCATCGGATTCGACGAAAAACTTGCCGTAGGCGTATGGGTTGGAAGAGACAACCATAAACCTATCGGCAACAAGGAAACCGGTTCAAGGGCGGCACTGCCTGTCTGGATCGAATTCATGAAGCAGGCGGGCCATTCCACCCACAAAAAATAAAAGGGGAATATTCCGCCCCAACCTCATGCATTAAATCCTTACTTACTCCGCTTTTTTGTCCTCTTCTCCCTGAACATTCGCGGGCTGACCAGCGCCCGCATCGGCATCGGGTGATCCCGCCCCATCCTGATTTTCAGGTGTATCCTCCGGGAGATCATTCCTGATCTCTATTGTGTAGCTTTTCTTCAGCCCGGCTATATATTTATCGAAAATTTCCTTCTGTTTATCTCCCAGGAGTTTCTGCATGATCATGGCTTTAACACTTTCAAGCTCGACCGCGGGGCCTTCTTTTTTGTCAATCGCCTTGATTATATGGTAGCCAAAAGGTGTTTTAACGGGACGGCTGACCTCCCCAATCTCAAGACCCATCGCAGCGCTTTCAAATTCCGGCACCATCTCTCCCTTTGAGAAATATCCGAGATCACCGCCCTTCGCCGCGGAGGCCTTATCAATAGAAGCCGCTTTCGCAAGGTCTTCGAATTTTTCACCCTTCTTCAATCTGGCCAGTATCTTTTCAGCCTCATCTATTGTCTTTACAAGTATATGCCTCGCCCTTATCTGGCTTATCGTGGTGAATTCCCGCTTGTTCTTTTCATAAAAATCCCTGACTTCCTGGTCCGAAACCATCGCCTTTGAGGTAACCTCTTTTTCAAACAGATTCGATATAAGGGACATTTTTCTGTAGTCTTCAATCTTTCGTTTAAACTCCGGAATCTTGTCAAGACCCTTTTTGACGGCCTCCTGATACAGGAGTTCCTTCTTGATTATTTCGTTCAGGAATCTCTCTCTTCCCCCGGCGTCTTTGAACATCTCCTGTGCGTAAGCAGGTAGCGCCCGGAATTCCCTGTCATAATCGGCCTGTGTTATCCCGACATCACCAACACGGGCGATAAAATCACCGTTCGGCTCCTTATCTTTCCCTGAACATGCCGGCAATAATAGCAATATAAACAGGAAAATAAGTGCTGTTTTTTTCATCAACAAACCTCCATTAAAGTTAGTACTTTCTTTATGCAAACGCATTCCAAGAGTTCATGTAATCAGATGGTGCGATAATACTTAAACCGGCTGGCCTAATACAGCCACAACCAGAAAATCAGATTGATTCCGGACGGAAAGGAATCTCACAGCCCTGGAACCTCCATCAGCATTGATGTCGATTATTGCGTATATTGTAGTTATAGCATATACAGTCTGTTATTTGTAAGTTCTCCATAATGATTTTTGACAAAAGGAGAGCTTTTATGATAAATTATGCAGATTTCCGCAGACAAAAACTGATCGATTAAATGATGTTTGAAGAAAAATTGGGGGTTTTCTCCCTTACTGCATGGTTATTGAATTACTTATGAAGAAATTTGACAGGTCAAAAAAACTTTACAAAAAAGCTATTGCGGTTATTCCAGGTGGAGTCAACAGCCCCGTCCGCGCATTCAGCGCCGTGGGCGGCAATCCCCTGTTTATAGAAAGCGCCAGGGGTTCGAAGATACATGATGTCGATGGAAATTCATATATAGATTATGTCTTATCCTGGGGGCCGATGATACTCGGCCATGCACATCCACGGATTGTCAGGGCACTAAGGAATGCGATAGAAAAAGGCACAAGCTACGGCGCGCCCACGGCGCTCGAGACAAAACTGGCGGAACTTCTCATAAGGGCGTATCCTTCAATGGACAAGGTCAGGATGGTGAATTCAGGCACGGAAGCCACGATGAGCGCTATCAGACTTGCAAGGGGTTTTACCGGGAGAGACAAAATCATTAAATTCGAAGGTTGCTACCATGGACATAGCGACGGTCTGCTTGTAAAGGCAGGTTCGGGGGCCGCAACATTTGGCGTGCCTGACAGCGCCGGCGTGCCGGCTGCTTACGCAAGGGACACCATTACACTGCCTTATAACGATGTGCCGACCATTAAAGCGACAATCGAAAGGGAATGGCGTTCGATAGCCGCCGTGATAGTTGAACCCGTGGCCGGGAATATGGGATGCGTGCTGCCGAAAAAAAGCTTCCTTTCCACGCTCAGAAAAATAACAAAAAAATACGGCGTTCTTCTGATATTCGATGAAGTGATGACCGGATTCAGGGTCTCTTTCGGCGGGGCCCAGGCATATTACGGGATTAATCCCGACATAACATGCCTGGGGAAAGTCATCGGAGGAGGACTGCCTGTCGGGGCGTATGGAGGAAAAAACGAGGTGATGTCGGTGGTCTCGCCGGAGGGTCCGGTTTATCAGGCAGGCACTCTGTCGGGCAACCCACTGGCCATGACAGCTGGCATCGAGACGATAAAAGAACTTTCAAAACCCAATACGTATAAAAAAATCGGAGAAAAATCTTCCATGCTGAAGGAAGGCCTGGTCGATGCAGCCAAACGCGCCGGCATCGCCACAAAGTTTTATATGGCGGGGAGTATGTTCTGCACTTATTTTACCGGCAGACATGTTATTGATTACAGGACGGCAAAGGCATCCGACACTGAAAAATTCTCAAGATTCTTTTCCGGGATGCTGCAGAGGGGAATAAACCTGGCGCCCTCGCAGTTTGAGTCCGGGTTTCTGTCACTCGCGCACACGAGTAAAGATATAGAAGATACCATTAAATCATCATACGACGTATTTAAATCATTATAGAAATTTAATAAGATTTGTTTTAGGAGGTCTAAATGTTAAACCCTTTAAAATGGTTAAAAGAGGGAGTGTCCTTAAAAGGCAAGATCATAATTGCCGCTGTCCTGCTTTGTCTTATGGTCGGTGGCGGAATAGTCGCGTACAAGTTTTATGATTTCACTCAGAATAATCCAAAATTCTGCGTGAGCTGCCATCTGATGCAGCCTGCGTATGACGCATGGGCTGAAAGCGTGCATAAAGATATAAATTGTCATGACTGTCATCACCTGACAATCCCAGAACAGAACCAGCTTCTGGTCACCTTTGTCCTGGACAGGCCGACATCCGTCCCCGACAGACACGGCAAAGTAATCGTCCCATCGGAGTACTGCATCAAATGCCACTGGGAACAGGACGAGAGATATCCGGATACTCCGCAGATAAATGATTCCACACTACACGCGAAACATTTCTTCAAGGAGAAGATAGCGTGCGCCAAATGCCATGGTTATATTGTACATCAGTTTACTCCGGAAGAAAGTCTCTGTCTGACTTGCCATAACGGCAAAAAAGTGGTTGGCGCCGGCATGGGTAAGCTGGCCTGTCTTAACTGCCATACCGACAGGACAAAAGACTTGAGGCCCGACCCCGAAAAATGTCTCTTCTGCCACGGCGGCAAGAATATTCGCGAGGAACTGATCGGGGGCAATACTCTCGATGTAACTCATTACCAACCGGACGAGGCGACTATCAAAAAAGCCACCAAGATCAGGAGACCCGACAACGCTCCGATGCAGTTCGACTGCGTTGTATGCCATAAACCTCATGAAGCCGCCCGGCCTGATTGGAGCAATTGCCTGGACTGCCACAAGAATATAGTCAATATTGGCAAGCATCAGATCCACATTCAGGGGATGGGGATGGAATGCAAACAATGCCATCAGCCCCATACATGGACGGTAACACCGAAACAGGCCAAAAAAGACTGTGTAATGTGTCATGAATACAGGGATCCAAAAAGCTTTATCAAGTCTTAAGAGAGGCGGAGTTTAATAACCGGGGGGCCGGTGGAAATATAAAAGCCGCCCCCCCAAAAAAATATAATTAAAGTAACGAAAGTCCATGGAGAGTCCGCGCGGTTATAAAGCAGGCCGCGAATTCTCCATGGATTTTAATCCGTTATGCGGAAAATCTCTTTGGAGCGGATATATTTAAAGAAAGAGCTTATAATATCTCTACATTGAGCTTCAAAACTCCTTGAATATAGAGTCATTATAAAACATTATTTTGGGAGATAAATCTTTATTCAGACAGTTTCTTCAGGCAAGCACCGTCGGGCTTAGCCTTGTCCTTGCAACTTTCATAGGACTCGCTATAGGCTACTGGCTCGACAAACTATTCGGCTCGTCTCCATGGCTAACCATAATATTCCTGATTATTGGTATCATCGCGGGCTTCAGGGAACTCTTCAGAATTGCAAAGAAACAGGGCGATGGAACTGACGACAAAGATATATAAAAACTCAATGATCGTGCTGGTTTTGCTGTCAATACCCTCGGCTTTTATTGACTGGAAGACATACCCTTCCGGCATCATGGCTGGAGGAATACTCGGACTTATTAATCTCAAAGCCCTTACCTGGGGTCTTGAAGGGATAATCGGATCGGGAAGGGCTACCGCGCCAACGGTCTTTTTTAGTATGTTTCGCCTTTTCTTTCTTCTGATGATAGTCGCGGCGCTTGTACATCTGAATCTAGCTAATATCTTAGGAATAATTGCGGGCTTTACGGTAGTTTTTATGATGATTCTGATAGAGGGGTTTAAATTCGCGAAAAAATCCGGTTAAGAATAACCGGTCAGAACTCGGATTTCAGCGCCCGGTTCATAAGAGTCTTTACAATATCTCCAGGCGCCTTGCCTTTGTACAGAACTTTGTAGACCTGCTCGACCACCGGCATTTCCACCCCGAATTTCCGGGAAAGTTCAAACGCTGACAACGCGGTTGCAACCCCTTCCGCGACACTCTTTGTCGCAGACAGGATATCATTAAGCTTCATTCCTTTTCCGAGATTTACACCTACTGAATAATTCCTCGAAAGAGGGCCTGTGCATGTCAGCACCAGGTCCCCCAGGCCGCTTAATCCCGAAAATGTCTTCTGGTCCGCGCCCATGGCCACGCCCAGTCTCATAATCTCGGCGAGGCCCCTTGTTATAAGGGCAGCCAAAGCGCTGTGACCGAGCCCAAGCCCGCTGGTGATGCCGGATGCTATGGCAATCACATTTTTCAGAGCGCCGCCGAGTTCAACCCCGAGGACGTCCGTATGAGTATATACCCTGAAATAATCCGTGTTGAAAATTTCCTGAAGTATAAGCCCGGTGGAGGTGTTTTTCGTGGCGAGCGTCACCGCGGTCGGAAACTTCCTGATAACTTCCCTTGCAAAGCTCGGCCCTGAAATAACCGCGACTTCCATGTTCGATATTTCGTTCAGGATTGATGACACTGTCAGCATGGTCTTCTTTTCAACCCCTTTTGAAGCACTGATTATGATCGCGTCTTCTGAAAGATATTTCACCGCCTCCGTAAAAACAGGGCGCACGAACTGTGTCGGCACAACGTTCAGTATATAGCGGGCGTGCCTCATCGCCTCTTCAAGATTGTCTGTTGCTTTTAATACTGGGGGCAAGGTAACACCGGGGAGATACATGCTGTTGAGACGACTGTTGTTTATAGTCCCGGCAAGCCCCTTTTCATAAGCCCAGAGTAATACATCATAGCCTTTTTCGGCAAGAAGGCAAGCGAGAGTAGTTCCCCAGCTGCCGGCCCCTATTACGGATATACGACTCATAATTCCATCCCTGCCGTCATTTATTTTGTTCCCCGGGCTGCTTTTTCTATCCTGGCCCATGTATCACGCAGCGTTGCGGTACGGTTGAACACCAGTCTCTTTTGGGATGTATCAACGGTATCAACACAGAAATACCCCTGCCTCTCAAACTGGAATCTGCTGCCGGGCGAGGCGATAGCCAGGGACGGCTCAGCCATGCAGGATGCCAGCGTCTCCAGAGAGTTCGGATTTATATGCTCCTTAAAGTCAGCTTCATCTTTGGGATCGTCGGGGTTTGGTTTAAGAAAGAGATGCTCGTACAGGCGCACTTCGCAACCAATAGCATCCGCCGCCGAAACCCAGTGCAGCGTCGCCTTAACCTTGCGGCCATCCGGCGAATCACCGCCCTTTGTCTCATGATCATAAGTGCAGTGCAGTTCCGTTACTTCACCTGTCTCTTCATCCTTTATCACGTCAACGCATTTAATGTAATATGCATACCGGAGTCTCACTTCCCGTCCGGGCGTCAGCCGGTAAAATTTCTTGGGGGGGTCCTCCCGGAAATCATCTTTTTCAATATACAGTACTTTTGAGAAAGGGACTTTCCGCGTCCCCATGTCTCTATCTTCGGGATTGTTGACGGCATCAAGTTCTTCCGTCCGGCCTTCAGGATAATTAATAATGACAACCTTCAACGGCCGGAGCACCACCATGACACGGGGTGACCTCTTGTTGAGGTCCTCACGAATACAATACTCAAAAAGCGCCACATCGACCAGGCTGGTCCTCTTTGCCACCCCGATACGCTCACAGAAATTCCTGATCGACTCAGGCGTATAGCCGAGTCTGCGTAACCCTGATATTGTGGGCATACGCGGGTCGTCCCAACCAGCAACATATCCACCTTCCACCAGCTGCAGAAGTTTCCGCTTGCTCAGGACCGTATAGCTGAGGTTCAACCGCGCAAACTCGATCTGCCTGGGGTGAAAAATTTCCAGCTCATCAAGAAACCAGTCATACAACGGACGGTGATCTTCAAATTCCATTGTACAGATGGAATGTGTAATCCCTTCGATGGAATCCGAGATGCAGTGCGCAAAGTCATACATCGGATATATACACCACTTATCGGCGGTCCTGTGATGCGCCGCCTTCTGGATACGGTAAATAACCGGATCGCGCATATTTATATTACCGGACGCCATATCGATTTTTGCCCTGAGCGTACGGGAGCCGTCTTCAAACTCCCCTGCCCTCATACGATCGAACAGGCCGAGGTTTTCCTCGACCGGCCGGTTGCGATACGGGCTTTCCCTGCCTGGTTCGGTCAAGGTGCCCCTGTGGTCCCTAATTTCGACCGCGCCCAGGTCACAGACATACGCCTTGCCTTTCTTTATCAGTTGAACCGCGTATCCATAAAGCAGATCAAAGTAGTCTGACGCGTAATACTCCCTGCCGCCCCAGTCAAACCCGAGCCATCTGACATCCTCAATTATGGATTCGACGTATTTTGCCTCTTCTTTGGTCGGATTCGTATCATCAAAGCGCAGATTACAACGGCCGTTATAATCTGCCGCTATCCCGAAATTAAGGCATATAGACTTGGCATGACCGATATGCAGATAACCGTTTGGTTCCGGAGGGAAACGGGTATGCACCCTTCCGCTGTTCTTATCCGCCTTTATGTCCTCCGTTATGATATCCCGGATAAAATTGGCGGATGGAACGGGAGAGCTTCCGGTCATTTCTTCACTGCTTTTCATGATTTCCTTTTTTTCGAATAATCAGGTCCCGGCTTTTCCATGTGGGGTTCGGGCAGTTCGCCCGGATTTAATCACTCTATTTCACACAGACAGGTTCCGTTCTTTTGAAATTGATTATTCCTTTAATTTTCCGCCTTTTTGAATTCTCTGTTTCAGCCGTCTTCTCAACGGGCATAGAGTATTTTACACTACTGCGATTATCATGGCAATGTCCAGATCCGGAATTGCCCCGAACTGAGATTCGTTAGCGGAAACATGTCTTTGATAAGCAGAATCAGGCGGGCAGAAGCGCTGAAAAAAACTTCAATACCGGCAGGTGATGATGGATTAGTCCAGGTCTTATCAGCACAATTCACTAAAACATCAGCAACATCCGCCGCGTTTATGGTCCCGGCTCCATCCGCGCGGCCATATGGGATTAGCCCTTCGTATCCCCTCCTTTTGGGCAAACTTTTCCCCTATTTTTCAGGCTGTTTTGCTATAATTGATTAAATTTCCTACCCTGTGCAGAGAAAGAGAAAAGAGATCAAATGTTTGAACAAATATTCAAGAATATAGATGACGTTCTCTGGAAAGAGGCTGGCTGTACTACTGAACTGGACTATACTGAGCAGACCTCGTGGATGCTCTTTCTGAAATATCTGGATGATCTGGAAGGTGAGCGGGCTATTGAGGCGGAGCTGATTGGGAAACGTTACGATTTCATTATTGACGCTGAGCATCACTGGACCCGCTGGGCAGCGCCGAAAAAGTCCGACGGCAGTTTTGACCATGATGCGGCCCTGACCGGGGATGATCTTATTGAATATGTAAACAACGAGCTCTTCCCCTACCTCAAGGGGTTCAAGCAGCGTGCTTCATCATCTGACACGATTAAATATAAGATAGGGGAAATATTCGGAGAAATAAAGAGTAAGTTTCAGAGTGGCTACTCTCTGCGTGATGCACTGGAACTGGTAGACCAGCTTCATTTCAGGTCTCAAAAAGAGAAACACGAGCTCTCCCACCTCTATGAAGCGAAAATCAAAAATATGGGCAATGCCGGGCGTAATGGCGGAGAATACTACACTCCCAGGCCGCTCATCCGTGCAATGATACAGGTGATCAAACCAAAGATCGGGGAGACGATCTATGACGGG
>JAJRYC010000090.1 GCA_024275975.1 Nitrospirota bacterium | reverse complement strand
ATTTTGGTATCCACACTACATGGTACTCTGTCCGATATACGCTGTGTCCTGATAATCTGTTTTCCACAATTCATAAGTATACCAAAATATCTCCGGCGGCATTCACCCACGGGCAAGCCCATGGAACCCTGCTAAATGATTAGAATGAGGAACAAAAATGTTGGCTATTACTACCAACTTGTACTCCTTCACTAATTCTATAGGTTCTCAATGATATCTCTTGCAAAATATGAAACACAACTTCTGTGCCATTGTGAATCTTTAAGATATTCAAGGTAATTTTTCTGAGGATAAAAAGGTGCATATGACATGAAATATTTCAGATACTTTTGATTATATAAATCCGCATGTTGTGGTGAAATTCTGTATATAACAGAAAGTATTTTATTTAATGGTTTAACAAAATATGGCATATAAGGAGGCTGAGGTAGTGATGCTATATTAAAAACACCCGCAATGTTATATTGATTTAAATATTGTTTATGTAATGTCTGAGCGTATTTTCTCCTCCAATCTATCCTCGCCCAAAAAACCATTAACTCATCACTCCAGAGGGGAAGTCTCCAATCATAACCGAACCAATCATATACCCTCTGTCCATTCACCACATATTTAGATTGTCTTTCCTGCCACTCATGCAGCTCAAAATATTGTGAGAAATCATTTTTAGACAATTTCGAACCAGGAAGTAATTGCAATGAATTGAGTATCTTCGTGATGATAATTGAAAGATTTTCTTCTGTCTTTAAATTAAGCCAAAGAGAAAAATGTTTATCAATTACAGCTTTTGTTAACAGGTCTGTAGTAAGCGTATTTTCATCTACTTCTCTGATCACACGGGGAATATGCCCACCCGTTAAGTAATCTCCACTTTGACCATTAATAATAACAGCGTCACCTGAAATAAGCTTGGCTTTCCTCATTAGCCACAATGCATAAAAATCGTTCAAAAAGGGGACCGAACTCAAACCTGAAGCAAAATGAAAATAGTTTCCTCTTTCAGTCGTATGAAATAGTTGCTTGATTTTTTTGGGCTCGTATGGAATATAATGCCATTTAACTTTTAAAGCTTCTACAATTCTTTTGGCCTGTTCTATCTCCCAGTATCCGGGAATACCATATGAAAAAGTTGAAAGATTATCATATTTAAGCTCTCGCAGCATGGCAAGCACAAGCCTTGAATCCAATCCTCCACTCAAAGGTATCCATACCGGTCTCCCATCTAATGTTTCAACCATTTCAGAAAAAATCTTTACCGTTGTTTTATGCAGCTCATCCAGCAGTTCTCCCTCAGTTTCCTCAAATATTTTATCCGGCAAGTACCTATAGTAACGAACTACTTCTAAATTTGATTGTTCCTTATCGAACAGGAGAAATTCGCCAGCTTGAAGCTGAAAAGGTCTCTAAAAAGTGTATTGCTACCCGTAACATATCCTGCCATCTCAAATTCTATAAAAGATGTCCCATCTTTATCATACAAGCCAGCCTCCGTCTGAAGTTTTGGTGCTGAATTTGAAATAAAAAGGGTATTGCCTTGTTTGCTGTAAAAGATAGGATATGAGCGGATTTTATCTACAGCGGCCAAAACAAAATCTTTTCCATCAATAATAAATGAAAAATGACCACGTAGTTTTAATACGTTTTTTTCAATAATGTCCTTTACGGGTAAAGAGGTAGAACGGTCCGGATTTTTTATATTAAGTATCTTAGCTAATATTTGGCAAGCCTGGGCATCGCGAAAACACTTATTTTCATACCAGAATAAACCCTTGAAATATATATTTATATCATCTACTTTTTCAGTATTCCATGAGTATTTATAATCATTAATTATTTTTAAATTCATATTTTATAACTCTATAGATTTACTATCTCAGGACGAAATAAATATAAAAATTCATGCTCCCCTGAAACAATCATTCCTTTTCAATTTGAATCATAAATAACAAGCTATCATCTAGCGATGATATGAGATTTACTGATGGAATATGAAGCTTACTTTTTTGGTAAAATGGATTCAAAGAGATTGAAGTAGGAATAAACTGTGGTCGCATATTGAAAGGGGCAAGAAGATTAACAATATCCTTTTTTCTGTAGAATCCAACATGGGTTTTATCAGAAGCAATAGCTATAGGAAGACGCCCAAAAAGCATTCTCATGCGAGAAATAAAAGAAATAACATTGGGTGTTGACATTAAAACAATCCCTCCTGTTTTTGAAACCCTTACTATTTCCGACAAATAGTTGTCGGGATCTCTAAGGTGCTCAAGTACCTCAATTGAAATGACAACATCAAAAAAGTCTGGTTCAAAATCAAATTTATCACTTTCTATATGGGCCTTTTGTGTTCTGTTGCATAGTAAAGAACACCGGTTTAAAGACTCCTGTGATATATCTATAGCGCCAAGATAACCGGCACCACTATTTTTCAAAAATTGCAGCCACCGCCCTGTCCCAGGGCCAACATCGAGGCATTTTTTCCCCTTGATACCATACTCCAACAAACATTGAACAATTTTTCTGTCTTTTCTCCCCATCTTTTTTATATTAAAATCATATTTAAGTGCTGGTTTTTGGGTAAAAAGGTTATCAAATTGATCTTCAACTAATGTTTTAGCTTTTTTCATATCCTCTATTTATCGATTTGTTGAATAAACCAGTCACAGAACCGCTCCATTCCTGATGGTGAAATTGAATCCCTGTAAGCATCCTGTCCATTTATCGCTATACGTATCCGTTAATTCTCATTCTGTAATAGATCTGAAATTATCGATTCCAGGTCTTCAAAACTCCAGCTAAAAGGCTGATAGGTTTCTCTTTCAACAAAAATTGATGGCCATGTTTCCATATGAGACATATCAGGTTTAAGTAATATCGCTCCAAATATAAATGCTTCATAATCTCTGACACCAAGTTCGCCCCAACCAAAAGGACTGGGTACAATTTTAGTATTCTTCAGCCTTTCTCTAAAGTCTTTAAGCGAAAGCCATTTCCCCTGTAATGAACCATTTAATGTAGAATCGTCCTTTAACATCTCATCCAACCTTTTAATAAGTTCCTTGCGATGGAAACTTATCAGTTCACGATTCAGATTCGAACTTGTTCTCAAAAAAATATCCACATCTCTTTTTTTAGCAGGGTCAATAAAGTTAATTTTATAATTCACCGGCAGGAAGTCAGCAAAGCGACATCGAATAGCGCCTTTTTTTGAAAAGGCATTATACATATCTCCCAATCCAATATTCCATGAAAGTCCGACTTTATTTACTAAATTCATATCTAATGGATAGAATTGTTTGAAAGGAGTTGAATCTACTATTCCAAATTCTCTGTGGTAGAATTCAGTAAATATTCGACCACCATAAAACTCTTTTTGATATAGAGCTTTGTCCTTGAATAGCTGTTTCTTTAAATATAGATCAACATAAGGTAACAATTCAAAGTGGGTAACTCCAGTGCTATCAGATATATCCATCCAGATAATTTTGTTAGTATAACCTCTGGCTTTTTCTATTAAACTTAAAACCGGGCTTGGTTGTTTAATAACAGCATTTTTTTCATTTAACATTTGCAAAACAGGTTTAGAAACAAGACATAATATATCACAAGATAAACATTTCTCATTAGGTTCATAAAAGATTTTTACTTTATAACCTCTCTCATATAATGCTTTTTTGTTATAACGAACTGGACTAATAGAATAATCTTCAATCTTGTTTTTATTTGTTAGAAAATGTACGTTCTTCATTGGTCGCGTTTCTCAATAATTCTGCTGTACAACCATTCTCTTGAATTCTCCATTTAAACTGTAAAGATCTTCATACGAGCCTTCTTCTACTACAGTGCCATTCTTTAAAACAAAAATCCTATCACTATTCCTCACTGTAGAAAGGCGGTGGGCAACAATAACAATCGTCTTCAGGCCTTTAAATTCATCTATATTTTTCTGGATTTCCTTTTCTGTTTTTGTATCCAGCGAACTTGTGGCTTCATCAAATATTAAAATTTTTGCGTCTTTATAGAGCTCTCTTGCAATGCAAATCCGCTGCCTTTGTCCTCCGGATATGTTTATTCCACCCTCACCCAGAACAGAATCAAAGCTATTATCAAGGCTCTGGATAAATTCAGCAATATGTGCTTTTTCGGTTACATGCTTTACCATTTTCATATCTTTGTCCGAACCATTTGAATCCCAAAGCGTGATATTATTGTAAATTGTGTCATTGAATATTACATTTTCCTGAGTAATATAGCCTACTTCTTTTCTTATTTGATGGGGGTCAGTATCCTGATAAGGTATTCCGCCAATATATATTATGCCCTCTGTTGGCCGAAGCAGACCAATCAGCATATTTACGAGTGTGGTTTTGCCTGCACCTGATTCTCCCACAAATGCCACTGTTGAATTAGGGGGTATTTCCATATTTATGTCTCTCAATATCTGTATCTCGTTATCAAAACTAAAACTAACATCTTCGAACCGAATTGGTTGATCAAAAGGCAAGTCATGAACTGCAATATTTTCCGGCATCTTCTCCTTTGATTTTTCCAATTCTGACTCAAGAGTTTTTAAAACTTCTATACTGCCCCAAGCATTCAATAACTTTCTAAGGTTTTGCTGGGCGGATAACATTTGTCTCATTGCTCTTTGGAGTAAAAACAACAAAAAAATGTTCTCTATAATGTCCTGCCCCTGTAATTTAACATAATAGAAGATAACACCGGCTAATACTAATACAACAAATGGCTCGAACCCATACTCCGTGATTGCGCCTAATGTATGCTGTTTGAATTGTAATTTCCCCAGTTTTTTGCTCTGGGAAAATATCTGTTTTAATACATTAGGATATCCTTCCGTTGCCTTCAGATATTTGAAGTAGTTTAGTGATTGTATAAGTATTTTCTGCAGCTTAGCTGAATGCTCAGATGTCCGAACAGAATAGTCCTTTGTGAGCATATTAATTTTTTTTATTATCAGAAATAACGGAAACCCAAGGCCTGTTAATACCAGAATAAGGACAGGATTTAAAAATAGAGGAATACTAACGTACATTATTGCAAAAAGGATGGTAACCAGAAGACTCGAAAACATCTTGAATGAGAAAACAACTTTCTGGAACTCAACAATTAAAGCGTTATTTAGATAACCTGATGATTTTTTCAGAAATGCCTGATAATCGAGCTTAAACATTTTTTCTGCAATTTTGCATCTTAAGTTTACTAAGAGGTCAGCCATAATCTTTCCAACAAAGGATGCCTGCGCAACTAGCAAGATTGACCGCAGGAAAAAGAAACCTACCAAAAACAATAGAAGGTACAAAAGTGTATACTCAAGTCCAAAGAAACCAAATATTTGCCTGGTAACCCGGGTAATTTTACTATTGCTATCCCCTCCCTGCAATATTGGTAAAAAAAGGCTGATACCAATACCTTCAAAACCAACAGCAGCAATCATAAGAAAAAAGAGCAGGAATAACCGGTTTCCTACAAGTCTATAATAAAAATTCAAGAGATTGATGATTTGTTTCATTTTAAAAATAACCTATTGTGGACACAGATTAATGCAGATTCATAAGGATATATAAATTAAAAGGCAAACTCGTGTAAAATTTCATAATCAATGTTGTTGAGGGAAGTTCTAATCGCACCAATTACATCCTGATCATTATAGCGGATTCGCCCTGAATTATCGGGTTCAGCATCAATAATACTGCATCTCTTCTTTAAAAGCTCAAAAGCTCTTAAAAACCAGATTTCTCCTTTAATTTTTATTAAAACGATTGGCTTCTTAGTAAGCAATGCAAATCCAAAAGTAGTAGTATGCGCATGGCTAAACAAAAGACAATCTGCCATGTCGTAAACATCCTCTAATCTTTCCATCTCTAAAACTTCGTCTGCATATCCTTCAAAGACACCTTCAACTTCATTGATTCTATCCGGATGTGCCTTATAAATAACATAATAACCTGCAGTTTTCAAAAGCTTTACAAGACGCAACTCAAGATGAAGAGATGAAAAAGCATGTCTTTCTGGAAGCCATGCATACATTTGATTATTCATTGGGAAACCAATGAGCATTACTTTTTTTATTTCCCGGACAGTAGCACTTTTTTGTAACTCTATGAACAGTGGATAATAGATGTTTTGTTTGTTGTGTGTTATTTCGGTATTTGTTTTGAGTCCAAGAGGAAAGTCTTCTATAGCCCGGTTTAGCATCTCCTCAAACCCATCTGAAGTTGTTACATACTGATTCAAGATTGATAAAAACCCATCGGTAACACCACCTGGCTTGTAAGCAGTACAATAAGGATTGCCATGAACAAACCCCACAACCTCACCGCCCGAATATCTCCATGCAGCACAGAAAAGCCTGTGAATTGAATTCCCAATACCTGTAACGAGAAGCGTTCCAGGTTTGTTTTTTTTAAAAAACCCAACATTACTATGAAAAAACAATGAACTATATTCAAAACACTCATTAATGCTTTTTTTCAATATTTCAACAGTTGAGTTTCTAATAATAGGGTACTGCTTTTCAACCAAAGACACAAAATTATTAACAAATTCATGCATTTCAGCGTTTTGTGAATTTAAACGAAGATCCTTTGAACTATTTTTTGCAAATAACATTGGAAATATTTGGATCGGGAAAATGTTGTTTTCTTCACAAAAAGAGGCAATTTCTTTCTGATATTTACTGCCAAGAAGGAAATACGGATTTGAAATGTTTTTAAGAAAGTCTCTGTTTATCACACCAGGAAGATTGTGTTTTATCGTTCTTAAAGCATTTTTAATTCTTTCTTGAACACTTATATGAAAGGTTCTGCTATCAATTAGTTTAAAATCCACCAAATCTGAAAGAGTCGAAAAAACATCAGAAATTTTCTCTTTCTTCTGACCAATTACATATTCATATCCTTCTTCTTTCAATCGTGATAATCTTAATAAATCAAAAACATGTTTTGAAATAAAAAGTGTTAATTTTATGTTTGAAATGGCCAACCAATAAACAATTTCATTGTCATGTTTTTTTAGAGTTGAGGTATAAGCATGAAAAATATTCTCGTAAATAGCCTGATATTCTTTCCATGTAACAGGGATATAATAATTCTCCATCCATTCTTCAATACCAACATTTTTTACACCAAAAATGTCTATAGGATATGTTCTTCCCATCTTGATTTAGCCTGAAATTAGGCTCCAACTAAGGGGTACGCCTTTTTCAATATCCTGTGATGCACGGCGGCCGATAACCTCTTTAAAAAATTTAGGTGGCAACCCATGTCCAGGCCGGATAGAACGAACATTTTTTTCTGTGAAGACCTCGCCCACTTTTATATCTTTGACAATAAATAGAGAGCGGCGAAAAACGCGACTCTTAGCTTCTTCCTTTCCCGTTTCGTATCTGACTTCACCAAGCGCCTTTTCGGCCGTTCTGACAGACTGAACCATGGACTTAAATTCTGCAGGCTCTAATGAAAATGTAGAATCCGGCCCTTCTTTACTCCTTGAGAGGGTTAAGTGTTTCTCGATAGTGCAAGCTCCCATTGCCACTGCTGCCACCGGCACAGCAATATTCAGAGTGTGGTCCGAGAGACCAACGGGCAAGTTAAAGGCTTCTGCCAAATGTTGGATGGTGCGCAGGTTCATCACTTCGGGTGAAGCAGGATATGCGCTCGTGCATTTAAGAAGTAACATGTCTTTTGCTCCTGCTCCTCTTGCTGCTTCCACAGCCTCTGAAATCTCGCAAATAGTGGCCATCCCCGTAGACATTATTATGGGTTTTCCCTTGCTTGCAATATATTCAATAAGCGGAATATCTATCAGCTCAAATGAGGCTATTTTAAAAGCCGGAACGTCCAGCTCCTCAAGAAAGTCTACTGATGTTTTATCAAAAGGAGTGGAGAAGAGTATAATTCCTATCTCATCTGCAATCTCTTTAAGTTTTGGCTGCCATTCCCAGGGGGTGTATGCCTTTCCATAAAGGCTAAAAAGGATCTCGCCTTCCCAAATTGTTCCCTTAATCCTGAAGTATTCATTATCGCTGTCTATGGTCATGGTGTCAGGAGTATATGTCTGTAATTTGATGGCATCCGCACCACATTCCTTGGCTGCATGAATTATTCTCACAGCCTCATCAAAGTCCTGATTATGGTTAGCAGACATCTCTGCTATGATAAAGGTCGAATAACTATGTCCGATTTTTATGCCTGCTATTTCTATGGATTTGTTTTTCATAAAGCCTATACTATACGCCTCACGGTTTCAAAAGCCTCTGCATATTCAAGCCCTACTACGTTTCCCCATCTTCTACCTATGTTTTTTATAGCTTCTAGGTAACGTGGATGTGGAAACCCTCTAACCTCGGATTCGTATATTTCCATAGCCTTTATTTTTACTTCAATTGTGTCTTTAATTTCAAAGAAAACATTAGGATTAAAAGAGCCGAACTCTCCGAATGCCCATTCCGTAGAAGAAAGTATTTCAAAGGTATACACTTCCTTTACAGAACATCCTTTAATCGGTCTTGTTGCAGTAAGCACTGCCCTGTGTGTTATTGCATGGTCAATATTCAAATCATTTGCATGGTGGGTAAACAGTATTTCCGGCTTTATCTTATCTATCCACTCTTCAATCTTTTTTATTACATCAAGAAGCGGGACAGTATCGAAGCGGTTATCAGGAAAATCAGAATGGAATAACTCTTTGGCCCCGAGAAGCTCTACAACGTTTTCTGCTTTTTTCTTCAAATCTTTAATGAGTTTTTTATTGGCATCCTCTCTTTTGGGATAACGTGATGTTATCCCTTCCCCAAGTATAGCTATATAAATATCATTACCTTCCTTTGCTAATCTTGAAATTGTTGCCCCACATCCCAAGACTTCGTCATCCGGATGAGAAGCTATAACAATGACTTTCATTTTCTCCCCTTGATTCTTGTAATCTTAACATCCGCAAGCAGATTTTCATCATAAATCGAAGCTCTCGAAAATTCAAACTTGAAACATTTATATAATAAGAATGCCTTTGGATAATCTTCGGCATCGAGCATTCTTATAAAGTCAAAAAGTGCTTCTAGGTCCAGAAGTTCGGGTATTTCACTTTCCTCAGGTTTTCTCCTTTTAAACAACACTTCTTCCCCCTTTTGGGGCTCTGGTGTTATCTCATTTTCTATGATCTTTTCAATCATTTTTGCTGATAGATAGCTTGCCCTTATATATATATCTTTTGCCGAAAAGCCATAAAGGGATAGGTCTTCTTTTAAATACACTGGGCCTGCGTCGAGTTCTTTGACCATTCGTAAAGCGGTAAGTTTTGTTTCCTTATGTCCTCGTATGATTAGGTTCTGTAGAGGACTGCCTCCTCTACCATATGGAACATCAGTCATGTGAAAGCAGACACATTCGTAATTGTTCAAAATCTCCTTTGGAACAATCCATGACCAATGAAGGAAAAAGATATACCTAGTATTATTCTTTTTTGCATTTTTCGTCAGGTCTTCCTCTGTGTCAACATAAATCCAGTTTCCATTATATTTTGAAATAACCTCATCAAAAACTCTTCTGTTCCAGTTCTTACAGCCAGCTACAATGTAACTTATGTTGATATTATTAAGCATGGTTCATCCCGGTCATTGAATTTTTCTTTTCCAAATAACTTCTTACTGCTGTCATCGAGATAACTTTAACCATACTGCCCTCTTTCTGAATAAAACGAGAGGCATCTTCATTAAAACCAACATCTTTATATAACCTGAAAGCACGTTCATTGCCCTCTATAAGCTCACATTTTAATGTAAGCATCTGTAGTATATCAAACCATAGGCGCATTAGATGATGAAGCATTAACTTACCACAACCCTTCTTCACCGAATAAATACCAAAATAGCTACTTTTATTGTTAACATCGACTTTCTGAAAATAAGTAACTCCAACAGATGTATTATCTACCTTGACCAGCCAGTAAAAGTTTGCGTCGTCTTTTCTAAGATTCTCTATAAAATTCAAATGATCTTCCTTTGAAATTATATGGCCTGTAAACATCCATTTCCTTATTTCATCAGAATTTCTCCAATTACAAATCAGCTCTTTTTCATCATCTGAAAGATTGATGAAATTTACAAATTTTATCTTTCCGAAATCTATATTCCTTCTTAACGTGTTGGATAAATTACCGAGATTATTTGCTCTCTTTTTCATAATATCAATAACCCTTTCAACTCCATTTCCGTCAACTACCTCTATCATCTTTTCATGCATCTTGTATCTTAATGATTTATTACGTACCAGGCTGGATAAGGCATCAGCTATTTCTTTATCCGTTTGATCCTTTATCCATCCGATTGAATAAAAGACCCTATCTTTACCAAGGGCATTGACAGCGTATTCCTGATTATCAGCAACTATACAGAGCATTGACGGGAGTCCCATAAAGGCTAATTCCCAAGTGGTTGTTCCGCCTGAAGAAACCGCCACATCTGCCCACGCCATAAGTGAAGCCATATCCTTTACATCCAGAAGTATCTCAATGTTATGTCTGCATCCCTCTGCCTTCTGCTTAATCAGTGCATAGTGGGGATTGCTTGCGCCTATTATTACCCTTACATCAAGAGGGGTATCAATAAGGTTTACGGATCGAATTACTTTGAGTGTGTTGTTTTCACTATCTCCGCCCCCCATTGTTATGAGGACTTTTTTTGCCACATCAGGTATCTGTCTTTCATAATTTGAGTAATGCAAAAACTCACGTCTAAGTAATACATATTGGGATCCAAGAAGAAATCTCGTATGCTGTCCTGCATTATAGGAAAACTTTTCCGAGCCATAGTTCTGATTGAGAATTATATCTGCATAATAGTGCTCAAGGTGGGCATAGTCATCTATGACAAGGAGTTTATATCCACTAGCTTTAATTGCCCGCTGGTATTCGGGACCAAAGTGATAGCCGTCAAGTACGACCCAATCAGGTTTCTCTTTTTCGAGTATATCGCTGGTATCTTCAATATCAGAGGATTTTTGGACGGCGTATACTCTAAAGCCTTCCTTTTTAATCTTTTCAATACTCCTTTCACTTTCGCAGCAGGTTATAAACACTATATCCCTACCACTATCTTTCCACCTCTAAGCGAGAGATAAACAGCGCATGAGATGTCCCGTTCCCATTTGGGGAGAGGCGTCAACCCGTATGGAGAGTCTATTTTTTATCTTTCTGGCCAAGTCCTTTAGAGAGTATCTTTTTGTTTATAGCTAATAATATATTCTGCAAGTTTCAGGTCATTGTAGTTATCCACATCTATAGACCTTTCCCACGGCATAATATAGGCTGCCATTGGACAAAAATAGTATAATCTTTGTTTCTTAAACTCCTTAATGTCAATTATTGTTATCGCACCATTTGCTCTGTAAGCCTTTGGCATTTCCTGGCTTTTCATACCTATATATTCAGGAAAGTAGGGCGACAGGGAGCCACTGTCGTCCAGCTTCAAGGCAGCAAAGGGGGTATGCTCGTATTCCGATACGCTCATCAGTACCTTTGCTGCGGAACCCTTGTAGATTTCAAATGCAGACATAATGTCCAACTCTGTCCTGAGGGGGGATGTAGGCAGTAATATAAAAAGAACCTCGTAGTGTCTCCCTTGCTCCTCCAGGTATTCGATCATATGGAGGCAGACATCTACTACTCCGGCAGGGTCATGTGAAAGTTTCTCAGGCCTTTTGTAGGGGACCACGGCGCCAAAGGATTCAGAAACTGCCTTGATTTCCTCGTCATCCGTGGAAACAATGATGTCTTTAAAAAAATCGGACTTCCTCGCAGCATCTATGGTATAGAAGATAAGCGGTTTACCACATAGACTTACAATATTCTTTTTCTTTAATCTTGTCGAAGCACCTTTGGCGGGTATTATGCAGAGGAATTGCTCTTTTAACATACGTCTTCCCAACTGAGCATTGTCTCCTTCAACACTTTTTTTCTAACACTCCTTCCAATGACTTGTTCAGTTTCATCGGGGCCTATCCCGTATCCTGGCCTTCTGAACTCTATGTCTTGTTGTCTTATTATTTCACCCTTGTTTAAATCTCTTTTTAAGAATATACTCCTTCTTGCTTTTAATCTTCCTTCTTTTAGCTCTTTCAGTATTGTTCTTCGGTAATTACCAAGGGCTATCTCAAGTTCCCTTATACTGTTCACAAAATTTTGTGCCTCCTTGGGTTCCAATGAAAACATGTGCTCACAGCTTTTTGTTGTTCTATCGAAAGTTATAGTTTTTTCCACAACGTTGGCACCTAAAGCAACAGCGGCAATATCCATCTCCCAGCCAGGGGTATGGTCAGAAAATGCTATCGCATAATCCTCAAACATTGTTTTCAGTGTTGTGAGCATTCTAAGGTTAATACTCTCAAGTCTCGCAGGATAGCCCGTAGGGCAGAGGTGGATGATAATGTTTCTATTACCTTCAGACTCTATAAGAGTTATAGTTTTTTCGATCTCCCAAAGGTCAGCACTTCCTGTATCTATCTGGATATTCACATCTTTTTTAGCTATGTATCTAATGAGTGGCAGGTGGTTTATGTCACCTGAGGCGAGTTTTATGGATGGGACTTCGAGTTCATCCACTAAAAAATCTACTTCCTCTATAAACATGGCTGTCGAAATAAAAGCAAGTCCTTTCTTATCGCAGTACTGCTTAAGTTCCTTCCATTCTTCTTTCTTGAGTTCCCGTCTTTTGAGTATCTCATAAAGGGGTTCTTCAATAGTCTCAATAGCTTTTTTCCCTTTGCCCGTAAGAATTTCATAAGAAAATATAACTTCTTTGTCGCCCATGAGCCTGTCAACGTACATCATCTGGAATTTTATAGCATCAGCACCTGCTTCTGCTGCGGCATCCACAAGTGTTTTCGACGATTCAAGCCCTGTGTGCGTGGGGCCAGCTTCAAAGACAATATATGTGGGGTTGTTGTACCCGATTGATTTTTCGCCTATTTTTGCAGTCATTGTATAACCTTCCTGATAAACCTACTGAATTCCTCGTCCTTTCAATGGAGAGGTCATTTTTTCAGCAGGAACATCTGGTCTATGTGACCATTTTGGTCTAAATAAACATATCTCTCTTCTTTTACCAGTTTTAAATTGGGAAATTTCTCGGTATAAATTTTTGCGAAATCCGTTTTCCAGAGGAGATCCTTCTGACCGCGGTATACGATTTCCTGATAACTCTCCGCGTAGTAATCAAGTCCCCAGATATATTTTTTTGCGCATCGATGTATTTCAGAAACTGCTTTTTTTATATCGTCTGGTGAGATATGTATTAGTACACCCGATGTAAAAACCATATCAAAAAACTCATCTTTAAAAGGGATATTGAAAGCACTGCCTTTTACGAAACTGATCCCCTCGCTTTCCACCCTTCTTTTAGCAATTTCGAATGCATAGGCAGCGATTTCAATTCCATGTAAGTTTCTGAAACCCATCTCTTTTAATAAAACAAGTTGATTCCCTACGTTGCAACCCACCTCAAGAATTTTCGTATCCTTATCGATGTTGGATAAAAACTCTTCATTTATATTTGTTCTTGTAATTCCATACTTCCTCTTATATGAATTTTCCATATCCTGTATGGTTAATGGATTTCTTTCGGTATACTCTTTTCCAAATCCACCACTCCATTTTTTAAGCTGCCCGGTTACATGGTCCACCACCACCCCCCTCTACCTTTCATAACTTTTAAAAGTTTCAAAAATGACCTTTATTATGTGCTTAATATCATCGTCTTTCATGCCTTGATATAAAGGAATGCTTAATTCTCTTTGATAGAAATCCTCTGCTATTGGTGAAAGTCCTTTGGAATATCCAAGTTCCTGATAATAAGGATGAAAATACACTGGAATATAATGAACCTGCACCCCGACCCCTTTCCTCCTTAATTCTTTGAAGATTTCCGCCTTTCTTTCTTTATATCGATCTTTTAATTTTAAAGCATAAAGATGCCAGTTTGAACATGCATAATCTTTTTCCTCTGGCAAGTCAAAGTAAGGATTACCAGTAAATTTTTTTTCATATTTTTTTACTAATTCCCTTCTTTGCTTAATAAATAAATCCAGTTTTTTCAGTTGTGATATGCCAAGTGCTGATTGAATATCAGTCATGCGGTAGTTATAGCCCAAAAATTGCATTTCATAGCACCAATCACCATCAGACTCATTCAAAAATTTTCCCTTCGTTATGCCATGAGTCCTGAACATAAGTAATTTTTCGTAGTAATCTTGTGTATTAGTCAAAACCGCCCCACCTTCCCCTGTGGTGATAGACTTCACAGGATGAAAGCTAAAAACTGTCATGTCTGAGTGGGAACCTATTTTTTTATTTTTATAACCTGCCCCAAGTGCATGGCACGCATCTTCAATAACAACGATATTGTATCTTTTGGCTATCTCATGTATGGGACCCATGTCTACTGGGTGTCCGGCATAATACACCGGGATTATAGCCTTGGTTTTTTCTGTAATTGCCTTTTCTATGAGCTCAGGATTGATATTGCCTGTGTCAGGCTGAACATCAACAAACACAGGTCGTGCACCAAGATAAAGCGCCGCATTGGCAGTTGCCACAAAGGTTATAGGGCTTGTGATTATCTCATCACCGGGGCCTATCCCAGCGGAAAAATATGCCGCATGGAGGGCAGCTGTGCCTGAGGAAAATACAACAGCATACTTACTTCCGCAATATGTAGATAGTGCAGACTCAAATTCATTAACCTTCGCACCCTGTGTAAGAAAATCAGACATCAGGACATCTACTACAGCCTTTATGTCATCTTCATCAATGAACTGTCTGCCATATGGAATAAAATTTGTCATAATTCTTCAATAATCTCTCTCAATTCTTCTGCAGTTAGCCACAAGGTGTTTGTTTCAGAATTATATTCAAAATCTTCTGGTACTGGATTACCATCGTCATGATTAAAACGATGTCCAAAGAACCTAAAATCTGGTCGCATAATATAATAATTTTCAAATTCGAGTGTTTTTCTGGCATCATCTCGAGATATCATAACTTCATGTAGTTTTTCTCCCGGGCGAATACCGATAATTTTAGCCTTGCATTCCGGAGCAATAGCCTTTGCTAAATCCATAATATTCATGCTTGGGATTTTCGGGATAAATAACTCACCACCTACCATTCGCTCAAGACAATCCAAAACAAAGTTAACTCCTTGTTCTAAAGTTATCCAGAACCTTGTCATTCGTGGATCAGTTATGGGAAGCACACCAGTATCTTTTTGTTCTAGGAAGAAGGGGATTACACTACCTCTGCTTCCAACAACATTTCCATAGCGTACAACACTAAAAATTGTATCATCACGACCAACGTAAGAATTACCGGCAATAAACAGCTTGTCAGAGCAAAGCTTTGTAGCTCCATAAAGGTTTATAGGATTTGCGGCTTTATCGGTACTTAAAGCAATTACCTTTTTCACTCCCTGGTCAATTGCAACATTGATTACATTTTGAGCACCCAAAATATTTGTCTTAACTGCTTCAAAGGGATTATATTCCGCCGCAGGGACCTGTTTAAGTGCAGCAGCATGAATAACAATATCAACTCCTTGAAAGGCTCTATATAATCGTTCTTTATCACGAACATCACCAATAAAATACCTCATGCAGTCATATTTTGAATCTGGAAATTGCTGCGCCATTTCAAACTGCTTTAATTCATCACGGCTGAAGATAATTATTTTTTTAGGTTTATATTTCTTCAGTATAATCGCTGCGCATTTTTTTCCAAATGAACCTGTTCCGCCAGTAATTAAGATTATTTTGTCATTTAACATGATAACTCCTGTCAAAATTTATGTATTTAAAACATCATCAGTAATATTCCAGAGCTTTACTTTAAAAGCCCGGAGAAAATATATTTAGCAATAATTACCCCTAACAAGAGGGCAATAATAATGCCCCAATATTTATCCCAAAAAACTCTCAGCCAATTCTTGAGTTTCCGCTTAATGTTCATTTTGTTTATCTCATCCTAATGTGGCGTAGGCAGCCACAGGGGCAGCCCTGGAATATTATTTGGTTTCTTTGGCTTTTCGGTTTATCCATTTTGTGAAAAAACATAGCGCAGAGGGCATAGCGTAAAAGATAAAAGAAGTTCAAAGTTCTATGTTAACGAACGGCAAAGGCGTAACAGATAACGACGCATAGCGCATAGCGCATGGCAAAAAAACAGAAAAACGTAACGGATAAAAGAAGTTCTACGTTCTACGTTCAAGGTTCAACGTTAAAAGACGGAAAACAACGAACTGCATGCCTACAGGCCTACCTCACTGTGGTTTTGTTTCCTGCCTAAGTGTCTTAATCTCCTGCTTGAGTCTGTTGAATTCATCGAGTTTTTTCCCGAGGAAGTTGCATGTCTGTTTCAGTTTTACGTTTATGCCTTTCGGGGTGAGAATATACATATATGCTATCTTGTTTTTTGTATTCTTAAACCATCTTGTCTTGATGTAGATGTAGCAGTGGTTCACAAATTATTTATCTTCAGGTTGCTTTTGTCTTTTTCTAACCATTATCAATAAACCATGAAACAGTTTCTTCCATGCCCCTTTTCACATTATAAACAGGATCATATCCTAAAAGGGTGTTTGCCTTTGTGATATCTGCAAGGGAATGCTTCACATCACCTGGACGGAAAGGACCATATACAGGTTTTATATGCTTAATATTTTTATGATATTTTCCTAGTTCTTCCTGGATTGTGATGAATAATTTATTTAAAGATGTTCGCTCACCTACAGCGACATTAAAGACCTGGTTTAGAGCTTTTATGTTTTTGGTGGTAGCTGATAACAGATTGGCCTGAAGAGCATTGTCGATGTAGCAAAAATCCCTGCTTGTCTCTCCGTCGCCATTAATTGTTGGAGTTCTATCCTCAAGCAATTCCCCGATCCAGCGTGGAATAACTGCTGCGTAGGCTCCGTGGGGATCCTGGCGCCGTCCAAAGACGTTGAAATATCTCAGACCAATACACTCCATACCATAAGTGCGGGCAAATATGTCCGCATAAAGTTCGTTGGCATATTTGGTGACTGCGTAGGGAGACATGGGCTTGCCGATTATTCCCTCTTTTTTCGGGAGCCCCGGGTGGTCACCGTATGTGTACGAAGAAGCAGCGTATACAAACCGCTTAACCTTCGCATCACGTGCTGCTACCAGCATGTTGAGGAAACCATCAATATTAGACTGGTTTGTCGCGATAGGATTATCAATGGAGCGGGGAACACTGCCTAACGCAGCCTGATGGAGGACATAATCAACACCCTCACATGCCTTTTGACAATCGTCCAGATTGCGAATATCCCCTTCAAGCAATGCAAATAAGTTCCAAGCGTTATCACCGATCTGTTCTCTTATATCGTCGAGGTTATGCCGGTGTCCAGTTGAAAAATTATCCAACCCTATGATTCTTTGTCCTGATTTAAGCAGTTCTTCCAGAAGATTTGAGCCGATAAAGCCAGCCACACCGGTAATGAGCCACGTCTTGGGTGATTCTGTTAACTTAGAACTTTCGGGGTGTTGTTTCATTCGGTGCCCTAAAAAAGCATAGCGCCTTAAAAGAAGTTCAAGGTTCAAGGTTAACGAACGGCAACTACGCAACGGACTAAAAACTACAGACTATAAACTAACAACAAAACTGGTACTGGTTGCCTACCTGCCTTCAAGCTTATCACTGTGATTTTGTTTCCTGTTTAAGTGTCTTAATCTCCTGCTTGAGTCTGTTGAATTCATCGAGTTTCTTCTCGATGAATTCGTATGTCTGTTTCAGTTTTTCGTTGACGCCTTTCGGGGTAAGCATATACATATATGCTATCTTGTTTTTGGTATTCTTAAAACGGTTTGCCTTGATGTATCCTTTTCCGAGTAAGGCGTTGACAAGGTAGTTTGCCCGCCCAAGGCTCAAGCCCATTTTTTTTGACAGGTCACGCTGCGAGAGTGTCCCGTCTTTTGCTAATTCGCGAAGTGTTTTGAATTGGGACTCGTCCATAATGGAAAAGCAAAAGACGCATAGTGCATAGTGCATAGCGTTTAAGGACTAAAGAATAAAAAAAAAACTAAGGACTAAAAGCAACAGACTAACAGCATAGCGCATAGCGTTTAAGGATAAAAGACTAAAGAAAAAGCACCAACAAAAACAAGGCGTAAAGGGAAAGAGTAAACCAGGCAATGAAACTGGATGTCACGCCACTGCTTCTACTTTTAATTCTTCAATAGACGAATGTTTTCTCCATTTGTTCACATAAACGTAGATCACTGGCTGACCTCCTTCACGGTTCTTTAGTGACGTCTCTCTGTGCCAATCGTTAAAATCATCCTCTCCCTCTACCTGGAATATAACTAAAGCATTGGCGGGAATATTGTCTGCAACTTCTTCATTTTCCATTATGTATCTATGGAATTCTGTTGAAAGCATCGTTAAGTAATTTGTATAGTTACTCATCCTTAATCCCCCTTAAGAATTCCTCTTTGTATTTTTGCCAATTTTCATTGATATCCCAGTCTCCATATGTTAAAGCGCTTTCAAAACGTAGATTCAACGGCCTTTTCGTCCGCTTCCCTTTTATATCATATTTATCCATATGTGCGAACCCATGAGAACAATCATACCTGATAGCTACTTTCCATTGTCCCTTAAACTCTACTTCCAATTGTACCACAAAATATATAACATCGCCTTTTTCAGTTTCATGATAGTGACGTTTTCTTACCCCGTCATCAAAGACAACTACAAAATCAACTGTTTTAGCCATAAGTCTGAGGAACAGCAAAGGAGCATAGCGCAACGAACGGCAAAGACGCAAAAGATAACAACGCATAGCGCAGAGCGCATAGCAAAAAAACAGCAAAAACAAAGACTAAAGACTAAAAGCAGCGCAACGACAGACTACCGACTAAAAACAAAGAATATTATTTTAAAGTATTCTGGAAGTTGGTGATTTTTCTACACAAATGGTCGAGATGGGATAAAAGCCGTTCAATATCTTTTTCAGCGACGAGGTCGCGTTTTTCCAAGAGAATTAGGATATTAGCATTTTCAAAGGTAGATCGGCGAGCAATGTTCAGGAACTGGTAAAACTCCTTCTTCGAGGTTGAACCGCTGCCCTCGGCTATATTGTTTGACATACTCATTCCAGCAGCACGGAGTTGCTCTGCAAAACGATATAAACGCTTCTTTTCAAGATCATCCGCAATATCGAAAAGCTCGTTGGCAATTTCTATTGCCAATTGCCATATTTCAAGATCTTGAAATCTAAATTTTGTCTTCAAAACGACTGATTTGCATATTTTTCTAAGCTTCGGAGGTAAAACTTTGAACATTCTTTATGTTTTAGGGCAGGCTACCGCCGGTTCATGACATATGCCAATCCGGTTTTTGAAGCAACTTCTGTGCGTTCAGACATTGAACTAATAATAAAATATTCAGGTCTAAAAGGTCAAGAAAAAATGATGTTCAACGTTCTATGTTCAAGGTTCAACGTTAACAGACAAAGGACAAACAACATAAAACAAGATTCAAGGGTAACAGACTAATAGCAAAGATTAAAAGCAGAATGTCACCTCAAGTGTGCAGACTGAAAGTTATGCTACTTTTGCACGTAAAACTCTGCCAACATCTTCAACTTCCAAATCCTTGTCTCTCAATTTTGACCTGATCGCTTCAAGTTTCTGCATGGTTTTTCTATCATAATATCTTTCACCACAATTCCGACATACTAAAACCTCCATTGGAATAAGCACAATATCTTCTCCAAGTTTGACTTCTTCATCAATCATTTTCATTTGTATGTCAGAACTCTTACAAATTACACATTTCATATCTTCCTCCTATGTCGCCTAGCACCTTAAAAAGACTAAAAGAAGTTCAATGTTCTACGTTAACGAACGGCAACTACGCAACGGATTACGACGCATAGCGCAGAGCGCATAGCAAGAATAAAGGCAAAAGATTAAAAGAAGTTCAAGGTTCTACGTTCTACATCATTCCCGTGGTCTTTTGAGCGGGTCGACGCGACTCTCGCGAGGACTTACATCGAGAATCCAGTGTTTTCAGTGCTTCCTGGATGACGGATTAAATATGAGAGAGCAATTATGTTTTATAAATATTGTCATGGTGGTCAAAATCAAGCAAGATTACTAACTTTTTTTCTTCATTAATTTCATATGTCAGCACGGAAGATCCGCCTACATGAACTCTTCTCTTGTTTTGTAATGGTTTCCTTAAAGGCTTGAAACGATAAGGATCATCAAGTATATCTTGCACTTTTCTAGCTATTGATGCCAATATTTCCCTGTCTTTTTTCTTAAGCTTCCTGAACTTCTTATCAAGACCTTCTTTAACCGCAAGGTCATACACTATTTCAAACCATATCTTTTACCGAAGTCTTCAACTATAATTTCTTTTTCAAGGTCAATGTCCCTCATCCGTAAAATAAAATCGTCACGCAACTCAGGTTCTTCGATAAGACTTTTTTTAATCTGAGCAACATCACGCTGTAAATCGACGACTTTTCTATAAATGCTTTCAAGGGTAATATTTCTCATTAATTAATCCTCCTCAGAATATATATTAATTATATCAATATATATGATAGGTGGCAAGAGTAAGCAGAGCGTCTTAAAAGAAGTTCAAGGTTCTACGTTCAAGGTTCAACGTTAACAGATAAAGCAAAGGCGCGAACAACAGCAAAGGCGCAACAGATAAAGGCGCAACAAACGGCAACAACGCAAAAGATAACGACGCAGAGAGCATAGCGCATAGCAAAGACAGTGAGGAGTGAGGAGTGAGGAGTTGTTAGTCCTGCAGGCCATCAAGCCGGCAAATTATTTATATACATCTCCTCTGAAGTCTATCTTATCTATAGATGAAATTTTATTTTTAAAGTCTATTTTTAAAATTATCCTAATCTTGCCAATCTTTATCCTGTGATATCCTTTCCATTTACCTTTCATCTTTTTTACATCAATATTCTCATCAAGCCCTTTAGAATGATTAATTACCTTTTTAATTAAATTAAGTATTTCATCATCTTTTATATTTTCCCTCTTCGTAAATTTATCTGCCTGCCTGCTGAGCTCTATTTGCCACATAAAACCTTCATTCCTCCAGGCTTAATGCCCTTGCTACATCTCTGGAAGGCTCGCCATAACTTTCCTCAATCTCTTTTTGTTCCTCATCTGATACATAAGGAGCAAGTAATAGTCTCATTTTCATCAGTTCATCCTCTAAGACATCTCTAACTGCCTCTTTTATGAGATTTTTTAATTTCTCTTCATCATAAGTTTGCAATTGCTGAGCAGACATTTTCAATGACCTCCTTCTTTAACTAAATAACCATTAAGGGTTCAAAAGAAATTCTTTTGATTCTTATTAATTTTACCATAACCTGAAGACATAGTTCAGGACTTAGAGCCTCAAGGCAACGAACGGCAGAGGCGCAACGGATAAAAGATGTTCAAGGTTCAACGTTAACGGATAAAGCAAAGACGTAAACAACGGATAAAAGATGTTCAACGTTCTATGTTCAAGGTTCAACGTTAACGGATAAAGCAAAGACGCAACGGAGTGAGGACGAAAATACAGCAGAGGAGGAAAGTAAGGGGGAAGGAAATATAGGCGGTTAATAAGTTAAGTTAAAAAATCGCGAGTAACATAACAGTGCCGATGATGAGACCAGAGACAAGAGCAGCGATCCAGACCCAGTAGTTTTTCAGGTAATGCCTAAACTGTCTCTCAGGCTTTCTATGACGTCTATGGCTCATCCGGGGTGTCCCTCTGTATCTCTATGAACTCATGTCTCTCCAGAAGGTCCAATATGTTTGCGACTGAACTATCGAGATCGAGGTTTTCAGTATCCAGAAGGAGATGCGGGTTTTCCGGTTCTTCGTAGGGCGAGGAAATTCCTGTATAGTTCTTTATAATTCCGGCTCTTGCCTTTTTGTATTGTCCCTTTGGGTCGCGCTGTTCACACTCTTCGACGGCACACTTCACGTATATCTCCAGGAAGTTATCGTCTGCAAACCGGCTTCTGATATACGCCCTGTCTTCCTTGTAAGGAGATATAAAGGCGGCAAGCACTAATATGCCCGCGTCAACAAAGAGTTTTGAAACCTCGACAATCCGCCGCAGGTTCTCTTTCCTGTCTTCGCGGCTGAAGGTGAGGTTGGAGTTAATCCCATGTCTTACATTGTCGCCGTCAAGGACGTAAGTCCGGATGCCCCGGTCAAAAAGTCTCTTCTCGACTTCATGGGCTATCGTCGATTTCCCCGAAGCGGACAGGCCTGTAAGCCATATAAGCCCGCTCCGGTGCGCGTTAAGCCGGTTTCTGTCCGACCTGTCTATCTGTACGTTATGCCAGATTACATGGTTATTATGCATATCTTCCTTAGTTTCGTATTTCAGGATGAGCAAACAGGTGCTATCTAAAAGATATCGTTGTTAATTCAAGGCACAATCCTAATATTTATAATTATATCATATTATAATACAAGCTTTTAAAAAAATGCTGGTCTATGTACGGCAAAGGCAAAATATAAAAGATGTTCAACGTTCTATGTTCAAGGTTCAAGGTTAACGGATAACGGCAAAAGACTAAAGACGAAGATAAGAGTAACCCCCTCAATCCCCCTTAAGTAAGGGGGAAGAATACGTGGGTCCGCGAACAACGGATAAAAGATGTTCAACGTTCTATGTTCAAGGTTCAACGTTAACAGATGAAGCAAAGACACGAACAACGGATAAAAGATGTTCAACGTTAACGGACGGCAACAACGCAACGGATAAAGACGCAGAGCGCAGAGCGCAGAGCGCAGAGCAAGAACAAAAACAGGATAAAAGAAGTTCAAAGCACAGAAAAAACAACAGCGCAGGCGACTATATCCTTGCTATCGAGCTGCTCTCCAGAGTAACACTGCAGTGGAGGGCGTCAAGGAGTATCATCGCCCTTTCCTGCCCTGAAACATTTCGTTTGAATAAGCCATAGAAGTCCTTGAACGGGCCGTCTTTTATCATGATCCTGTCGCCCTCCTTAAACTTCCCGGGAACCGGCTTGAGAATATCTCCCTCCAATCTTTCCTTTATGGCGTCGATAATTTCATGCTGAACTACTACGGGAGTACCCCTGCCGACTATATACTTTATACCGCGTGTGTACTGGACCATATGGCTATGTTTTTCTTTATCAAAAAAAGCAAAGATGTATGACGGGAAAAGCTGCTCCACTACATCGGTATATCTCTTCCTGACATATTTTTTTATTACGATCTTGGGACCCAGTGTTTCCAGGCCCGCGCTCCTGAGATAAAACATTGCCGAATCTTCACATCTTGGTTTCGTGTATACAGCATACCAGTTCAACTTAGAGCCCCCTGTTTTCGATTACTGCTTCCGGATTTTCAAAGAAAATCTTCCGCACATCTCTTTCATCAAGAAGACCGGAGATTACCCTGAGCGCCTTTGAGAGTACTGGCGCCCTTCTGACTGTGCTATGCGCGTCCGTCGCTATGAAATCAACAAATCCTTTTTTGAGAAGCATGTGTGAAAACTTCTTCACGCGGCCCCCGAACTCTCCTGTTATACTCATGGCCGTAAGCTGAAAGAGAGCTCCCGAATCCCTTAAGACCTCCGTCTTCCCGGGAGACGCAAGAAGGCTGTAGTTGCGTTCCGGGTGGGTGATTATCGGCACAAATCCACAGGACTTTGCGGTGAAGAGAAAATTGTCGAGGTTGGGGGGGATGAGGTCCGGAAGTTCGAGAAGAAAATAACGGGAGCCGTTTATTGACGGTATCCTGTTCTCCTCGATTCCGTAAATCAATTCATAGGTCAGCCTTATGTCGGCCCCGATTAACAATTTGATACCCAAGCCCGCGCCATTGACACTCTCCTCAAGCTGACTGATGCCGTCCCTTATATCCTGTATGGTCGGCTTTTCATCCTGCCTGAAATGAGGGGTCGCCACTATATGAGTTATTCCGTCGTCAGCAGCTATTTTTAACATCTTTATACTTGTCTCAACGTCGGACGGTCCGTCATCAATAGAGGGTAATATATGGCAGTGGATGTCGATCACCTGTGCCCTCCCTTAAAAAGTCCCGTCTCCGGCAATCCTTCGGGTTGAGGGAGATATTCCTCTCCGATTACAAACCTGTCTCCGGACGTTATCCCGTATTTTTTCGCCAGGCCGGCGTTTATCTCGAGGGCATAGGCCGGAGGCCCAGACGGAATGATCAAGGGACAGTCATCGCATGGTAAAAGACCTTCGAATATATCTATAATGATTTTATTTCTGTCAAAAAAAAGAATATCCAGGGGGAATTGCATGCCCTTCATCCAGAAAAAGACGGGCTTCCTGTCATCTAATACAAAGAGCATGCCGTTGCTCCCTGATATTTCCCTTCTTCCGGCCAGTCCTCTCGCGCGGGAGTTATTGTCAACAGCGGACTCCACGAAAAAGGTGGCGATTATTTTCGCTTCCGGCGTGCTGTCCGGAAGACGGGCCACCCTCTGTATCGTCATCTTCCGTACAACTACTGCGGGACCTTTGATTGTTACGTCGGAAGCAGCTGCGGTCGCCGGAGAATAAAAGTGGATACCCAGGGACATTAAAAGCATGAAGACTGAAGCTGGATAAATGTGCCTATGTAGTATATTTAATTCGAGTCGTTTTGCCAATCCTCAATCCTTATACCTGCTTTACGCCTTTAAATTATTAATCTCTTGGGGTTCTCTCTTTCATCCCGGAGATCAACTTCCGCTTTTTTACCCTGGTGTTTGATATCCCGGGATTTTCAGCAGTTGATAATGCAATTGCCATGCCAAAAATTGCGAAAAAGAGAAGCGCGTTGGACAGAATATGAAGGTTAAAGTCGACAAAACTGTGAATCATCATCGTAAACACGGATGAAATAGCCGCTATCCTGAGTATCCCCCTGTTTTCCCCTGGGCCGCTCTTTGCCATTATGTATATCGAGAGGGAGATAAAAGTTACAAGAAGAATTATGCCGATAGCGCCTATTTCAAGCATAAACTCAATATAGTCGTTGTGAGCATGCACAAAGACCGCCTGTATCCCGACGGGTGAATACAGCGGAAATATGTCCATAAACGTACCCAGACCTGAACCCATCAACCAGAAGTCCTTAAACGCATCCAGTGTGGCAGACCAGACGATCAGACGATCGTTCGTTGATACGTCCGAATTATAAAAGCGGTCCACTATCGGATCTATTCCGAGGTAGAGGAGGTATGCAGTGAGGAAGACCAGAAAGATTCCTATCACCCAGACCCTCCTGGTATGCGCCCTGCTCCGTATTATCAGTATGGAGAATAACGCGACGCCCAAAAAGAACCCTATTATCCCGCCCCGCGACAGGGAAAAGAAGACCGAGAGGGCCATAATCAGGGTTAAGAACCCGAAGAGTATCTTTTTTGGCCTCTCCCTGGCTGTGAGCAGAAGCCCGAGGCCGAGAGGTATAAGCATGCCGATGAATCCGGCGAAATGGTTCCTGTTCACAAAAGGCCCGAACGGATTTGACGACGGAAAGGTAAGCTCTCTTAACCAGTATATCTTCCCGTTCCAGGTCACCTTCTGCAGGATACCGAAGACCGCAAGGCAGAACCCGAAGACAACAAGAATCTTTAATGTCCTGGTTACGTTGTCCATGTCCTTGAACGCCTGCATCGAAATAAACAATACAGTCAGGAATGCCAGGACCCTTAACAACTCCAGCCGGGTCTTATAAGGATGTACGCTTATGTACATAAAATCCTTACTGCCATCTAAAGAGTAGAAAGATCGCAAATCAAATGCATTCGGGGAGATAAATTCAAGCAGGGAGGCAGGAAGAGGCAGAACCTGGATTATGGTATAAACCGCAAAGGCCGCACCCGTGGCGTAAAGGAGTTTTTCAGCGCCCGATGGCTTAAAACGGGTATATTCCTTCCTGATTATCCAGGCCAGTCCGAGCGTATATACCATCAATATAATGACCGTTGAAGACCATATCTCAACAGCACCGAATAAAAAGACCGAAAGGATTAATATAAAAGAAAGGATATCAGTTGTCATAGTTCATTTTTATTATCTTCAGCGCGTTATCCTCTTTTATGAGCCGCCAGTTGATTCTCCCCCCGTATTTCACCCACCGGTCTTCCGTGGGATAATAGAAGCTTATCCCGTAGATGCCTGAGACAAAGGCATTCGGCCCGTCTATTCTTATGGACATGTTCCGAAGCATGTAGCCGTCTTTTTTAAATCTGAACGTCTCCCTGTATCTATCGCGTATCGCGGAATAGTCCCTGCGGCCGTTTTCGACCGCGGACCTCGAAAATAATAACATAAAAGTATCGAAATCATTTCTTTCGTAAGCCTTTATATATCTGCTCATGAAATCCTTGACCTCCTCCTCTGTTATAGTGCCTGTCTCCCTATAGGAATGCGCGATCACAGGCGCAGCGGGTTTGTCGTAGGGCACAGAAACCGTTCCCTTATCCCGGAATATCCTGTTATTCCCGGCTTCAGCCTGTTTCACCAACTTTCCCTTTGTCTCCCCGGTGTTCCGGATATTATATGCCTTTTTCCCGCTATTGGAAGTTTTTTTTCCCGTCCGCCTGTTTATTCCGGCTTTTTTAGCAACTTCTGTATCTAATGTTTCAATAACTGAAGAAGACGGAGGGGGGGCAACCGCTATGCCGGGAGGCCTTTCTTCCGGTTCCCAGCCGTCCCCGGATGCTGCTTCTCCGGCTTTTTCAGGCTGTTCCGTCTCTTCTTTTTTAATGTCTGTCGCCAGCCATATCTCCTCATCCATCTCCTGCCTTTTATATATCTCCGTTGTCTCGTCCGTTCCTTTATCGCTTATCAACGCGGGCTCCCGCCTTCTGTCACCTGCAACATTTTCTTTACTGATCACATCCGGCGATGCAACGTGGTTTAACGGCAGGGGATCTTTCCCGTCCGAAATTCCTTTCTTTTCTCCTTCATTGACTTGACGCGAGGGGGGATTATCACCCATTACGACCGGCTGACCCTGTCCAGAGCCAGGCACTGACATCATGTCTTTCCCTGAAAGCAGTTCAGCCTCAAGCCGGGATGACCGGTTTTGATGATATATAAAACCGATGACAAGAAAAGCGGCAAGTATATATATTCCGACCAGCGCCCTCGGTAGATATTTTCTCAGGCTGATCCACCCGGGATGCTGGGAATCTTTGCCGACATGAGCGCGGGGGGACTTCTTCTGTTTAGTCTTTGACGGCCCAGCCGGCTTCGGCTGCGAAATCCGGCCATTCAGTTGCCTGTCATATGTCCTTCTTTTGGAGTCATCCTTGAGTGTATTGTACGCCTCGTTAACTTTTTTCGCCCTCTCGGCAACCCATTCCTGGTCTCCCTCCTGCCGGTCAGGATGGTAAAGGAGCATGAACATCTTCCATCTCTCTCTTATTTCCACCCGTGACGCCTTTCTCGGAAGGCCTAATGTTGTGTAGTAATTATTTTCGGGGTTAAAATGTATTTTTGATATAACAAAGTTTGCGCCGTCGACAAGATACTTCAGGTCAATATTATTCCTGGAGGAAAAAGTCCTTATGGCATCGGAATTATTGGATATATCCATTAACGCGTCAAAACAGTGAAAGGCCTTCCCGTACAGCTCCCCTGGAGTGACGCCTTCATATGACTGTATGATGACGTCTAAAGCTTCTCTGAGTTGCTTATCGGACGGTCTGCCTGCTTTCTTAGTGTTATGCCGTCTATCCATGCCGTCCCTTCAATCCTGTTATCAAATTTGCTCGACCTTTTCCTTATTATTTTGACAATCACGGCCCCGCATTCCTCCGGGGTTTGAAAATTCAGACTGATTTCTTTCCAGAGATTTGTGCCGGTCACCGCCGCTGATGCCACATTAAGCCCTCTACAGTCCTTATGTCCCCTCACCGTCATGATTATTCCGTTGGTTGTTGTGATCGAATCAGTTTTTATGTAGCCTCTCAGATTATAATACTCTCCAGGTTCCACTCTGACTGTTTGGCGGGCGATTGTTATGCCGGGGTTCCGCTTTCCGTCAAATCTTATGCCGAGCGAGCTCCTTCCGGACATCCGGATCTCGTGGTCCAGGAATACATCAACACCCTCCGTCTCGGCGATAATCCAGTCGAATCCGCCGTTAAGAATTTTACTCTCAAATCCCGGATTACGGACCAGGGAGAAGCTGTCATCGTCATCTTCTCTCTCCATATTCTCCAGTATCTCATCCCAGGCCGCCCCGGCCTCTTCATAACGGCCGGTCCGTATAAGGTAATTTACATATGGGATGAATAAGTTACTATCAAAGGTGCTTTTATCAATAAGCGGCCAGACCTCCATGGCTGCTTCCGTCCTTTTGGTCTTCATCAGATATAAAAGGTATCCCCTCCGGTATTCGGGCGTCCCGGGAATAAGGTTGGCAAGCAGGTAGCTGTTGTCGAGGCGGAGTTTCCAGCAGAGGTCATAAACTTTCAACTGCTGACCGGGATCGAGGAGGATATACCGCCTGAAGTCAGCCACGGCCCTCTCCGGCATACCCTTTAACAGCCAGAACATGCCCGCCTCCCACGCCACCTCGGGGTTGTTGGGGCTCAGCCTGACGGCCCTGACAAGCGCATATTCGGCCTCGCCATCCCGGCCCGCCAGCTGGTATGCCTTTGAGAGATCGAGCCAGGCACCGGCCTGAAGGGGGTTTATCACAAGGGACCTGCTGTATTGGTCGATCGCAGTGGTAATATCCGGGTCTGCTAAATTAAGCTGATAATACCTGCCGAGCAGGTAATGATATGTCGCGTTATCACCGTCAAAACGGAGAGCGGACAACAATCCTTTTTCATCGGCCCTGCCGAGCACAAGCCAGCCAATAAGAGGCTTTGCAAGCAGAAAAAAAAGGAGGATGTATAACGAAAACGTCAGTAACGGAAGCAGAAGACCTGAGACAAATCCTTTCCGACTAGCGGTTTCACTTATCTTCATCACCACCATAGGCCTGGTAGTAATATTGATAGTAGGAATAGTATCCGTATTTCAGATTCGTATCATTTATGGCATTCAAAACGACTCCGAGCACCTTCGCGTTGACGCTTTCGAGTATTTTCCTGGCCTGCACGGCGGCCTCTTTCGGCGTACTCCCCGACTTGACGACCATTATGACCCCGTCGGTCTGCGTGCTTGTTATCGCTGCATCGGCAAGACCCAGCAACGGAGGCGTATCAAACAAAACAAAATCATACAGGGGATACAGTCCTTCTATCAGGTCCCTGAGTCTGTATGAGCTCAGAAGTTCCGCGGGGTTAGGGGGAAGCGGACCGGAAGTTATAATATCAAGGCCCGGGACATCCGTATGCTTGATAAGCTCTCCGCCGAATTCCCTGTTTCCCGAAAGAAAAGACGACAGCCCCTCTTTGTTGCTCAGCTTGAATACCTTGTGCAGTTTAGGCCTGCGCATATCGGAATCAACCAGCACCACCTTTGCATCGGATTTCGTCAGACTGATGGCTGTATTTATCGCGGTGGTGGTCTTTCCTTCTTCTCTTCTCGGACTTGTGACCATCATCACCTTTGGCGGTTTCCCAGCCGTGGAGAACAGCAGGAACGTCCTCAGGGAACTATAGGCCTCACTGAGCGGGTTTTTAGTGTCTGAAAAGCTGATGTATTCCACCGGAACTTTATCCTTGTCACCGCTGTAAAGGGGCACGAGACCGAGGGAAGGCATATATATCTTCTTTTCCACATCCTCGGGTGTCTTTATTGTATTATCGATATATTCCGCGAAGAATGCCAGTCCTATCCCTCCGAAGAGTCCGACGATAAGAGACAAAAAGATATTAAGGGTTTTTCTGGGCTTGTAAGGCGATTTCGGCACTTCAGCCCTGTCAAGTATCTGTATATTGCTCGTCGCAAGACTGGCGGAAATACCGGTTTCTTTTAATCTCTGGAGAAGTCCCTTGTAAAGCTCCTTGTTCGTATCCGCCTCTCTCTTGAGTATCTGATATTGAATCGAGCGGGTGTTGAGATCAAGGGCCCTCTGTTTCTGCCTGTTAAATACCAACGTGAGATTTTTCTCTCTCTGCAATGCTGTTTCATAGTCGTTTTTAATAGTCAGGACGACCCTTTTTATCTCGGCGTCGAGCTTCTTTTTCGTCTGGTCCTGGAGTTCTCTCATCCTGATCATCCTGGGATAATCCGGCTTATATATCTTGAGATTCTTATTATATTCCGAATCCAGCGCCACGTATTCTTTTTTTAAGGACTGGATCAGGGAATTTACCATAACAACGGAACTGTATTCCGGATCGTCGAGACTTATCGTTTTATATATCGCCTCTTTCTGTATCCTGTTGGTCGTCGCCCTGGTAAGCGCCTTGGACAATTCGGCAAGCCTTGCCGTGATTATATTCTCGCCGCCGCCGCCACTGCTCTCTTTATCAAGAAAGATGATCTCGTTACGCGCGGCATAGGCATTGAGCTTTTCCTCCGCCCGCTCGACTTTGGCCTTCATCACATCCAGTTGCTTTTCTATCCAGTCCCTTGCCTGCTGGGTTGCTTCAAACTTCGACTCGATATTTAAAGAGATAAATGAATCGGCTATCGTATTAGCCACTTTCGCGGACAGTTCAGAGTCGTAGGAGCTGAATTCAACATTGACAAGCCTCGATTTTTGCTGTGGAGCTACGTCTATACGGCCGATAAAGGCGTCAACAAGGGAAGAGTCTATGATGTTTTCGTCCAGCAACTTGTCCTGTTCAAGCATGGAGCCGGCCTCGACTTCTTCACGTTTCACCGCAAATTCAGGGTTTGAGTCAAGCTGAAGCTTGCGGATTACCCGCCTGGCGAGGTTCCTCGACTTCAGAATCTTGTATTGGGTGCTGTAGTAGGCGTCATCAGTCCCTTCGACGGCATAGATGTCCTTGAACATGAGTATGTTCGGATTTTCCTTGTCTATCTGGATAGTAACAGTCGACTTGTACTGCGGCTTCATCATAAAAGTCCCGATCGTCACTGTTGTGACCACAGCGATAAAAAAAGTTATTACGATCCATTTCTTCCTGAGGATGAGCTGGAGGTAGTCCCTCAGGTGGGTTTCTTCCTCCTGATATTGATAGTGACCCGCCGGGGCGACATTGTACTCCCTCGGCTTGTCGAGTTCCCTGTTCCTGTTTTCTTCCTGGCTGTTGTTGTAATCTTCCATTTATCTCTTCAATATATTTAATTTTTATTAATTAATCAGGATGTTTAAATCACCCTGGAAATATTAAGGACAAATTTAAAAACAGACCTGACCGGACTACTTTTATGCAACCGGCGGGCCATCCGGTAAAAAATCATCCGGATGGCCGTGTATATACCACGGTCGCGCTAAAATATCGGATAACTCCCAAAACTCACAAACCCTTTTATCGTACTTATAAAACCGTTGAAGAATTTTTTTATACCGCTCCTCGGCACTATAATTATATCGTTTTCAGCAAGGAATATATCGGGTTCTTTCCCTTTTTTCATTGCGCCGTAATCAGCAATTATTATGTCCCTGTCTCCATTGCCGTTGTCACGGAATATTCTTATATCGTCCATCACCGCGTTGGAATTTACACCCTTGGCCATTGATATCGCCTGCACCAATGTGGTCTGGCCTTTCATAGTGTAGGCTCCAGGGGTATTTATCGCCCCATCAACAAAAAAGATGCCGCCCTTCGGGACATTGATCACGTCACCCGCAAAAACAGGTATATTAAGCGAAAGATTACCGTTGATCAGGAGTTCGTCAAGGTCAATAACTATCATGCTGTTTCCGGCGGTATTGTCCGGCCCGGCGGTCTTCTCCGGCCTTATGACGTAGCATATCTTCCCGGCGTCATTCCTGATGCCCCCGGCCATCATCAGCATGTCTATTACATATCTCTGTCCGGTTACGGCAAATACATGCGGTTTTTCGACCGCTCCGATCACCGAGATCCTCTGGCTTTTATATTCTTTAACAAATACGTTGACGACCGTCTCTTCAACGTATTTTTCGAGTTTTTTGGTTATAAGCTGTTCAACCCCGGAAGTTGTCATACCTTCGACTTTAATTATCCCGATAAGAGGAAGCGCTATAACACCAGTCGAATTAACTCTCAGTGTCTTTTTCAGTTCTTCAACATTAAAAGCCTCTATCTCGAGTATATCCTCGGGCCCAATCAGGTAATCGTCGCCGTTAGTCTGCCGACTGGCGGCGCTGAGCATCAGTGCCTCGTTCATTATGTCTGTTTTTTTCTGGATGGAATAGTCGGCGACAGGCGGGGCCTTGACTGAACTACCCCCACACGCTGCAATGGATAAGACAATACACTGAATAAGGACGAATCTAACGAAACCGTTATACATTGATAGTATTATACAAAAAAAGGCAGATTAAAAGCCATGAGGACTTCCGACCCTGTGTCCATGCCGCCATGCCTTAAAGGAGACAACAGTGGTAGCCGCCACGAAAGTCCCTGCAATGGCTCCGGCCGCAACCGATCCCCCTGCCATTCCAGCGATCGTGCCGCCAATCGGAATAATAGCCTGTGTTTTATATATTTTGTACGTACCGTCAGGACGGACAAACATGCTTTCACCGGCAACAATAAGTCGCTTATCCGACGAAGATACATTGACCAGCATCCTTCCTGAATAGTTTCTCACTGCGGTACCTGCCGCGTCGACCGAGACAGAGCCGTTAGTACGCGCAGCTTCCCTGAGCCCGATTTTCCGCACGATACTGTCTTTATTAATGTTGATGACAGTCGTCGGCGTGGATACGGTTAACGACGCCAGCGGGGTGATGCTGAAGGCGATTATTCCCTTTACCAGCCCTACAGAGTAATCAGCCTGAGTACCCTTAATAAAAGCCAGGGTATCTTTCGACAGGTCTAATCTTGAACCGTCACTGAAATATACAGACGCCGAGCCGTCTTCAATTTTGATGGCGGTATCCGGAAGCAGGGGATACACCGGAGCAGCGGACTCCCACTGTCCATTGGATGTCTGAATAAATACGGTCCCAAAGGTCTTCAACTCTCCCAGAACCATCATACTTTGGGCCGAAACGGAGCTAACCGATAAAAGAATATTCGCGATAGCAAAGATCACTAGCAATATGACTGTCTTCCCACTCTGTCGATTCATTATTCTTGCTCCTTTTTTATCTTTTATCATGTTTGCTTATATCCTTTTTACTCACTCTGTAATTTATACTCCCTATTTTACCATTTGTCAACTTTTTATTTTAGTTTTTTTTTGCAATTTACTTGTCCCTTTTGAAAATATCTTCAAACTATTTTATTTAAATTGTAATGCAAAAACCCTGCCATGTTCAACGGCAAAAGGACAAGAAGAAGTTCAACGTTCTATGTTCAAGGTTCTACGTTAACGGATAAAGCAACAAAAGCAAGAACGAACGGCAAAGATTAAAAGAAGTTCTATGTTCTATGTTCAATGTTATCGGATAAAGCAACTACGCAAAACAAACAGCAAAGATTAAAAGATGTTCAACGTTCTATGTTCTATGTTCAATGTTATCGGATAAAGCAACAAAAGCAAGAACAAAAATACTCCAGCAACAGACTAAAGACTAATAAAGACATGATCGGATTTTTATATTTTTGACGCAAATGAAGCCATAAAGCTACCAAAATCTGTCAATAGTGCCAACATTTTGACAATTTCCGTCATCATTTCTATGTATTTTTTATACACATCTAAACTTTTTATATATATTAAAACTTAATATATTTTAAACTTATCGGCCGATTTTAGAAAAACTTCAACAAACCGGCAAGACTGAGTGGAAGCGGGAACTTGAACTTATTGAGAAACATTATCCTGAATGGAATGATTTATTTAATTGTATTTGTGAGGATTCTGGATTCCCGCTCAAAAGATCGCGGGAATGACGGGATGGTGGAATGACGGAAACTACCCATAAATTCTTCTGAACTACAATGTCTTTTTGTCGTCATGCCGGACTTGATCCGGCATCCAGGAACCATCGGGGATTTCTGAAGAACATTATAAAAAAGCCGGGAGGCCCTAAGGGGGGAGGGGACCCCCCGGCAGGTAAAAAATCAGAATCCCCTGTGTGATGATTTCCTCAAAAAGGCCGGGATATCCAGGGTCTCCTCATAATTGAATATGCTCTCCCTTGACTCCTTCATCTCAAGATTGCCGTCAAGGCTTTTCGCCAGAATCTTCTCCGCGCCTGTACCCTTATAGCCGACGGATTCCTTGCCGGGCGCCCATTTCCTTAACTGGGGCAGATCAAGCTTTTCCTTCTTTTCTTCAAAACCGGTGGCTATTACCGTAACCCTCACTTCATCATTTACATCCGGGTCTATGACCGAGCCGAAGATCACATTGACGTCTTCGTGGGCGGAATCATAAATGAGCGAAGTCGCCTCCTGCACCTGGCTTAATGAGAGCTCAAGCCCTCCGGTTATGTTAATGAGTATCCCTCTGGCGCCTTCTATGGAGGAATCTTCAATCAGTGGGTTTAATATCGCCTTTTTGGCGGCCTCGGCAGCGCCTCCTTCGCCCTTGCCAATACCGGAACCCATTACCGCGCGTCCCATCCCCTCCATAATCGTTTTGACATCGGCAAAATCAACATTGATAAGCCCAGGGACAAGAATAATATCGGATATGCCCTGCACCGCCTGCTTGAGGACGTCATTCGCGATCGAGAAAGACTTCAGCATGGGGGTGCTTTTTTCGACAACAAGGCTGATTCTGTCATTGGGAATAACGATTAGTGTATCAACGTCCCTGGTGAGTTCCTTTATCCCCTCTTCGGCATTCATGAGCCTCTTTTTCCCTTCATAGAAAAAGGGCTTCGTTATTACGGCAACCGTCAGCGCGCCTAACTCTTTTGCGATGCCGGCGATAACAGGCGCGGCTCCAGTTCCTGTTCCGCCCCCCATGCCCGCGGTTATAAAAACCATGTCGCAGCCTTCCAGGCTTTCCATTATCGCGTCCTTATCTTCAAGCGCCGCCTGCCTGCCTATTTCAGGATTTGATCCTGCTCCCAGGCCCTTGGTCAATTCGGCCCCAATCTGTATCTTGGTTGGTGCAAGAGACGTTTCAAGCACCTGCATGTCTGTATTCACAGCGATGAATTCCACCCCGTGCAGATTTGAAGCTATCATATTATTTACAGCGTTACCACCAGCCCCTCCAGCCCCTATAACCTTGATCTTTGCCTTTTGACCCCTTACTTCCTCGATTTCAAACATAATTGGCTCCTTTCCCTGTTTTCATTTAAATCTGAAAAATCTATCTGAATAGTCCTTAACCCAGTCCTTCATCCTCCCAAAAGCACCGCCGATGATTTCCGGGGAAGAGCTCCCGTTAAAATCCTGCTCATCGATGTAATTGAGAAACCCGACGCATGATGAATAGACAGGGCTGTCGACCGCCACCCTCATTCCGTTTGTATTTAAGGGCATGCCAACCCTCACCGGAAGACCGAGAACCGATTCGGCCATTTTATCAAACCCTCTAAGAAGGGAAGTTCCCCCTGTCAGCACGATGCCGTATGCCGCGCGATCAGGTCCAAACCATGCCCTGATCTCTGCTTTTATCATCTGGAGAATCTCTTCGCATCGCGGCTGTATTATCTCCAGGAGGTGCCTGACGGGAAGACTGATCCCACGCCCACCGTATTGTGTCATCCGCACTTCGGCCGGACCGTCATCTATTATTCCCATGACAGCAGCGCCGGATGCCTGTTTCAGCCTTTCCGCTTCACGCGTATCAACTCCCAACCCCACGGCTATGTCATTGGTGATGTGGGCCCCACCGACACCAAGCACCGAGACATGTCGCGGGCGGCTGTCCCTGAATAGCACTATGTCGGTCGTCCCGCCCCCGATATCTATAAGGACCACGCCAGTCTTCTTCTCGTCTTTAGTGAGGGTGGAATATGCCGACGCAAGAGGTTTTAATATAACACCGGCGACATCCAGGTCCGACTTTGCGCAGCATTTAACAAGGTTTTTCACCGGGACCACCGCTCCTGTAATTATATTGACCCTGGCCCCGAGTCTTGCGCCCGCCATGCCTATGGGATCTATTATTCCTTCGCGTCCGTCCAGCACGAATTCCATCGGTATGACATGCAGCACTTCCCTGTCAAGCGGAACATATACGGCCTTTGCCGATTCAATCGCGCGCTCCACATCAACGCCGTCAACTTCTTCGCCCCCTATACCGATCGATCCAAAACTCTCAAATCCACTGATATGTCCGCCAGATATACCTGAAAAAACAGATCTGATCCTGGTCCCGGAAAAAGACTCCGCTTCTTTTACCGCCTTTTTTATCGAGTCAACCGTGGCGTCTATGTTGACTATTATCCCCTTTCTGACACCGGATGAATTCGACCTGCCGACGCCGAGTATATTCAGTCCATCGTCGTTCAGTTCGGCGACCACGGCGCAGACCTTTGTCGTGCCGACATCAAGGCCGGCGACTATGTTTAAACCCGTCAATGCGCCACCCCTTTCATCGGTTTGACAAAAGCCCTCCTGGCAAACCTCAAATCTATATAATCAACTCGCATCTTCCGGTTTTTTATCTCCCGCTCAAGGTCCATTAATCTCATAAGCTTGTCTTCGTAATCACCGACACCGACTTTGATGGCGACACCGTCTAACTTTACCGTCAGCTCATTAGGTTTGTACGCGATTATCTCTATCTGGTCTTTCTCATACATCAGGCCTTTTTCTTTTATCACACGCACAAGATTCAGCGCCTCGGAAAACACTCCCTCTTTTCCGAAAGGCGTTCCGGATATCACGGGCAGGAACGGTACCGGACTGTTTTTCAGTTCCTGAAGCATCTTTCCCCTTTCGTCTATGATAAAAAGACGGCCCTTCATATCAAGAAGCGCGAAAGGCTCGGACTCTTTCACCTGGATATGAAGCCCGCCGGGAAATTCCTTCCTGACCTTTATCGATCTCACCCACGGGGATTCGGCCATCTTCGCGGCCACCTTGGCGCCGGACAGCGCAATAAGATTTTCCTTTCCTGTCAACCCGGTCAGACTCATCAGTTCCCCGTCCGTTAAATGCTCGTTACCCGAAAAAACAACCTCCGTGACGGTAAAGGCCTTTTTGGCCGCGACCGACATAAAATATATAATCGCAACAAATGCAATTACAGGAAAGACAACAAAGACAAAATACTTAATCCCCGCAACGGCATTCGGGCCCTGCTTCTTTTTTAGCAGTATGTTCTTTTTGATCTTCCTGCTACGCCCCATTAATGCCTCCGAGTATCTCTTCCAGGAGCAGCTGGAAGTCCAGTCCCGCATGTTTCGCAATCTTCGGCAGAAGGCTCGTCTCCGTCATGCCGGGGATGGTATTCACTTCGAGAACAAAGGGACCGCCGTTATCGTCGACTCTCAGATCAACCCTTGTCGCGCCCCCGCACCCAAGGGCTTTATGCGCCGACAATGCGGCTTTCCTCGCCCTTTCGTATATCTTTCTCTCTATTTCCGGCGGAAGAATATAATCGGTGAGTCCCGACGTATATTTCGCATCGTAGTCGTAAAACTCCCCGGAAGGTCTCACCTCGACACCACCGAGAACTTTATCGTTCAATATCCCTATCTGGATCTCTTTCCCCTTAATATATTTCTCAACGACCACCTTATCGCCGCAACGGAACGCCCGGTTGAGGGCCTCCGGAAACCCGGATCTCTCCCTCACAATCTCTACGCCGACACTCGAACCTTCGGCAGCCGGTTTAACAACCCACGGCAACGGGAAACCGGCACTGAACGCGTAATTCGCCGGCGCTGTCCCTGAATTCTTTTTTATGAAATCCGGCCTATGAACTATTTTGAACGGCGGGACGGGTATTCCATGATAAATAAATACCTTTTTAGAGGCCTCCTTATCCATCGCAAGGGCGGACGCAAGGACCCCCGAACCAGTGTATCTTATGTCCATCACCTCCAGCATCCCCTGCACCGCTCCGTTTTCGCCATCTCCGCCATGCAGGGCGATGAAGGCGATATCTATCCGCTGTTTTTTCAGCGCGGCGCAGAGGTCTTCTCCCGCGTCGATCGCCACGACATTATAGTCAGAGGATTTCAGACAGTCGCGTATGGCCCTTCCACTGTTAAGGGATACGTCTCTTTCGGATGATCTCCCCCCCATAAGAACACCTATTTTTATGGTCTTAAGACCTCTCTTTTTCATTCCAATCTTCTCTCTACGCCTGATGAACGGTTTATCTGCCGACGCATTAATCTCTCCCGATCACTCTTATCTCCGGCTCCAGGACAATGCCGGTTTTTTTATTCACGATCGATGAAACCTCATCCATGAGTCTCATATAGTCGACCGCCGTGCCTTCACCCCTGTTTATAAAGAAGTTCGCGTGGACGGTGCTGACTTCAATACCGCCCACTCTCATTCCCTTGCAGCCCGCCTCATCAATAAGCCTGCCTGCCTGAACACCCCCGGGATTTCTGAAGACGCATCCGGCGGACCTCTCCGAAAGGGGCTGGTTCCGTCTCTTTTCCCTTAAAAACTTCTCCATGCGTTTAGACACCTCCGCCTCTTCAAATCTCTCCAGTCTCAGGTTGGCGCTCAGCACAATGTCTTTCGGAGAGATGTCCGATCTCCTGTATCCGAAGCCCAGGCCTTCAGCCCTGAACATCCCGAGTCCGCCGTTGGAATCCATAATCGCGACAGAGACAAGCACATCCTTTATCTCGTAGCCGAATGAGCCGGCGTTTCCACATATAGCGCCGCCCACTGTTCCGGGTATTCCGGTCAGCCCTTCAATCCCGGAGTAGCCCCTTTCCCTGCAGAAGTTGACCAGCTCCCGCAGAGACAGGCCTGCTTCCACAAACAGATCGACATACCTGATTCCTTCTTTCAGCACTTCTATTTTTCTGAACGTGTTAACAGATATAACGGCCCCGTCAATGCCACCGTCCCTGACAAGTATGTTCGTCCCTCTGCCGAGAGTCAGAAAAGGCGTCCCTTTTTTCTTCAGAAAAACAATCAGGTCCCTCATGGAAATGGGGTCATCAGGCGCCGCCATAACATCTGCGGGCCCGCCTATCGCCAGGCCGGTATAATCCTTCATCGGGACATCGAATTTCATCTCTCCCCGATAGATATCTTTTAATGCTTCCCGCCATTCTTTCCTGTTAATCAATATTCAGCCCCTTCAATACTTTTTCCCCGAGCTTCCAGACGTCCCCGGCGCCGAGAGTAAAAAGTATGTCTCCCTTTTTCATTTCCGACAAAACCTGATTCAGCGCCTCTTCCCCGCCGGGTGAATAAATGACATTGCCATGGCCCCTTTTTCTGATCTTCCCGGCGAGCGCCTCTGAGGTGACGCCTTCAATGGATTTTTCGCCGGCGGGATAGATATCAAGAAGAACGAGATAGTCGGAATCTCCGAACGAGGCCGAAAATTCATCCATTAAGTCCGCGGTCCTCGTATACCTGTGCGGCTGAAAAATAACAAACAGCCTTCCTTTTCCATCGAGAAACCGCAGGTTCTCCCTTGCGGCCGAGAGAGTGGCCCTTATCTCGGAAGGATGGTGGCAATAATCGTCGTAGATCTTTATACCTTTCGCTTCCCCCTTAAATTCAAACCTGCGCTGTATACCGCTGAATGACTTCAGCGCTTCTTTTATCGCTGAAACATCCATTTTTAATTCCAGGGCGACCCCGATGGAGGCCAGGCTGTTAAGCATATTGTATGAGCCCGGCAGAGGCACCGAGAACCTGCCGATGGCCTCTTTTCCGTAGACCACGTCGAAACTCGTGGACATGTATCCTTTTTCGATATTCACGGCATATATATCAGAGGATTCCGAAAACCCGTATGTCAAAAAACTCCTGTGTATATGGGGAATCAGGCTTCTCAGGTTCTCATCCTCGGCGCAGATAAGCGATACGCCATAAAACGGGACTTTATTAATAAATGAGAGAAAGGCTTCCCTTAGGTTCTCCATGTTTTTGAAAAATTCCATATGTTCCCTGTCAATGTTCGTTACAACCGCGATCGTGGGAGAAAGCTTCAGGAAGGAACCGTCGCTTTCATCCGCTTCGGCCACCAGAAACTCTCCCTGCCCGAGTTTCGCGTTACTTCCGATCCCCTTAAGCTTCCCTCCGATTATGATCGTCGGGTCTAATCCTCCATGTCCAAGGATGGTCGAGATAAGCGATGTCGTGGTCGTCTTTCCGTGCGACCCCGCGATCAGGATACCGTATTTCAACCTCGCAAGTTCGGCAAGCATCTCCGCCCTCGGGATCACTGGGATGGAAAGTCTTCGCGCCGCCACTACTTCCGGATTGTCCGGCAGGACCGCGGACGATATAACCACGACCCTGGCTTTACCGATATTCTCTTCACTCTGGCCCCTGTATATTTTTATTCCCAGTTCCTCCAGCCTCCTGGTTGTCTCGGTCGCCTTCAGGTCGGATCCGGTCACTTCATAGCCCAGGTTCGAAAGCACTTCAGCAATGCCCGACATCCCTATTCCACCTATTCCGACAAAATGTATAACACCGTATTTTTCAAACACACCAGCTCCTTTAAAACTCATAATCTAACAACCGTGACGCCGGACGATTAATTTAATGCTTAACTTTTCTCTTTATATCTTCGTCTTTTTTTATCAGACTCATGGCTATATCCACGATCTTTTTGTCGGCATCCGGCTTTCCCAGTACACTACTCGCCCTCCGCATATCCATCCTGGCGGACTCGTTCTCATATAGTTCACGAATGTACCCGGCGAGCGTCTCGCCCCTGAGTTCATTATCAGGTATCATAAAGGCCGCTCCCAATTCCTTAAGCTTTAACGCGTTAAACTCCTGATGCCGGCCCACGGCATGAGGATAAGGCACCAGTATGGCCGGTTTTCCGAGGGCGATGAGTTCCGCGACAGTCGTCGCGCCGGCCCTGGAGACAACGATATCAGCCATGGCATACGCCTCCGCCATCTGGTATATAAACGGCGCGACTGTTCCCTTAGCGCCAGCCTTTCTGTAGGATTCCCGCACATCTTCGTAGTCCATATCTCCCGTCTGATGCAGAAACTGTATCTTGTCCTTCAGGTCCGGCATGTGATTCAGCGCGTTGACCATCGCCCTGTTTATGGACCTGGCACCGCTGCTGCCGCCGAATATCAGGACTGTAAACTTATCTTTGTCCAGCGCGAAAAGCCTGCTTACCGGCTCACGTTCTCCCTTGAATATCTTCAGCCTTATGGGATTACCCACAAGGTATGTCCTGCTTAACGGGAAGAAAGTAAGACTCTCCTGGAATGTTACGCATATCCCTTTTACAAACTTTCCCAGTATCCTGTTTGTAATCCCCGGCACTGAATTCTGTTCATGTATCATGGTGGCGATCGATTTCATATGCGCGACAAAAACAATGGCGCCCGAGGCGTATCCGCCCACACCTATAACAATATCAGGCGAGACAGCCCGCATCATCCTGCGCGCGTCGAACAGCGAATGGATTAATGTCCGGACCGCCTTTATCTTCATTAAGATCGACCGGCCGGCTATCCCCTCGGCCCTCAGGAATTTTATCGGATACCCTTCCCTGGGAATTATCTTCGCCTCCAGGCCATGTTCAGTGCCGACAAATATCACTTCCGCGTCGCTGTCCCTCCTTTTAAATTCTTCCGCCAGGGCCAGACCAGGAAAAAGGTGGCCGCCTGTTCCGCCTCCGGCTATCATCACCTTCAAATCCTGTATCCCTTCCTTTTGTAAATATTTCTCCGCGCCATTCTTCTGACCTTAATATCATGCTGTTCAACAGCCGGCCCGTCGTCTTCACCCCTGGAAATCCCGAGCAGGATACCTACGGCCACCATGTTAACCAGAAGGGCCGAGCCGCCGTAACTCATAAACGGAAGTGGAAGTCCCTTTGTGGGGACCAGTCCAAGGACAACGGCGAAATTTATGAGCGCCTGCAGGGATATCATCATTGTCAGGCCATAGGCAAGATAGTAAACAAAGCTGTTTTTCGATCTGTTCGCTATGGATATGCCTCTTATGAACAGGACCAGGAAAAGGACGACCACGACGCTTACGCCGATAAATCCGATTTCTTCACCCATAAGACTGAAAATAAAATCCGTATGCGCGGCGGGCAGGAATGAGAGTTTCTGCTTTGATTCGCCCAGCCCAAGTCCCGTCAGTCCCCCGCTTCCGAAGGCTATGAAGGACTGCACAAGCTGGAAGCCACTTCCCTGCGGGTCTTTCCATGGATCGAGAAAGGTGGTGAACCTCTTCAGGCGATATGGCTCCATGATCAGCTTGTAGATGACCGGCAGGGAGAGAAGTATAACATAAGCCATGTACTTAAGCCGCGCTCCGGAGATGAAGAGCATGACGAATGTCAAAAACGCAAGGCTCATTGTCGCTCCGAAATCAGGCTGTAACATAAAGATAACCTGAAACACCCCCATGACAAGCAGCGGGGTCAGGAAAGAGCTTAACCTTTCCGTGTTGTAAGCCGGGCCTGACATAAACTTCGCGAGGAATATTACCATCGTCAGTTTGACAAGCTCTGAATGCTGGAAAGTCGTGGGCCAGAGTTTTATCCATCTCCTTGCGCCGCCGGCCGATACTCCGATGCCCTGAATAAATACAAGAAGCAAAAGAAAAAAAGAAAAGATCATCAGCGGGAGCGCCATTTTCCCGATCAGCGAGGGGTTCAGCTTATAAGTGAAAAACATGGCAAGCCCACCCACGACCATTGTAAAGAGATGCCTCCTGAAATAATAGAAGCCCGAAATATCGCGACCGGGAAGCACCGGATTGACCACTGACGTCGAGCTGTATATCATAAGCGCTCCTAATGCCATAAGAAGCAGCATGATAAATAACATGAGCCTGTCGGCAGGTGGCCTTATACCGGACAATTGACTATCCATGCTTTTCTCCCAGTCGCCCGACTATCTTTCTGAATGTCCCGCCCCTCTCCTCAAAATCCTGAAACATATCAAAGCTGGCGCAGGCAGGCGACAGAAGAACTACGTCGCCCGAGTCCGCCATCTCACGCGACAGAGTAACGGCATCCATTAAGTCTTCCGCCAACACCGTCTCCGTAATATCGCCCAGGGCGTCCCTTATCTTCCCGCTTGCTTCTCCTATCAGGACCAGCGCCTTGACCTTTTCCGAGACCAGATTTCTGATCATCGAAAAATCGCCTGCCTTGTCCCGGCCGCCTGCTATAAGTATCAAGGGCTCATGAAAGCTTTCGATCGACTTGGCGACCGCGCCGACATTTGTCCCCTTTGAATCATTGATGTATTTGACCCCGTCAAGCTCCCTCACGAATTCAAGCCTGTGCTCAAGGCCCCTGAATTCCCGGAGGGCTTCCCTGACCGCATCGGGAGGAGAGCCTGCAAGGAGGGCCATGGCTGAAGCAGCCATGGCGTTCTCCAGGTTGTGGACACCTCTGATCATTATCTCATCGGCATTGATAAGCGTCGCGTTGCGTGGCAGACCCGGAATGCCCGGAATATTGCAATAGACCTTTCCGTCCCTGTAATAAACGCCCTTGACTTCATGCCGACGGCTGAAATAAAAGATATTCATTTTATGTTTTCCGGCCTTTATCATTTCCAGTTCCAATTTTGCCGTCTCGGGGTCATCCCGGTTGAGCAGAAGGCGGTCGCCTTCATCCAGCCTTTTGAATATCCTCGCCTTGGCGTTGATGTATTCAGCCATCGAAGCATACCTGTCAAGATGGTCGGGAGTGATGTTGAGTATGGCCGCGATAGACGGCCTGAAATCTTCCATGCCCTCCAGCTGGAAACTCGATACCTCGGCGACTATGAAATCAGGCGAAGCCCCCGGTCCATGACCGCCATTACAGCGGCCCAGGGTCTCCGCACTATCCATGAATATCCTGTATATTCCCTCGGTCAGGGCATAGCCGGTATTACCCCCAAGAAGCGTCCGAAAACCGCTCTTCCGGAGCATAAGATCGAGAAGCGTGGTTGTGGTGGATTTCCCGTTGCTGCCCGTAACGGCCAGAAACGGTATGCTGTCGGTAAATCCCGCATCCTGAATTATTCTGTACGCCAGCTCAAGCTCGCCGATCACGGTTACGCCTTCGGCTTTCGCGGAGGCGACCGGGCCGAGTTCAAGCGGAACGCCAGGACTGACAACGATCATCTCCGCTGAATTGAAGAGGTCATCCGGATGGCCGCCCAGCGCCAGCCGTACGGAAGACGACAGCCTTTTTATCGGGTCAGCCAGTTCTTCTTCCGGCTTTATGTCCGTGACCGTAACCACCGCCCCCATCTCAGTCAGAAGGTTTGCGGCGCCAACGCCGCTTCTGGCCAGACCCACGACAATCACTTTTTTATCCTTTAACTCCATCTTCACCTTCTCACCGGTTGTCATAATTTCTTTTTTTCTGTTTTTCTGCTCTCTAAATAGTTATTTTCCAGCCGTATCTCCATGCCCATAATTACCTGAGTTTCAGGGTCGCCAGGCTCAGAAGCGCCAGCATTATGCCGACGATCCAGAATCTGACAATCACCTTTGACTCATGCCAGCCTTTCAGCTCAAAGTGATGGTGTATGGGCGCCATCCTGAATATCCTCTTCCCGGTCAACCTGAATGACAAAACCTGAAATACGACGGAAAGTGTCTCGACAACAAATATGCCGCCGACAACCGCAAGGACTATCTCATGTTTTGTGATTACAGCCAGCGTGCCCAGAGCGCCTCCAAGCCCCAGCGAACCTATATCGCCCATGAATATTTCGGCCGGATACGAGTTAAACCATAAGAACCCGAGGCAGGCTCCGAACATAGCACCGCAGAAGACCGTAAGCTCTCCGGTGCCGCGCAGATACAGGACCTGCAGATACTCCGCGAAATTGATATTGCCGGAGATATAAACCAGTATCAGGTTCGCCAGCACCGCGATGCTGACAAGCCCTACTGCAAGGCCGTCTATTCCGTCCGTAAGATTAACTGCGTTTGACGCGCCTATCATCACAATTATCGAAAAGGGAATATAAACCCATCCGAGATAAATAAGCCCCTTTTTGAAAAAAGGAACTATGAGCAATGAACTGTAAGGGTCATCCGGATTCTTATAAAGCAGGAAGACTATCACCAGCGCCAGCACGATCTGGGCCCCGAATTTATAGCAGGCGCGGAGTCCTTTCGTATCTTTTTTCACCACCTTGAGATAATCGTCGATCAGGCCGATGCCGCCGTAACCGACGAGTGAAAACAGCATTATCCATACATACATATTTCCGAGATCGCCCCACATTAACATCGAGACGATGATACTGAAAATTATTATGATCCCGCCCATCGTCGGCGTCCCTGATTTCTTGATATGGGTCTGCGGGCCATCGTTTCTTATCTGCTGTGTTATGCTTATCTTCTTCAGTCTGTCTATGACCCATGGACCTACCATAAGCGAAAGCACCAGGGCCGTAATCACGGCGAGTGTTGTCCTGAACGTTATATACCTGAAAACGTTAAACGGAGAAAAAACGTCATGCATACTGTACAGAAGCTTATAAAGCATGGCCCTCCTCTTTCATCTCCAGACCGTCCAGAACCCTCTCCATATATATACTCCTCGACCCCTTCACCAGGACCGTGTCGCCATCCCCGCAGATACTTAAAAGTATAGACCTCGCGGCAACCGAGTCCTCCGCGCCGTAATATATTCCCGAAAACCCCGCCGCCGCCCTGTTCATCTCCGGGCCGACCGCGATAAGCAGATCAATGTTCAGTTCGGATATCCGCCTGACAAGTTTTTTATGGGCCTCTTCAGCATACGAGCCGAGTTCAAGCATATCACCCAGCACGGCGATCGTCCGCCGCCTCTTCAACCTGGCGAGTTCCTTTACAGCTTCATCCATTGAGGAAGGATTCGCGTTATAGACATCGCTTATCACGAGGGCCCCGGACAGGTCCTTAATTTCCAGTCTCATCGGCACCCCCCTGAAAGACTCTATGCCCTTCTTTATATCCTCGATGCCGACACCGAATACATCCGCGATGGCGGCGGCGGCCAATACGTTATATATATTGAATCTGCCCGCGACTCCGAAAGTAATCCCTGCCTCCCTTCCCCCAGGCAGGCAGAGCAGAAAATCCGAACCCCTGTCTCCAGGGACTATGTCCCTGGCGTAAACATCAGCCATGTTTCTGATCCCGTATGTTATCGTCTTTCCCGTGTAATCTTTCAGGCCTTCGATAAGAAAACCATCGTCCGCGTTCACAAAGGCGGTCTTCGCATATTCAAGAATCTCGAGGTCTGTCTTCCTGACCATCTCGATGCTCCCGAATCCCTGGAAATGTGCCTGACCAACATTCGTCACGACAGCGAAATCCGGATAAGCGATTTCGCACAGCTGCTTTATATCACCCAGGGCGTTAGAACCCATCTCAAGAACCATCACCGTCTCATCACCGTCCATCTTTGAGATGCTTAAGGGGAGGCCTATGTGATTGTTCATGTTTCCGGCGGTCTTAAGCACCTTCCACCTTTCCCCGAGTATTGACGCGATAAGCTCTTTTGTGGTTGTCTTGCCGTTCGTGCCGGTTACCCCTATAACGGGCGCATTAAGTTTTAACCGGAGATAACGGGCTATGTCATGGAGGGCCTTAACCGTATTCCCTACGTAGATTATCACCTTGCCCTTTGACGGCTCCGCCGGAGGAAGACTCACAATGGCGCCCGCGCCCGCTTTCAATGCCTCACGCATGAAACTGTGTCCGTCAAAATTCGCTCCCCTCAGAGCAACAAAGAGTTCTCCTTCTTTTATCGTCCTTGAGTCGATGGAAAGGCCGGTAAACGCGCACTCTTTACCGCTGATCACCCTTCCACCGGTTGCTTTTGCAATTTCTTCAAGCATCAAAATCTCTGTTTCTCCTTTATAACAGTCTGTCCCGCCCCTTCCGGGCGGACAGCCTTATATATTGTTAATCAGGCGACTGATCGTTTCTTCAAGTATCTTCCTGTCGCTGAATTCAAACCTCTCTCCCTTTATCTCCTGATAAACCTCGTGTCCTTTTCCGGCAACCAGGACGACATCACCGTCCGAGGCCATCATTACAGACCTCTTTATCGCTTCTCTTCTGTCCGCCTCGATAAGATAGTTTTTTCTTACCGCGCCGGATACTATTTCCCTGATTATCTTTTCAGGGTCTTCCGATCTCGGATTATCCGATGTGATAATTACGGAATCACTCAGTCTCGTCGCGATAGAGCCCATCACCTCTCTCTTGCCCCTGTCCCTGTCGCCGCCGCAGCCGAAGACAGTGATAATCTTCCCTTTCGTAAGCCCCCTCGCGGTATATATAAGCCTCTCAAGGGCGTCTTCCGTATGGGCGTAATCGACAATGGCGAGAAATCCCTGGCCGGCGTCGACCTTTTCAAACCGCCCCGTTATGGTTCCGGCCTTTTTAATGCCGTCGAGTATCACACTCCACGGCACACCCAGGGCAGTCGCGGCGGCCGCTGACGAAAGGATATTGTAAACATTCGGCAGTCCGGTCAAAGGAGAAGTCACGCTATGTTTTCGACCCCGCATTACTATTTTGAACCTTAATCCGTCAAACGAGCTGGCTATATCCGTGGCCATAATATCAGCGTCCGTTCCAAGGCCGTATGTCAGAACATTTCCGGAGAGTGTTTCAATCAGCTTCCGGCCCCATGGATCGTCGGAATTGATTACAGCGGGCGCGTTTTCATCAAGCAGGCCGGTGAACAGCCGGGTCTTTGACATAAAATAGTTTTCCATCGTCTTATGAAAGTCCAGATGGTCTCTTGTCAGGTTTGTAAAGACCGCCGCGCTGAAGACAGTGCCGTCAATTCTTCTCTGTGAAAGCGCGTGTGAGGAGATCTCGGAAACAACATGCGTGCACCCGGAAGCCAGCATATTATGGAGAAGTCCCTGGAATTCGAGTGACTCGGGTGTTGTATGCCGGGCCTCGCGCACCTCGTCCGGAAGCATATGCTGAATCGTCCCCGTAAGACCGGTCTTCCTGTCCCACGCCTCAATAATTGACTTTATGATGTATGCCGTCGTTGTCTTGCCGTTTGTGCCGGTCACCCCGATAACACTCAACCGGTGCGAAGGCCTCATAAAAAAATTATTCGATACAATGGCGAGCGCTTCCCTGCTGTTATTGACCCGGATAACCGTCGGACCATCCAGGTCCCGGGCCTTATGCTCTCCTTTTATCCTGGTCCGCAAGCCATCGCTCTTTATATCTTTATCATGTAATATCGCGACCGCGCCTTTTTTGATCGCATCCCCGATAAAATCATGGCCGTCGGTATGTTCACCCCTTACGGCGACAAAAAGATTCCCCGGCGTTACTTTCCTGGAATCATAGGCGATTCCGGAAATACCAGTCCCGGCGTCGCCTGATATTTCGACGATATCAACCCCTCTTAAAATCTCGGTCAGTTTCATCCGGACACCAGCAGCAGGTTATTCGCGGGACTTTCGTCTCTCGGCACATTCATATATGACAGTGACTGGTCCACTATTCCTTTAAAGACGGGAGCGGCCACGATCCCGCCGAATATCTGACCCTTAGGCTCATAAATTACAATAATCAGGGCAATTTTAGGATTATCAGCAGGCACAAAACCGACAAACGAGCTGATAAACCTCTTTTTTGAATACCTCCTGGTCCTGGGGTCTATCAACTGAGCCGTGCCTGTCTTGCCCGCAACCCGGTTCCCGTCAACAGCAGCCCGCGGCGCGGTGCCGCCCTCTTCCACCACTGTCTCAAGTATCTCCTTGAACATTACGGCCGTTCTTTCCGAAATAATTCTTTTTTTCCTGACCGGGCCGGAGGAATAGAGCACCCGTCCTTCAGGTGTCCTTACCTCGGACACAAGATGCGGCCGGACGAGATAACCGCCGTTCGCTATTACGGAATAGGCCCTTAAGACCTGTAATGGTGTGGCGGCGACCTCCTGGCCGATGGATATGGCGCCGATGGATGTCGCGGACCAGTTCCGGGGTCTTCGTATCCATCCGGAGACCTCTCCCGGAAGATCAATGTCTGTCAGCTCTCCGAAACCGAACAGCTTCGCGTACTTATATACCCTTTTTTTTCCCAATTCCATACCGATCATAACAGCCCCAACGTTCGAAGATTTCTGTATCACCTCTTTGAATGTAAGAAGATCATGTTTGTGTGTATCACGTATAATCTTGCCGCCGACCCTGATGCCCCCACTGCTGCAGTCAAATATTGAGTCGACATCAAACAGCTTTTCTTCCAGCGCGGCAGCGCCAACCACCAGCTTAAATGTAGACCCGGGCTCGTAAATATCGGTTATCACCCTGTTTCTTATGGCATTTCTTTTCGCCTTCCCGATCTTGTTCGGATCAAAAGAGGGCCGGTTGGCCAGTGCCAGTATTTTACCCGTATAAGGGTCCATCATTATTGCGGAGGCGGCAACCGATTTCCACTTGGTCATGGCCTTTTCAAGTTCTTTTTCTACAATATACTGGAGGCTTTCATCTATTGTAAGAAGAATATCATTCCCCTTTGCTTCCATCTCGACACCCGATGAGAGCATCTTCCCCCTTGCGTCCCTGAAAAAATAGACCTTTCCCCCTGGTGCCTTGAGATATTTGTCATATTCAAGCTCTATTCCTTCAAGCGCCTGGTTGTCCAGTCCAACCGCCCCGATAATGTGGGATGCCAGTGTGCCCCTGGGATAGAACCTCTTCGCCTCGGAAATAAAACCAAAGCCTTTTATTCCCAGTTCCCTGACCCTGGCCGCCTTATCCGGGGTGATCTTTCTGTTCACCCATGAGAATCTTTTGTCCGGCAAAAATTTCGCCTGTATCGCTTTCGGCTTCATACCGAGTATCCCAGCGAGTCTCTTCATCCCGTTCCTGTCAACTTCTACATTCTCCGGGTCGCAATAGAGCGATTCATACTCAAGGTTTACAGCAAACTCCCGCCCTTTCCAGTCGTATATATTTCCCCTTCTGACCTGGATATCCTCAACCTGACTCTGCTGTATTATGGCCTTTTCCAGCAGAAGGGCATGCTGGACTATCATCAGATCCGCCAGACGGAAGAATACCGCGATGAATCCGAAGATTATCGCCGTATTTAAAACAACTGTTCTTTTCCTGTTCAAGAGACCTCACCTGACCATTTAAATAAAAAGCCCCACATGCTTCTTATTTATCGGTTCTTATCTCTAAGTTTCAGAGAAGCATTGAAAAGTTCAGATCTTTGCCCTCTTTTAACCTGCACCACCCTCACCCTCTCGGGAAAGACATAGCCGCTTTTGGCGTAAACCCTGCCGGCCTCCCCCTTAAATGAAGCTTCGATCTGCTCAAGCGACATAAGTTCGGCCCTTTTGGCAATAAGCATCCTCGTCTCTTTATGCGCCTGGAGTCTTTTTTCTTCAAGATTGTGAAGTTCGTAGGTAAATTTTACTATGCTTGATCTCAGCCATATAATACCGAACAAGCCAAAAGCCACTATCACTATACAGAGCGGTTTATACAGAAATGATAACATATTGCTCTCTCTTTTGGCGTGTATCATAATCTTTCAGCTCCTCTCATTTTTGCGCTCCGGGAAGAAGGATTCCGGCGTAACTCTTCCATACCCGGAATTATCGGCTTCTTAAATAACTGCCCTAACAGGCCTGACCTGGCGTTATCCCTGATGAAATTTTTCACCACACGGTCCTCAAGAGAATGATAAGCTATAACACAAAGCCTTCCGCCCCGCTTTAACACCTTAAGAGATAAGTCCAGCCCCTGCCTGAGCTCATCCAGCTCACTGTTAACCTCTATCCTGAGCGCCTGAAAAGTCTTTGTGGCCGGATGGATCCTGCCTCTCCTGCCGACCGCCAACGATACTATCCCCGCAAGCTCGGAACAGGTATCGATGCTCTTTTTATCTCTCTGTCTGACTATCGCCCTGGTTATCCTCACGGCCCTGTATTCCTCTCCATAATCACGCAGTATCCGCACAAGTTCCTTGGCGGGATATCGATTAACCAGCTCCCATGCTGAAAAGTCCCGGGTAACATCCATTCTCATATCGAGCCTCTCATCGGAGTTAAAACTGAACCCCCTTTTCAAATCTTTCAACTGCATCATGGAGACACCTATATCAAACAGAATGCCGTCAACTTCCCTGATGCCCAGGGAAGAAAGCAGTGCTTCAATACCCGAAAAATTGCACTTCTTTAATACCAGTCTGCCGTCATCCAATCTCTCACCGGCCATTTTCAGGGCTTCCTCGTCTCTGTCCATGCCGAGGACCATCCCATCCCGGCCGATCAACTTTAAAATCTCCCCGGAATGACCGCCAAGTCCGACCGTTGCGTCAACATAAACTCCTCCTTCAACTGGAGAAAGCACATCCAGGACCTCCCTGACCAGAACCGGGAGATGTTCCTGACTCATTTAAAGACCGTAAGCCGCAAGTTTTTCTTCAACCGCCTTCCTGTCCATACTTGCGGGGTCCATAACAGCATCCCATTCCTTCCTGTCCCACAACTCGAGTTTTTCGAGCTGGCCGACGATAACAATCTCTGAATTCAGGCCGGCCTCTTCCCTCTGCGAGGCGGGAATTAATATTCTGCCCTGCTTGTCCACCTCAACCTCCTGCGCCGAAGCAAAGACTTTTATCATGTAATACCTCACTTCCTCCTGCATTCTCGGAAGTTGCCTGACCTTATCCGCTAGCTTCTGCCATTCCTCCATGGGGTATATATGGAGACACTTGTCAAAAGCGGCATTGACAATATAAAGTTTTGGGCTATAATTAGAGGAAATAATCTCTCTAAAAGGAGCGGGTACAATGATTCTACCCTTGGTGTCAACTGTGTAATAATACCTTCCTGAAAAAGCAGGCATTGCGCCCTCCACTTTCCTCTACTATTTACCACTTCAATATAAGGCAGTTAACGCTTTATGTCAAGTGAAAAATATAATTTTTCATTGTATTTCCATATGTTGTGTGCATGTTTATTGAAGGTACAAGATATGGCATCTCAACAGCAAATCCAGAAGATCATCCCTATTATCTCCTGGATTTGATATAATATGACCAGATGAATAAAGCAAGGGCCCATCTTTTTATCAGCGGAAATGTTCAGGGTGTCTTCTTCAGAAGCTTCACGCGGGAGGTAGCGACCGGGCTGGGACTTAACGGCTGGGTCAAAAATCTTTATGACGGACGTGTTGAGGCGGTTTTCGAAGGGACGAGGGAGGGCATTGAACAGGCGATCAATGAATGCCGGAAAGGCTCGTCCGGCTCAGACGTGAAGGACATCGAAGTGACCTGGTAGGAATTTACCGGGGAATATGACAGCTTTGAAATAAAATATTTTTGATCCGCAAACTTCCCCTTCCAGTCTGGTTGACATCCATTCCTCCTTCTTGCACAATAACCGGATGATCCGGGATATCACAAGAAAAGTCCTGAACGGGGACAGCATCTCAAGAGAAGACGCAATGGTTATAGCGTCGGTCTCACATAATGAAATATTCGACCTGTTTTATGCCGCGAACAGAATAAGGACCCAATTCAGGGGAGATAACGTCGACCTCTGCGCGATAATAAACGCGAAATCAGGTGCCTGCCCCGAAGACTGTTCATACTGCGCACAGTCCCGCGGAAACCCCGCGGGTATAAAGACGTTTTCACTTGTTGAGAAAAAAATAGTCCTCGACAGGGCGAAAGAGGCGAAATCAGGCGGCGCAAAACGGTTCTGTATTGTAACAAGCGGGAAGAAGGCGTCCGGGAGAGAGCTTGAGGAGATCGCCGGGATGATCGCCGGGATACAGGCGCTCGGCCTGCTGCCATGCGCGACTCTGGGGCTTCTGGCAAGAGAAGAGCTTGAGGAACTAAAAAATGCCGGGCTTGAACGATATCACCATAATCTCGAGACATCCGAGAGATTTTTCCCGGAAATATGCTCAACACACACATACAGGGACAAGATAGAAACCATGAAATCGGTTAAATCCGCCGGGCTGTCTTTATGTTCAGGCGGGATATTCGGACTTGGAGAACAATGGGAAGACAGGATAGACATGGCTTTCACCCTCAGGGAGATCGGCCCTGATTCCGTTCCGGTCAATTTCCTTATACCCGTAAAAGGCACTGGACTCGGTGAGCGGAGGTATCTCGAACCCTTCGAGGCGCTGAAAATAATAAGTCTCTACAGGTTTATACTGCCCGACAAAGAGATCCGTGTCTGCGGCGGCAGAATGCAGACACTCGGGGAATTCAACTCCTTTGTCTTTTTTGCGGGCGCGGACGGCCTGCTGGTCGGAAATTACCTCACAACTCACGGGCGAAAGTTCGAGGACGACCTGGAAATCATAAGAGAGTACGGGCTCGATTTTTCTTAGCAACCCGAAGCATTTCAGCCTGCCATCCCTTTCTTATCTGGAAAAACTCCCTCGGGAGATTTTTTTGTCTCCGCATACCTTGCAGGTCTCGTCCCTGTGTATCTTTACCTTCCTGAATTCCATGTTCAGGGTATCGAACAAAAGCATCCGGGAAAGCAGCAGCCTGCCGTACCCTGTCAAAAGTTTTATTGCTTCAATACTCATAAAGCATCCGAGGGCACCCGACACAGCGCCCAGGACAGGGAATCCCAACTCCTCCCATTCCGGATTATCATCGGGATATACACAATTCAGACATGGAGTAACACCAGGGATGATATTAAACAAATAGCCTTCCATGCCGTTCATCGCGGCTTCTATCAGAGGGATTTCATGTCTTACGCAGGCGGCATTTAATACACGACGCTCGCTGAAATTAGGGCGGGCGCTCAAGGCGATCCGCACCCCCTCAAGCAGTCTATCTATATTGTCTCCTGTTGTTCTCTCATCAAACACCACAACCTCAACATCGGGATTAAGCTCTTTGATTCTCCTCTTCGCCTCTTCCACCCTGTTTTTGTTTAGCCAGTCATGCCTCATTAATATCTGCCTGTTCATATTCGACATGGTAAGATTTCCTGAATGGACCAGTACCAGCTTCCCTATGCCCGCCATGGCAAGATACATCGCGGCTGGGCCGCCAAGGCCGCCAATCCCCGCGATCAGGGCGGTCGAGTCCTTTAATCTCCGCTGATGCTCCAATGTGAACCCCTGGAGCATCAACTGCCTGCGATATCTCTCCATCTCGGTCTCTGTCAGTCCGGATAACATGCCTGATCCCTTCTCTTTCTTTTACTTAAGGGTACCACAGTAACACGTAAATTTCATCATGGCGGTAATACGGCAGAAAATAAAAAGAAAATGATATAATTGAGTGCCGTCTGCTTCCGGCAGACCTGATTTAAGGACAAATAAGTTCAACTTTCAAGGTTCAGGGAGCATGAATGGAGTCGATAAATGAAAAAACCGCTTGAAGCCGCAAAGGCAATAACCAGATGGAAAGCCTTCCGGTCAATAACGACCAAGTATATTATTATAAGCCTCGTGCTCCTTGCGTTCATCAGCGTCTATGTCTACGCCAGTCTTGTCTTCACGCAACGGATGAAGGGCCAGGCAAACAAAATCAATTATGCGGGCAGAGAGAGGATGCTGACCTTTGACATAGCTTCGCACATGCACTTTCTGACAAGCAACATCTCTTCCCTTGACAGAGAACTACATACAAAAGGCGCAAAAAAAGCGATGGCTGAATACGAGGAGTCTCTTTACAACCTTAAAAACGGCAACAAAGAGATCGGGCTGAAGCCTGTCGACAAAAATGATAAGACATCAATTTCTCAACTTCACGGATTGACTGAGTTATGGGAGAAGACCCAGAAACCGGTGCTCCTCAATATTATTGAAAATCCTTAAGCACAGAAAAACGGGGCATGCGATAAATGTCATTCCGCCATTCGCGGGAACATCGGCAGCATTGAAACCTTTGTGAAATCCCTGGAAAATTATCATGACGAACAGATAAGGAATTTTGACATCTTCAGTATCTTCGCCCTTGTATTCTTATTCGCTTTGATGGTCCTCGTGAGCCTGTTTGTGAAAAAGAGACTTGTCACGCCTATCCTGAAACTAAGGCATGCATCGGAAGAGATCGAAAGGGGGAATCTCGATGTCAGTGTTGAACCCGGGGCTATGGATGAAATAGGAGAGCTTGGCAGGGCATTTAACAGCATGGCCCGGACGCGCAAACAGGCGGAGAAGGAATTAACAGGATACAGCAGGGAACTTTTGGCGCTTGCCGATACATCCAATATTCTAACCGCCGCGCCTCTGACGGAAGACATATATGAAATTATGTGCAATATCTCGATCAGCAGTTTCGGCCTTAAAATGGCATGGCTTGGGCTTATAGAAAAAGGCAGCCATACGGTTATACCTGTCGCCCGGGCCGGTTTCAAGATTTTACGTGATGATCCTGCATCAGGCATGGAACCGATCGGCACAGCCATAAAGACACAGTCACCACAGGTGATCAACAAAATTGATACCGACCCGGCACACACGCCTTACAGGGCGGAGGCGTTTAAAATGGGCTACCGGTCTTTTATAATATTACCTCTGCTCTCATCCGAAAGCGAGATAATAGGTGTCCTTAATCTCTATAGCGATGAGCCACGGTTTTTTACAGAGAAAAGGGTCAACCTCTTTCAGGTCTTTGCCCATCAGGCGGCCACAGCCATCAAGAAGAGATGGCTGATTGAAGGCCTCGAGGATAAAAACAGGAAACTCTCCGAGCAGTTCAGCCTTATCTCCCGCTCCAAAACAGAACTGAGAAAGCTTGAAGATGAGAAGGAACAACTGATGGAGCACCTTATTCAGACACAGAAAATGAATGCGATAGGCAACCTCGCCGCCGGAATCGCCCATGACTTCAACAATATGCTTACCGGTATAACCGGACTTGCGGAAATCGCGCGTCTCAAGGCCGAATCACCCATAGTAAAAAGTTACATAGAGGAAATCCTGCAGATAACCGGGCAGGCGTCTTCCCTGACGGAACAGATTCTGATTATCGGCAGGAAAGTGCCGGTCAACAAAAAACCGATCGATATAAACGGATTTGCCGACGCCTCGCTTTCAACCATAAGAAGGATGGTGGAGGAAAATCTAATTCTGCGGACCGTATACGGGAAGGACATTCCTCCTATCGAGGCTGCGGAAGGACAGCTTTACCAGGTACTGCTGAATCTCGTGGTTAATGCCGGAGATGCGATGCCGGACGGCGGAAAGATCACCATCATCACCGGCATAAGCGACAGGCCGTCATGCGTCTCCGGTCCGAACGAAATGACATCGGATAATACAGGGGCGAATGGAAAAAACGGCTATGTCTTTATCTCTGTATCAGACACAGGGACCGGCATACCCCGGGAGATAAGGGACAAGATATTCGAGCCCTTTTTCACCACTAAGGAGATGACTAAAGGCAGGGGCAGGGGCAGGGGCACGGGATTGGGGCTTGCGGTTATTTACTCGATTGTCCAGAGCCATGGGGGATATATTGATGTTATCAGCGAGCCTGGAAAGGGCACGGAATTCAGGCTGTTTTTCCCTGCAATGGTTTTTGCGACAGACCGGCCAAAAGAGAAAAAAGATACGGCGATGGATATTGTTGAGGGCGGAGGGAAAACCATACTTGTCGTGGATGATGAAGATATAGTCAGAAACATCACGAAAGAATACCTGCTGGAATTCAACTTTACCGTAATTACAGCCGACAGCGGCAAGAAGGCCCTCCGGATATTCAGCAAAGACCCGGAATCGATTGACCTGGTCATCCTCGACAAGATAATGCCCGACATACCGGGGATGGAGGTCTTCAGAAAGATTAAGGCGATCAAACCCAAACAGAAGGTGATGATGGTGACGGGTTATTCGCTGCCATCGGATATCGAGGAGATGGAAAGGGCCGGAAAATCCATCATAATAAAAAAGCCCTTCAAGATAGATGAGTTCATCGGCGGCGTAATTGCGGCGCTTGATCCCGAAACCCACTAACACGGAAGCTCAGTTTACACAGAAAAGTATGCGATGAGCATCTCTCTGGGTGTTCTGTACATCAACCGCCTTTTGCGAACGCCGGATTGCCCGGTCCGCAAATATCTCACCGGGCCGGCCGGTCCGCCCGATACTGCCCCGGTCATAAACGATCACCCTGTCGGCCATGGCACATGCCTCGGCCGTATCATGGGTTACAAGGACAACAGGGATGCCGAATTCCCGCCGGATCCCATTAAGAACCTTCCTCATCTCAAGGCGTATCGGTGTGTCAAGGGCGGAAAAAGGTTCATCCAGAAGAAGGGCGTCAGGCCTCCTCACAAGCGCCCTCGCGAGAGCAACCCTCTGTTTCTGTCCGCCGGATATTTCAGACGGCAGTCTGTTTTCAAGCCCACCGAGACGGAGAAGCCTGATCATTTCATTAACCATCGCTCTCCTTTCAGCCCTGATAATCCCTTTGGTACCGTATAGAATATTGTCCCTTACCTTCATATGCGGAAAAAGCGCCGGATCCTGGGATACATACCCGAAAGAACGCTGCTGTGGTAAAAGATTGATCGCACTGGAGCTGTCAAAGAGCACCTTTCCATTCAAGCTTATGCATCCGTAATCAGGTCTTGCAATACCTGCAATCATCTGAAGTGTCATTGATTTCCCGGCGCCTGAATGTCCAAATAGCACAGAAAGATCGTTGCCTGTGTCCCATTTTACATCAAGGGTGAATTCATCCACTTTTTTAAATATCCTGACCGACAGACCCATCAGGCGGTCCTCATCGCAAATCTGTTGGAGATATAAAGAAATAGCCCGGAAATTACGGTAAAGATCAGCACCATTATATTCGCGCCCGACCGGTCACCACTATTGGCCAGGGTATATATGGCAAGAGGCATGGTGTCCGTCCTGCCGGGTATATTCCCAGCAAGCATCAGCGTGGCGCCGAACTCTCCCATCGCCCGCGCGAATGAAAGGACAGCGCCCGCCACCAGTCCTCTTCCGGAGAGGGGAAGTATAACTTTAAAGACGGTTTCAACTTCCGAACGGCCCAGTGTATGGGAGGCGTTAATCAGGTTTTTGTCAACAGACTCGATTGCGGCCCTGGCGGTCTTTATCATCAGAGGCAGAGCCACCACGAATGACGCTAGGACTGCGGCGTACCATGTGAACATGATATTCCAGCCCATCAAGGTGAATAAATGTTTCCCTATCAACCCGCTCTTTCCAAAGAGTATGATGAGATAATAGCCGGTCACTGTAGGCGGGAGCACGAGGGGAAGAGTGACAAGGCTGTCGATCAGGTCCCTTCCCCTGAAATCCTTCCTCGCAAGAAGATAGGCGATACATACTCCCACGAGTATCACAAAGAATGTTGCGGTCAAAGCCACCTGAAGATACAGTCTCAGGGAAAACAGCACGGAACCGTTCATTTTTTATCTCCTCGACTTAAGGGCCGAAACCCGTATTTTGATAATATATTTCTTCCGCTATCGGACCACACAAGTGCAATGAACTCTCTCGCCAGTTTCTCATTCCGGGCGCCTTTTACAACCGCCACGGGATAAACCACGGGTCCATAGCTCCCTTCCGGCGCCCCGGCGATCACCTTTACGGCCTCAGGGCGCATTCTCGTATCAGTCACATACACCATACCGGCGTCAACTTCACCCCTGGCCACATAATCCATCACCTGCCGCACATTTTCGGTAAAAATAATTCTGTCCTTCAGCATATTCCAGAGACGAAGGTACTTCAATACTTCCCGTGAGTACCTTCCTGCGGAAACAGTCCCGGGATTGCCGATAGCGACCCTTTTTACCCCGCCCTTTAACAGGTCATGAAAAGACCCTATACGCAACTCTGAATCAGCCGGCACAACCAGGACGATACTATTTCCAGTAAAGCTCCGCCTCGATTCTCCGACAATCAGCCCCTTGGCGGAGAGTTCGTCCATATCACATGCCGACGCGGCGGCGAATACATCCACGGGAGCTCCTCCCTGTATCTGCCTTCTGAGCGCGCCTGATCCCCCGAAATTGAGATAGACTTTCACGTTTCTGTGATTCAGCTCAAACATCTCTCCAATCTCTTCAAAGACATCCTTCAGGCTCATGGCGGCGGATACGGTTATTTCATCCCGCGGCCCGGCAAAAGCCTTTCCGGAAAGAAACAACAGAAAAAAAAACAGCACCGTTACCATGAAAGCCCCGGACCCGCATATAGAGCTTTTTTTATAAAACCATATCACAATATTCTTCTCCGATTCTCGACAACAGCACCTCAAGCTCCATATCCTTGTCCTCGCCGATTGTGCCGCAGGCGTCCGCCCTGCACTGCCTGCAATGGCTCATCTGAGGCATAAACTTTTCGCACTCACAGCGTAACCGGCTGACAACTTCATGAGATGGTCTCTGTTTATCTTCAAATTCGGCCTTGGGGATCAGCGGCATTATGTTCATGATGTCCGCTCCTGTGTCAGCGGCGGCGCGCGCCACGGATGGAATCTCAATGTCATTGACGCCCGGGATCAGAACAGTATTAATCTTCACGATAAGTCCTGTCTCAACAGCCGCTCTCAGCCCCGCCCACTGGTTCCCGAGCAGGCATTCGGCCGCCTCCATGCCCTTGTAAAGTTCACCCCTGTACGACACCCATGAATATACGTTGACGGCGATCTCCGGCCGGACAGCGTTAATGGTTATGGTTAGGCTGCTCACCCCGGCTTCAAGAAGGTCCTCAAGCCTTTCGGAAAGGAGAAGTCCGTTTGTCGAGACACAGAGCGTCAAATCAGGATACTCCCGGTGGACCGCGCCGAAGACCTCGAAAGTCGCGTCATTAGCCAGCGGGTCTCCGGAACCGGCTATCCCGATTACACTCAGCCGTTCGTTCCTTTCAACCAGAGACCTGACCCTTTCGAGTGCTTCATTCGGATTTAAAACCCTGCTGGCGATGCCTGGCCTTGACTCGTTAGCGCAATCGTATTTCTTTGAGCAGTACCTGCACTGAATATTACAGGCAGGCGCAACCGGCAGATGTATTCTGCCGAATTTATCGTGAGCGTCCAAAGAAAAACATGGATGCCGGCTGAAAACTGAACTTTTCTCCTGGGGCGTAAAATATCTTTTCATTTTGGATCTCTCTCCTTAAAATACATTTTTCTCGGCTTATATAGAGCAACAGCGGTGCCATCACGATAACTCGTTGATAACGTGGAGTTTCAGGAGAAATGCGACCCGACAACAAGAACAATAATGTCGCAAAAGCTACAAAAAAAGCATAGCGCAACGGATAACGACGCAAAGGATAACGACGCATAGTGCATAGAGCATAGCGTAACAGACAAAAGGACAAAACAAAGTTCAACTGCCTCTAAACATGGAACGTTGAACTTCTTTTCCTGTTGGTGCTTTTTGCTTTTAGTCTGTTAACGTAGAACCTTGAACATAGAACGTTGAACCTCATTTCCTGTTGACGCAACATCGTCTTACATGTTATAAAATATGGTTCCTTGCTCTTTCCCTTGGAAAGGGCTTTAATCCTGAGCTTTCAGGAAAAATCCAGAAGGAGGTTCATCATTGGACATATACGAAAACATTGTAATCCTTAATGCGGCGTTGCCGGACGAGGAAATCAACACAGCCATTTCAAGAATTTCGGATGTCGTTGTCAAGGCAGGCGGAGAGATACTTAAAACCGACTTATGGGGCAGAAAGAAACTGGCCTATGAGATCAACAAGCATAGCAAAGGCTATTATGTGCTCCTGATCTTCAAAACACCCCCCGCAACAATAAAGAAACTTGAAGAATTATACAAGGTCTTTGATCCGGTCATAAAATTCATGGTTGTAAAACTTGGGTCGAAGCAGATTAAGCGCCTTGAGAGTGTTCAGGCGGCGGCTGAAGCAGCAGCGGTCGAAGCGGCAGCGGCGGCTGAAGCAGCAGAAACTGAAGCAGCAGCAACTGAAGCGACAGAAACTGAAGCGGCTGCAACTGAAGCGGCTGCAACTGAAACAGCGGCGGTCGAAACAACTGCGGCTACAACTAAAACAACTGAAGAGACCGAAAGTGAGGTCTAAATGTACAACAAAGTTATACTGATTGGAAATCTCACAAAAGATCCCGAATTAAGGTATACGCCGCAGGGAACTCCTGTATCATCATTCAGGCTGGCCGTTAACTACAGGTACAAACAGGGCGATGAAATGAAACAGGAGACGACTTTTATAGACATTGTGGTCTTCGGAAAGCAGGCGGAATCATGCGGCCAGTTTCTGAACAAAGGAAGTTCAGCTCTTGTAGAGGGCAGGTTACAGGAACGGCGCTGGGAATCCGAGGGTCAGCAGAAAAGCAAATTCGAGGTTGTAGCGCAGTCGGTGAAGTTCCTTTCACCAAAGAAGGGAGCCTCACAGGAGACTGCCGGAGCCGGCGGGGGAGATATTACTCCACCTGAAGAGACCACAGATATTGAACCATTTTAGGAAGCATAGCAAACTAAAACATTATAATATATAATATGGAGGAACAATGGCATTTCAGCAGAGAAGATTTCAGAGAAGAAAATTTTGCAAATTCTGCTCTGAAAAAACGGAGTTCATAGACTATAAAGATCTCAGACTCCTCAAGAGCTATCTTACCGATAGAGGCAAGATACTTTCAAGGAGAATGACCGGCACATGCGCCAAACACCAGAGGGAACTTAAATAAATGATCATGAAGGCAAGAAATATAGCATTACTTTCATTTGTAGAAAGATAATATGAAGATTCCTAAATCCTGGGTGCCGATAATGGCGAAAAAGATATCAAACAACCTGATATCTCAGGGGCTTATCAGGCCGAAGATACCCGTGGATAAATTTCTGGTTAACGTCGAGAGCATAATCATGGAAGAGCTTTTAGTGGAAGACAGGCTTAACGATGAGGTGAGAGAGATCCTTAAAAAACATGAGTCGGACATAGAACGTGGCAGGATGGATTACAGAAAACTGTTCGATTTGACGAAAAGCAGACTGGTAAGAGAAAGAAATATCGTCCTATGATGCTCTCCGATGATAAGATTTCACATTTAAGTCATGTTCTTCTTGGAAACCTTATCGAAAAAGATCTGGTAGAGTTGATCGAAGATAAAAGTGTGATCAGGCGCGGGATAAAGCGCGCGATTATTGCCGAGCTTAATGTAGGGGAGGAGATAGATCAGATTGTCAGGCGAAAACTCCAGTCATTTTCGAAAAAACTGGTAGAAGGAAGTCCTGAATGGGAAGTCCTTTACAGAAAATTCTTCAGGGAAGAGGAGCTAAAAAAGGGCAGGGCTCCAGGATAAAGAGAGGCGTAGCCCTCTTATTTATTGTTTCCACCTGGTTCGGCCTGCTGGTTTTTCTCCCTGAAAAAAAACCTCTATTCTGGTTTTTATTAAGCTTATCAACAGTTCTAATATATTCGATACTGCACTTTACGGATAAGAAAAGGGCATTTCAGGTCGAATTCCTCTTTTCTATCGCGTTAATCATCGCCGGAACATCACACGCCCTTAACTTGCCATGGCTAAACCTGGCCTATTTTCCCTTTATTCTCACTACCGCTGCCTTTTACAGCCCCGGGACCGTCATATCCCTGTCACTGCTGATGCCGTTTCTGGAACTGAGGACTTTCATCTCCGGGAAGGATGTCTTCGAAGAAACGGTTTTTTCAGTCTTTTTGATCCTGACGGCCGCCATATCCATCCTGATATTCAATAACCTGAGAAAGGAGAAAGAGAAGGCGATGTCGTCCCTGCGGTCGATCAGTGAAAACGCGAGGGAAGTAATGAGTGAAACCGGCATGGAATCACTTGAGAACACCGAGGTCCTTTCCCATCACTTTGCGTCAATGCTGAAGACCGACGAAGAGATCATGGACATGCTTCTTACGGTCAAACAGGCGACATTCGCGGATTCCGCCAACCTCTTTATACCCGATGGTGACAGCTTTCACCTGAGATGTTCGACCTGGGAAAGAGACGATATTATAATCGACGGCAGAGGTGTCCTGAATATCTGCGTAAAAGAGAGAAAAACGCTTCTTTTCGGCGAACTGAATAAAAAAGCACTTGATGCCGGATATATAAAGGACCTCAAGATTTCTTCTATTATCGCGGTCCCTCTGCTGGACGGTCAACTACCGGTTGGGGTGCTGACCGTGGACAGTTCTAGATATCACGCCTTCACTGAATCGGACAGGGACACCGCCAGGATGTTCTCCGGGCATATCATCAGGATACTTGATAGGGAAAGGGTATATTCGATGATAAAGCGCGATGTCTTCGGGTTGAGAATACTCAAGGAGGAGAGCGCGAACCTTGTCTCGTCGCTCGACCTGAATGTGACGGCAAGGAAGCTCTGCGAAGCGGCTGAAAAGGTGACAGACTCACAGGCTTTCATCTTTATTCGAAGGGACAGGAAATATGAATTAAGATATCACACAGGAGAATTATCAGTAGACAAAAGACTGTTCGATCTCAGGAGCACGATCATCAATTTCGCGGCTGTGAACAGGCAGAGGCATTACGTGAGCGACACTGCCGGGTATCCCATCCGGATAATGCCTTTTAAGACCGAAAACATCCGGTCGGTTATAGCCTTGCCCATGCTTTATGAAAAGCAGCTTCTCGGACTCTTTGTCCTGCTTTCCGGAAAAAAAGATGCCTTTGATACGTTCCAGACCGGACTGCTGGAAGTTATGTGCAACCAGGCGTCAACATCAATCGCTAACGCGAAACTGCACGCGGAGATAGAAAAGCTCGCCACCACCGACGGTCTTACCGGACTCTATAACCACAGGACCTTTCAGGAGAAATTGTCGGAGGAACTCAGACGGCTGAACAGGTTCTCCTCGCCCATATCACTGTTGATTGCGGATATAGACTATTTCAAGAAAATCAACGATACATACGGGCATCCCGCCGGAGACCTTGTGCTGAAAGGGGTGGCGAATGTCTTAAGAGAGACGATAAGGGACATAGACATACCCGCGCGGTATGGCGGCGAGGAATTTGCCGCCGTGCTGCCCGGGACAGACAAAAAAGGCGCGGGCATGATCGCCGAGAGGTTGAGAAAATCCATCATGAACACCTCTTTTTCAGCAGATGGCGCCTCAATTAAAATTACGATAAGTATCGGCATAGCGACTTCACCTTTAGACGCCGAGACCAAGGAAGAGCTTATAGGCCGGGCCGACCAGGCGCTCTACCACGCAAAAAACGGAGGAAGGAATAGGGCCGTTCACTGGGGGGAGATTAAATAAAATATGGATTTTTTCACATCTGATGTCACAGATGAAGAACTGAGGAGAGAGCGGGCCAGGGCCCGGGAAATCAGAAAATCACAATGGTGGAAAAGAAAACTCGCCGGAGGCCGGTGTTACTACTGTAAAAAGGAATTCCGTCCCGGAGAACTTACCATGGACCATATCGTGCCTCTAATAAGAGGCGGAAAAACCACTAAAGGCAATACAGTTCCGGCATGCAAGGAATGCAACAACAAAAAGAAATCCATGCTTCCGCTGGAATGGGAAGATTACATGGAAAAATTAACCTGAACAACGTATTCAGACGCGTCAGCCGCCGGTCAGAATCCTGCCGGCTTCAAATGCATCGTTCAGCGCTGTGGAATGGTCCTTAACAGCGCCTTTCGCGTCTATTCCCAGAAAGCTCAGGGTCCCGTGTTCCTGAACGTTTATTGTCCTGAAAAAGGCCTTTGCCGTGGCATCCGAGCATGTCACCCCTATCTCCTTCTCCATCGCTCCCACCAGCAGCAGAAGCCCTTTGCGGCCATATATGCCTTCAGGCACCGGCCTTCCAAGAAGGTATTTCCCGCACCAGAAACTCTGGCAGCGGTCTATCATGGCCTTTGTCTGGGCGCTGAGCCCGAAGAAAAAAATCGGCGACGCCAGAATTATCCTGTCGGCCGCGCGTATATCAAGGTATATTTCCGGCATATCGTCATCAATTATACATTCCCCTGTTTCTTCGCAGCCGCCGCAGTTCTGGCATGGCTGTATGTTCATCCGGTTCAGTATGAAGGTCTTCACCTCCTGGCCTGATGACCGCACGCCCCTTACAGTCTCTTTCATCAGCAGCTCTGTATTTCCGTTCTCCCTGGGGCTGCCGAGAATCGCGATTATCTTCATGGCTGGTATTGGTTCCTATTCCGACTGGTGTTTCATTATATGTTCCTTGATGTCTATCCTGTTTCTCATCTTCCGGAGATTATCGGAAAGCTCCCACCATCCATTCTTGAAGCTTGCATAATCAGGCGCCCCGGTCATGGCGGACGCATATCGTATGGAACTGGGATAGAAGAGCCACTGTTTTATCCAGAGTTTTTCTATCTCTTCGTCAAACGGATTGGATATGTCCTCTATCCCCTTTTCCCATGCCTCCACCATAAGTTGGGTCGCAGAGAGCGTCATCTCATTCGTCTCTTTAATGGTATTATCCAGTTTCTCGAAATGGTTGTCTATCCAGGACGTGCCGTGACAGCCCCGGCAGATCTCTTTCATTACGCCCTTCCGGCGGTCCTGTTCGGCTCCGTCTATAAGATATTTCGTTGCCGGTTCACCTGTGAACGCAGTCGGCATCGACAAGCCGTCCTTATTCCTGATTATCGACGTATCCCCTGATACCGGCTGGGCATGGCTGTAGATAAGCCCGAAGAGCCTCACCCATAGTCTCGCCCCGAAATCATGGGTCCGTTCGGCAATCACTTCGCCATCTGGTGATACGATCAGGCTGACATGGCATGTGGCACAGGTCGGGGCATTAAAGTCTTTTCCAAGCACCCACGGGACCGCCCCGAAATCCCAATCATCCTTTTTCGAGGCGTAGATCGCCCCATGCTTGCTCTCCTTGTATACATTCCACGCCGGCACATCAGGGTCGAGGTGGCACTGGGCGCAGGTGTATGGTTTTCTGGCGACTTCAATAGAAAAACCATGCCTCGGATGACAGGCCGTACAGGCCCCGATACTGCCGTCGGGATTCTCCCTGCCGACACCCTGGCTCGGCCAGTTTGTAAGGTCCGGGACGGTAATCTCGCCCCACGCGCTCCCGGCGTATACCTTTTTCAGACCTCTGACCTCCACCTTTGTGCCGTGGCAGCCGAGACATGTCTCCCGCAGGGTCATTTCAGAAGGCGGTTGCGAAACGAGTTTCCCGTTTTCGACCTTTTTTATACCGGTGATCGTCTTGACCAGGTTGTGATATATGGGGTTTTTCATCAGGTTTTTATAGGCGTTGGCCTTTTTACTTCGCGCATACTGATCAGCCTCTGTGGGATGGCAGGTGCTACAGTCGTTCGGGGAGACGACAACATTTATCATATAGCCCATATGATTAAAATTGTCTTTGTGTCTTACGGGATTAAGGCTGTGACATTCATAACAGCCAACCGCGTATACACTCAACTCATCAGGAAGTCTGTCCGACGAGATCCTTCTCTCAAGTGCCGGTTTCTTCATCGCCTCGGCCGGGATTATCTTTGCGTGCCGGCTGGAGAGCCAGTCGCTCACAATGCCGGGGCTGACCGCCTTATGACAGGCGATGCAAGCCTGCGTCGGGGCGCTTAATCTTATCTCTTCGGCGCCCGCGAATTTTCCGGAGGCGGATACCGCCGCCGGATAACAGATAAACAAGAAAACAAGAAAAAATAAAACATATCCTTCTGATCTCAATCGCATATTCATATTTCCCTCCAGCTTTGACGAAATTATACTAGGAAAGAAATATTAAGTCTAATATTTATTTTGATTGAGCGGTCATGGCGTAACGGATAGAAGAAGTTCAACGTTCAAACATAGAACGTTGAACATAGAACGTATTACACCATAGCCGTATGCAGATGGCATTTCTTGGTGCATATCTTGGCGCACGCCCCACAGCCGATACAGTCGTCCGGATTTGCAACAGACATCACCTTATTGCCCATATCGTCTCCATACTCGTCCTCACCTTCAAACGGTTTCTCGATAAGCTCAAGAACGGTCCTGCTGCATACCTTATAGCATCGTCCGCAGCCCAGACATTTTTCAACATCAATTGATTCGATATAATTCGGGATCCATGCGCTCCCACCCCTTGTGTAGCAAGTAGTTTGTTGCATAATTTCTCCTTTCTAGTTGTATTAAAAAATCCCCCTATATCCCACGTTTCCAAAGGGGGACGGAGTAACCCCTCCCCCAACCCCTTAAGTAAGGGGAGGAGAATAACTCCCCTCTTAGGTTAAGAGGGGCTGGGGGAGTTATCCAATCCCTTTTTAAGCTATCGCCTCACCGCCTGCTTCACCTGTCCTTATCCTTATGGCCCCGCCTATCGGCATGACAAATATCTTCCCGTCACCGTGCTTGCCTGTCTGTCCTACCCTTACTATAGCTTTAACAATCTTTGTAACCAGGTCGTCAGGCACTACTATAGTAAGCATCCTCTTCGGCACGTAAAGGGCGACCTTCGGCAGTGTATGCTCGAGGGCATAGATGGAAGGCGTCGGCTTCAGTTTGGCCGTTGTGCAGAAACTCTCCGGCATTTCCGAGTCCATCTCGGCGCACATGGCACCCTTCTGCTTCCCTCTTCCATCCACGCTCTGGATCGTGAGTGACGGATATCCAATATCCTCAAGCGCCTGTTTAATTTCAGGGACCTTGTCCCTCCGGATAATTGCAATGATTTCTTTCATAGGCCTTCCTCTCCAGTCCTGACCGTGTAAGCGGTATCCACCGGGCTGACGAATATCTTGCCGTCGCCGATAAATCCCGTCCTCGCCTTAGTCTGTATTAAATTTACAACCTTCTCCTGGTCCTCGTCATCGACAACAATCAGGAGCAGGGCCTTTGGGAGTTCATCATAATGCACTGGTCCCACCTGAAGTCCTTTCTGTTTTCCCCTTCCGAATACCGGCATCTTTGTAACGGACGGAAAACCCGCGCCCTCTAATGCCAAGACTACTTCCTGCTCCTTCTCCGGTCTTATAAATGCCCTGATCATTTTCATCTTTTCTTCCTCCTTTTTTGTAAGCTATCAGCAATCAGCTGACAGCTATCAATAAAAAATCAAAGTTAGTAAATATTCTACTGGTATTAATCAGCTTTGGCTGAATCCTGACGGCTAACTGATCTCCATCGCCTTTTTGAGCCACGGTGGCGGAGATGTCTTCACGGTTTCAAGGAGTTTATTGAGGGCCTCCTCAATAGGAACCACCTCTTTCACCTTTACAGGCATTATGCCTTTTCTCGCAAGTCTTGCCGCCGACGGGCCGCCGATTTCTGTAAGGTATATGATCTTACAGTCCTCAAGTCTCTCAACCTTGCTTCTCACCCTGTCATCATGTATCTGTCCCTTTCCCTTTGTCTCCTCTATAGCAGTATCCCTGCCTTCGGCAAATTTTCTTATCTCAATAAGTTGATAACCGTCCTTTCTTAATTCATATATGGCGAACTTGCCGGCCCTGCCAAAATGTTCATCAACATTTATATCGTCTGTTGTTGCAAATGCTACCTTCATTACTCCACCTCCGTCATTTATTAATGCATCAAATTGGCCATCTCATTAATCATCATAAGCGTCCCTCTATATCCTATGGTGACCCTTGAGTTATTGCCCAGAATCTTATAGACCGGAAATCCCATCTGATACAATGGCGCTCCGAGCCTTACGGCTGCGTCCTCCGCATGGGAACTCGCGATTAAAAGGTCGAATTCTCCGTCTATCGAAAACAGGTCGCCGACCCGCACATGTCTCGCGTAAATTCCGCCCAAGGACGCCGACCTGGTCGGAACTACAGACAGACTGACTTCAGCGCCCGTCTCATCAAGCAGCATCGAGACCTGGACCGAAAGGTCCGGCTCCAAGGCCATGCAGGCCCTTTTGCCGCCAAAGTAGAAATGGGCGTCTCTCATTCCGTCAATCAGCACCCTTCTCTGTCTTTCATATTTAGGCGGCACCGGGCGACCGCTTAACGCCGATAGCGTCTCGATGAATGCATCCACTCCCCGGAGTCCGGAAAGACTCCCGAACATAGTATATTCAATACCGAATTTCTCTTTTAAAATCTTTGCCGCCCCTTCCATGCTCATCCCTATCGCCATCGTAAATCCGGAGCAACCCATTGTCTCTATCTCAGTCGTCTTTGTCCCTCCGGATGCAAGCACCGAGAATTCCTGTCTGCTCCCGTCTAGCGCAGAGAGATCCGGCAGAATAACCGGGTCCAGCCCGAAAGCTTCGATCATCTCTCGCAACTCCGTAAATTCGGCCGGTGTCAGATGAGAACCGGCAAGTACGTTAATCCTGGAGCCATGGATTGAGGTCGCCGGTTTGCGGCTTCCGGCGACGGAAGCAACCACCGCCTCAACAGCCTTTGCATATCCGGACTCCATACCCCCTTCATAATCAGGGGTTGAAACATATACAATCGCGCAGCCTGAATCCTGAATCCCCCCGATAGAGGTCTCGGGGTCGGGTCGTTAAGACATGAATCTTTTTATCGCGCCGGCCACATCATCGCCTTTCACATCTGAAAGTCCCGAAGTGAGGACGCCTATCATATCGGGCTGCTGTTTCTGAATAACATCTTCCAGGACATCTGTCAGTTTCTCCTCACTTCCCATCACAACATCTTCAGTAAACAGTTTTGTACTCATAAGGGCGATGGGTTCCCTGAAGTGCTTTGTTATGAGCACCTTTGCGAGGAAATTACAGCCCTGCGCCCCATGAATAACTGGGATCGCCCTGTCTATGCCCTGCAGGGCGATCGCCGCCCCGATCGACTGGGAATGTTTCACGGGATTTATCAGGATATCCCTCTTAACTTCCGGCTCCAGGGTTTTAATTTCACGGACAAAAGACCCATGCCCCCCGGCTTTTAACTCCCGGTCGAAAAATTTAATGCTGTTGCTTATCTGCTCCGCAAGGTTCACAAGCCCGCCATATCCGGCATAGGCTGTATGTCTCTCCTGGTTCACATCCACGAATGGAAACCCTTCCTTCATGGCGAGATAGAGGTTTCTGCCTCCGGCGACAAGGATGTCCGCGTCCCTCTCCTTCATAAGCCTGCGCAGGTTTGCCGGTGTGACATCCTCAACCAGAAGGGCGTCCCCGCCAAGTATGATCTTCATCTTCTCCTCGTCCTCAAAGGTGCTCTTCCTGGTGCCGACCGCAACCACCTCAATCCCTAGATCGAGAAGCGCCGATATAAAAGACCAGCTCTTAACGCCACCGGTATAAAGAACAGCCCTTTTGCCTCTGAGGTGAGAGTATGCCTTTAATTTTTCAGAAAGTCTTTTTTCCTCACTCTCAATAATGGCTTCAACTTTATCCGACAGGTGAAATCCCGAACTTTTAACTTTGAACTTTGAACCTATCATTCTCAACGCCTTCGCCATCTCGGTCTTTCCAAAAAAGGAGACCTCAACATAGGGAATGCCGTATCTTCTTTCCATCTCCCTTGCGACATTCACAAGAGCGCGACCGCAGACAACCAGATTCATATCAGCGCCGTGGGCATAGGTTATCTCTTCAAAGGTTGCGTCACCCGTGATCCTCGACAGTATCCTTATTCCCGCCTCCTTAAACACCGGCTCGACAAGCCCGAGGTCGCCCGCGATGTTATACTCCCCAATAAGGTTTACAGACACTTCCCCTGTGGAAGGACGAACAGGCGGTTCTCCCGTGCCTATCACATGATCAAGCAATACCTCTCCCGCTATCCTGTTTCCGAGGTTTTTAGGACCAACAAATCCGGGCGCGTTAACAGGTATAACCTTTATGCCGCAAATATTCGCGGCCTTTCCGCAGACGGCATCCAGGTCCTCTCCAATAAGGCCGCTTACACAGGTGGAGTAAACAAAGATCGCCTTCGGTTGTACGGATTTAAAGGTCCGGACGATGGCATTATAGAGTTTTTCCTCCGATCCATAGACTATATCCAGTTCATTAATATCAGAGGTGAATCCCATCCCGTGCAGGGGCGTGTCTCCGCGCGCCGCTACAGCCGTTGACAATGTGCCCCTGCCTTCCCATGTGTTACCGCAACACGCGATAGGACCATGGACAAGATGCGCCGTGTCCGCAATCGGCTGCAGCACTATCATCGCCCCGTCAAAGGCACATGACTCACCACCGCGGCTCCTGCAAAGCTTGTCCTTTTTCTCTATGTCGCAGCCGCTTTCTAAAAATTTATCAGTAGTAGTTAACATTATTATATCTCTTTTGGCGAGTTACGGGCTAGGACGAAACTCGCAACCCGTAACTCGCAATTAGTATCTACCTTATAACATCAAAACTCGTTGTGTTGATAGACTTCCTGTCCATCTCGTCAAGGATTGTATTGACAACCCAGTTCACCATATTCAGCACACCCTGGTACCCGACAATGGGATACCTGTGGAGGTGATGCCTGTCAAACAGGGGAAACCCCATCCTTACCAGCGGTGTTCCGGTATCCCTCCAGAGGAACTTCGCGTATGAATTCGCGATGAGCATGTCAACGGGATCGGTAAACAGCAGTGACCTCATATGCCACATATCCTTTCCTGTGTATACCGTCGCCTCCTGTCCGAAGGGATTTTCACCCAGAAACGCCTCGGCTTCTTTCCTGAATCTCTTATCACTGTTGGTGCATATGATATGTACCGGTTTGCCTCCCATTTCCATAATGAAGCTCATCAATCCCATCAAAAGGTCTGGATCTCCAACCATGGCAAATCTCTTTCCGTGGACATATGGATGCGAATCTATCATTGCGTCAACCGCCCTTCCCCTCTCATCCTCAATCTCCTGGGGAACAGGCTTCCCGGTGATCCTGCTTATCTCATCAAAAAATTTATCGGTGTTCTTTATGCCGATTGGCGGGAGCACCGGCGCCTCGTGGCCCCACTCTTTCTCTATGTAAGTCCTGGTCTTCATGGTTGAATACCTCTCGAGCGAGACAGTAGCCATTGCGTTTATTGAGTCAGCCGCATCCTCCAGCGGCGTACCGCCCGGATAGAGTTTGTATTCACCGGTGTTCGGAGAGTCGAAGATATCGCTCACGTCCGAAAGAAGCGTAAAATCGACATCCATTGCCTTGAGAAGCCTCTTTATCTCCCGGTAGTTACCTGTATATGTATCAAATCCCGGAATAATATTAATCTTCCCGTTAGGCTTTCTTTTCCTGCCGGCGGTGAGGGTAGTGAGTATGCCCTTCAGCATGTTGTCGTAACCCGTGATATGTGAGCCGACAAAACTGGGCGTATGCGCGAACGGCACCGGCAGTTCATTCGGTATTATGCCCTTGTCCTTCGCCTGCCTTATATATGAGTTCAGGTCATCACCTATAACCTCCGCCATGCAGGTAGTGCAGACAGCGATCATCTTCGGACTATACAGGGTATGGGCGTTGCCCAGGCCCTCGAGCATGTTGTTCAACCCGCCGAAGACAGCCGCGTCCTCTGTCATGGATGTAGATATGGCAGCCATCGGTTCCTTGAAATGCCGGTTCAGATGACTCCGGAAGTAAGCGGCACAGCCCTGGGCACCCTGAACAAACGGCATGCAGCCCGCAAACCCGGATGCGCAGAAGATCGCGCCGAGCGGCTGGCACGCCTTCGCGGGATTAATCTTTATATTCTTGCGAGCAAAGTTCTTCTCCCTGTAATCCTCCGTCTTTGTCCACTCGGCCACCTCTTTGACCCTTTCCTCAGGCCACGGGTTTTCAAATTCCTTTTTGTTCTTGAACTGTTCAATATATTCCTGCTGCTGAAAAAGTTCGTTATGGTCTTTTATTTTCATTTTTTCCTCCGTATCAGACCCCATGTCGGGCTGTTCACCGTCATATCCATATCCCTGGCAAATACCGGGAATCCGTCAAAACCGTGATATGGTCCGCTGTAGTCCCATGAATGCATCTGCCTGAAAGGCACACCCATCTTGTGATAGGAATATTTTTCTTTTATTCCCGCGCCGACCATGTCCGGTTTGAGCCTTCTCGTAAACTCCTCCAACTCATATAGCGTGGCATCATCCATGATTACCGCACCTTCCTTCATATCGGTATATGTCCTCTTGTAATCATCGTCATGCCCGAATTCATATCCTGACGCTACAACCTCCATACCAAGATCCTCATACGCACCGATGGTATGCCTCGGTCTCAGGCCGCCCACATAAAGCATTACCTTCTTGTCCTCGAGCCTCGGCTTATAGTGCTCAATTACCTCATCCATCGCGGGTCTGTATTTTTCTATCATCTTCTCCGCATTCTCCTTGATGGTGTCATCAAAATGCGATGCAATCGTTCTAAGGCTCTCGTATATCTTTGTAGGGCCGAAGAAATTAAACTCAACCCACGGAACACCGTATTTTTCCTCCATATGCCTGCATATGTAGTTCATTGAACGGTAGCAATGAATGAGATTGAGTTTTGCGTTTGGCGCGATGCCGAGTTCGTTTACAGACGCGTCACCCGTCCACTGGGCGATGACCCTCAGGCCCATCTCTTCAAGCATCTTCCTCGACGCCCACGCATCACCGCCGATATTGTAATCTCCGATCAGGGCGATATCATACGGTGTTGATTCCCCCATCTTGCCCTTGCCGAGCACATGGTCCCTTATGGTGTAATTGGCAATATGGTGGCCGAGGGACTGGCTCACACCCCTGAAACCCTCACATCTGACAGGCACTATGGGGTACCCGAATTCGCCTTCCACCTTTTTTGCTACAGCCTCAATGTCGTCGCCTATGAGCCCGACCGGACACTCCGATAGTATCCCGATTCCGCGTGCCAGCGGCATAAGCTCTCTCACTTCATTTAACGCCGCCTCCAGTCCCTTGTCACCTCCGTAACAATGTCCTTTTCCTGGAAATCCGTGGTAATGTGCATCGTGCCGAAGGTATCGACGCCTGTCTGGCCGTTATAATAATTCCTCCTCGCCCACCAGCTGTACTGGCCGCAGCCGACAGGGCCGTGGCTTATCGTGATCTGGTCTTTTACAGGGCCCCAGACGACACCCTTGGCACCCGCGTACGCGCACCCTCTAACCGTCATGACGCCCGGACTGGATTTTACATTGGACTTGACCTGGCATGTACTGCATTGTCCAGTAGGGTCATTTGCCGCTAAATGTTTGGCCCTGACCTTCCTCGTCTTTTCAGGATAAGCGTCCAGGACTTCCTCTATCATTTTCTGAGTCTCTTTAATGGATGTACTCATTCATTCCTCCTGTATTTGTTCTTTCAACTGTTCAAAGCAGGCTGGAGCGGCGTCAGCCGCTCCGACCGTTTCATCCAATTCATTTGGTTCAGCGCTTCAGTTGTATTTTCTATACCGCTGCGTCTTCCGGCTCCTCGGCCTCGAGTATCCCGAAATCCATAAGCAGTTGTTCCAGATCATCCATTGTCATCGGCGTCGGGATGGTGAAGTTTTTGTTCTCCGCTATTTTCTTGGCCAGCGACCTGTACTCATCCGCCTGCTTATGCTCCGGGGAATACTCAATCACGGTCTGCCTTCTCAACTCGGCCCGCTGGACCTCGTTTTCTCTTGGTATAAAATGAATCATATGTGTATTAAGCCTTTTTGCAAGCTCGGCGATCAATTCATATTCCTTGTCCGTTTCCCTGCTGTTGCAGATAAGTCCCCCGATTCTTACACCGCCGCTCTGTGCATACTTGAGGATACCCTTCGATATATTGTTGGCGGCATACATCGCCATCATCTCACCTGATGTGACTATGTATATCTCCTTTGCCTTTCCTTCCCTGATAGGCATTGCAAAACCGCCGCAGACAACGTCGCCAAGGACGTCATAGAAGACAAAGTCCGTGTCCGCCTCATAGGCCCCGTTTTCCTCGAGAAAGTTTATGGCGGTGATAACACCACGCCCCGCGCAACCAACCCCGGGCTCCGGCCCGCCTGACTCAGCGCACCTGATGCCTCTATAACCAGTGAGCAGCACTTCTTCTATTTCGAGGTCCTCTACCGTCCCCCTCTCCCTTGCCAGGTCCATAACCGTTGTCTGTGCCTTTTTGTGGAGTATCAATCTTGTTGCGTCAGCCTTTCGATCGCACCCCACTATCATGCATTTGTAACCCGCCTCTGAAAGACCCGCAACCACATTCTGCGTCGTCGTCGACTTTCCGATTCCACCCTTGCCGTAAACTGCTATCTGTCTCATTCAAAATCTCCTTTCACTTCTTAGTTTATAATGCTTAATAGCGACTCTTTATCTGTATAGTTACTGCGAAAAGCGTGCCAGGTTGCAACTCATTGATATTAAAGGAAAGTGGCATTAGATGGTAATTCATGATTGTAACTATTAGAACAATTTTGTCAGTATACTTCCCGACGGGGTGATGGAGACATGGCCTGGGTGATTTTAAATTTATACAGCGGAAGGAAAACTTTTAAACATCCGGTGACTGGTGATGGATGCGGTAATTCCCTGTTCCAGGGAATTCATCCGGGGCTGATGAGAGGCCCGCCGGATACTGACGGAAAAAAACTCTTCCGGCGATTCAGGCGCGGACCGACAGGTTCATCTTCTCTATAAAACCAGTATTAAAATCGCCTTTAATAAAACCAGGGTCTTTCATCACCCTTTTATGAAGCGGGATAGTGGTCTTTATGCCTTCGATTATAAATTCATCCAGCGCCCTTTTCATGCGGGCGATGGCCTCGTCCCTGTCCCTGCCGTGCACTATCAGTTTTGCGATCAGGGAATCATAATGGGGAGAGACGACACACCCGTTATAGATCGCCGTGTCAACCCTCACTCCCGCGCCCCCCGGCAACAAAAGAAAATTTATTTTCCCGGGAGACGGGATGAAAGTCACGGGGTCTTCCGCGTTGATCCTGCATTCTATTGCGTGGCCTGAAATTTTTATCTCCGTCTGTCGGAATTCCAGCGGTATCCCCGCCGCTATCTTTATCTGCTCCTTGACTATGTCCACACCGCTCACGTATTCCGTTACCGGGTGTTCAACCTGAAGCCTCGTGTTCATCTCCATAAAATAAATATTGCCGCGATGGTCGACAATAAATTCAACAGTGCCGGCGTTCCTGTACCTGATCGCCTTCGCTGCCTTGATCGCATATTCACCTATTTTTTTCCTGAATTTCTCGGTTGCTACAGGCGACGGAGCTTCTTCAACCACTTTCTGGTGCCTTCTCTGGATAGAACAATCTCTCTCCCCCAGATGGATTATGTTCCCTTTAGTATCGGCGATTATCTGGACCTCGACATGTCTCATTTCGGAGATGTATTTTTCGATGTAAAGCTCTCCATTGCCGAAGCAGGCGAATGCCTCTCTCTGCGCCATAAAGAAGGCCTTTCCGAATTCGTTTTCATCTTTCGCTATCCTAATTCCCCTGCCGCCGCCACCAGCCGATGCCTTGAGCAGCACGGGGAACCCCGTCTTTCCGGCAATCTTAAGCGCCGTCTCTTCTGACAAAACAGGACCTTCGCTTCCAGGCACAACCGGGATCCCCCTGCGCTTCATAACCTGCTTCGCCTTCGCCTTGTTTCCACCAAGCCTTATATTTTCAGGTGTCGGGCCGATAAATACAATCCCCGATTTTTGGCATGCCTCCGCGAAATCAGGGTTTTCGGACAGAAAACCGTATCCCGGGTGGATGGCCTCTGAATCGGTTATTTCAGCTGAAGTAAGGATGTTGGGAATATTATTATAGCTCTGGGCGGAATTCGCGGGCCCTATACATACGGATTCATCCGCAAGTCTCGTGTGCAGTGAATCCCTGTCAACGTCTGAATATACTGCAACCGTCCTTATCCCGAGTTCATTGCAGGCCCTGATCACCCTGACCGCAATCTCTCCCCGGTTTGCGATTAATATCTTTTTGAAAAGTTTCACTTAAAGCACCCTTCCAGGTTTCTCCTGATTCATTTAAATGGCGGCGACAGGGTTTGCTGATTTCCCTCTATAGCAATACACAGCGGATGGAAAGGTTCACGCGGGTTCTATCTGGAAAAGCGGTTCTCCGTATTCCACGGCCTGTCCGTTCTCAACAAGGACCCTGGCGATAACACCATCGACCTCGCTCTCGATCTCGTTCATAAGCTTCATCGCCTCTATAATACAAAGCACCTGCCCCCGTGTTACCGCCAGGCCTACATTCACAAAAGGAGGGGCCTCGGGTGTAGGTGACCTGTAAAACGTACCGACTATCGGAGATGCAACAGTATGCAGCTTCTCCGCCTGCTCTTCCGCTTCTTCGGCGACGGGAGCCTGCACAACAGCCGGCTTCGGCGCGGGGACCTCCGGTGAAGAGACAACCTGCCCCCTCTTTATCCTGACTTTCGAGTTGTCCCTTTCAATCCGCAGTTCAGTTATGTCGGTTTCCTTGAGAAATTCAATCAGGCTTTTTAAATCCTCAAGCTCCATTATTTTACCCTTTCTATGTATTCAGACGTCCTCGTATCCACTTTTATGGTATCCCCTTCATTTATATGAAAAGGCACCCTGACTACGGCGCCGGTTTCGAGTGTAGCAGGCTTTCCGCTCCCTGACGCTGTGTTGCCCTTGAATCCGGGTTCCGTGTTTGCAACAACCAGCTCAATAAAGATCGGAAGCTCGACGTTGAGAGGCTCCCCCCTATAGGTAAGAATCTTGACGTCCATACTCTCTTTCAGAAACTGCTTTGAATCACCCAGCTGTGCGACCGTCAGAGGTATCTGCTCGAATGTCTCGGAATCCATAAAATAGTACAGGTCATCCTGCATATATAAATATTGCATCTTTTTCTCCTCAAGCTCCGGAGGAGGTAATTTTTCACCGGACCTGAAACTCTCTTCCACTACACCACCGGTCCTCAGGTTCTTCAACTTCGTCCTTACAATTGCGCCTCCCCTGCCCATTTTAACATGCTGGAAGTCCACCACCTCATAGGGGTCGCCCTTAAATTCTACTTTCAAACCTTTCCTGAAATCACTTGTCGAAATCAATTGTATCTTCCTCCTGTTTATCCTCTGCCGCACATGCGGGCATCAAGGCTAATGTACCAGATCAACTGTAAATTCACCCCTTTTCAGGAGGCGCCGACCTGAGCGGTCATATGAATCTATCCGGTTATTTCAAGCCCTTTCGGAAGGGCCGTCAGGAGATCCCATCCGTTTCCCTCCGCATAGACCATATCCTCGATCCTGACACCTCCGACTCCCGGTACATATACGCCAGGCTCTACCGTAAAGACCATCCCCTCCTGAATATGCCCGGTGCCGAGCCGAGAAATACGCGGCAGTTCATGAACATCAAGCCCCACCCCATGTCCGGTGCCGTGGTCAAAAAAATCCCCGTAACCGGCTTTTTTTATAACATCTCTCGCGGCCCTGTCAACCATTCTGACATGCTCACCCACGGCAACGCTGTCAATGGCCTTTCTGTTGGCAAGCAGGACTGTCTCGTATATCTCTTTTTTTTGGCGATGCCGCCGCCATTCATTAAAAAAGTCCTTGTCATATCGGAAAAATATCCTTCAGCCTCACCACCCCAGTCGATAAGCACCAGGTCGCCGGCCTTTATATTCCTGTCCGTTGGCCGGGCGTGAGGCATGGCTGAATTCTTGCCGGATGCGACTATTATATCAAAAGGCAATACGGAACACCCTTTTTTTTCAGGGTCTCCTCAAGTCTGAGCGCTATCTGCTTCTCTGAAAAACCTTTCCTTACATACGGCCTTACCTCTTTAAATGCCTTCTGCGCCCTGTCAACCGCCTTTCTGATCGACTTCATTTCAAGGCGGTCCTTAATCTTGCGCATATCTTCCACAAGGTTATTAACTGCCTTTAACTTCAGGCCCTTCCTCAGGAGTTTTTTATAAAACGCATACGGCACCATCGATTCAAAACCTAATATTCCGACGCCCAGCGATTTCGCACTCTCTATTATCTCTATGTGGCGCTCTTTTTTTTCGATAACAACCTCAAACCCCTTTATCTCATTTACCGCCTGCTCCCTATACCTGCCGTCGGTAAGGAAAATTCCCGCCCCCCCGGCGATGATCAGACAGGCCGAAGAACCACTAAATCCTGATAGATATCTGATATTCCTGATATCGGAAATAAGGATGCCATCAATGCCCCTGCTCTCAAGGGCTCCGGTTATAGCCTGTATGCGGTTCATTCCGACAAGCTTTTTCCCGCCGCCCCGACAGCAGCCGGACAGCTTCCGATTGCCGGGCCGCTTAACTCTCCGTTCACATCATGCATAGAAACCCGTTCATGCTTATCAGTCTCCGGCATGCCGGGCCGGGTTAAATTAGCTCCATGTATTACAAAAATTTCCATTCTGTTTCAATCCGTCTTCAGTCGTAAAGGTAATTACTTACAGCGGGGGACTGGGGAAGAGGCCTAGAATTCACCTTCTATCTTTGGAATGGCGGTTTTAAGGATAAAACGTCCCTTGCCATAATTACCATCGGGCCTTAACACCAGCGCCATGAAATATTCACTATTGATCCTTCGCATTATTATCCCACATCTGTCAGAGATTATAGAAAATTCTCCAGCCTCACCAAGCCCGAGGTTTTCAGCCGCGGAACTTATGTCCCTTATCATCGCGGAAGCCTCGGCGCCAAGCCCCGTGAGATCAATCAGTCTCTCCGACACATACTCCTCCACCACTATACCATCAACCGCCAGTATCATCGATGACACAGCCCCGTTAACCTTATCTACAGTCTCTTTAAGAACTTCCGAAAAACTCATCTCGCCTCTTGTTTACCGCTTCCAGAAAATAGTTTAACCTGCCGATCAGGGCATCCGAATCCTTGCCCAACAGCTTTAAAAGCATCCTCAGATCTTCGACCCTTTGCAAAACCTTCCTGTCATCGGGCCGAGACACCAGGATTCTCCTGTATATATCCATCGCGCCGGTATACTCATCTCCGGCTATAAGTCTATCTGCATCATTGACGGTTTCGCCCCCCGCCGGCGATTCCGTTGTTTCCGTGTCCCACTCCTCCGCGAATATCCCGTTCGACGGCATATCTTCCGTCATATCGTTAATCGCGGAATTATCGGTCATCAGGGTTTCTCCGATATCGACAAAAGATGTCTCTACCCCATCGTTACGATCAGCACCAGCACCTTTCTGGCTTATCATATCTTCAGTCAGCTCCGCGAGGCCATCTTCTCCACCGCCTTCGTCCGGCGCTTCACCACTACCGAAAAGGGAACCCCTGAAGGCATCAATTTCCGCACCAGACTCCTCCTCCGGAGCCGCCGGATCATCCCATGTCCATGGCACTGTCTCCTCGGGGGCCATCCCGACCACGGCATCATCCATACCGGCATCTTCCGTAAGGGAAACGGAATCCTCAGCAGAGACATCCTCACTTGCAGTCACTTCAACATCAGCCAGTTCAGTGGCGCCGGGCCGCGCATGGGACATTTCGCCCCTGAGCCCTGTTAGTCTGTCCAGTGCGTCCTCATCCATCGGGTTCAGCCGCAGGACGGTCCTTAATGATTCCGCGGCGAGTCCGTCTTCCCCGACGGAGCTGTATATTTCAGCCAGTTTTTTATGGGCATACAGGTTATCGGGGATGGAGCTTATTACACTCTCAAACTCAATCTTCGCGGCTTCAAGCATGCCCTTCTCCGCATATACCTTGCCGAGCGATACCCTCGCGCTCATATAGTCAGGCTGTCGTTCCAGCCCGCGCAAAAGCACAGACAACGCGTCGTCGAGCATTCCTTCCTCCCTGTACGCCTCGCCCAGCGGTACAAAGAGTTTGGAATCGGGGTCTTTCTTTACCCTTTCTTTAAGCTTTTCAATATCTTTTAATGACATATCCTGTTCACATTTTTATCAAATTGCAGCAATAAAGTCAAGCCCTGATTTCGAGCATCCTGTCCAGGATGGACTCGGCCACCGCGTCTTTTCTCATTAAGCCGGGGGACGTTTCCCTTTTTTTGTCTATTATCACCACATTGTTCGTGTCAACGTCAAAACCCGATCCCGGCTCTGTAACATCATTAAATACTATCATATCCATTCCTTTATTTTGCATTTTTTTCATTGCCCGCCCGATATTCCCGCCTGTTTAAGCCGCAAAGCCGATAATAAAAGGCCTTTTCTCCGCCCCGGCGACCTCTGAGATTATATCATCCGTCAGGCGCAGACGCAGTGTCGTGTTACCATCTTTTTCGATCTTGGCGTCTGATCGCATAGCCGGTGCGAAGTCCGAGACAGCGGCGGCCATAATCAGCACTGTCGCTTTACTGGTATAGCTTTTTACAGCACTCAGCATCTCGGCGGAAGTCTCCACTTCCACAAATTTCAAACCACCCGGACGTTCCAACGCTGAAGGGCCGCTGATCAGCGTGACATCCGCCCCCCTGTCCCTGGCCGCCCTGGCAAGAGCATATCCCATCTTCCCCGAGGACCTGTTCGAAATAAACCTGACTGGATCAAGATACTCCCTTGTCGGTCCGGCGGTCACAATAATATCTTCACCAACGAGGTCCCTATCGGTTAAAGCCCCCTTAGCCGCCTCGACTATATCGGACACCTCGGCCATCCTTCCCAGACCTTCTTCTCCACAAGCAAGGACACCCCTCTCTGGCCCCACCTGTATCACCCCGGCGGAAGTTAGCTTCTGGAGGTTCTGCTGAAAAAACCGGTTCTGGTACATCCTCCAGTTCATGGATGGCGCGATGATTGTTTTGCCCGGGTGGGAAACAAGACATGTGCTCAGGAGATCGTCCGCAATGCCGTTGGCGAATTTTGATATTATATTGGCGGTAGCGGGAGCGATGACAAGCAGATCGGCAGCCGCGGGCATTTTTATATGCGCCATCGGCTCATCGAAAAGAGAAGAACAGACCCTGTTCTGTGAAGCAATCCCGAGTGAAAGCGGAGTTACGAACTTTCCGGCGGCTTCAGTCATGATCACGAAAACAGATGCTTCTTCTTCCTTCAGTCTTCTGACCAGATCGATTGATTTATAGGCGGCCGCCCCACCCGTAACACCAACCAGAACGGACTTATTCCGTAGTACTGTCAGTACTTTCTTCCTTTTTGTCATTGAAAAGTTCGTCAAAGGTCTCTTTATCCGTTGTTTTCCGGTCATGGAGATAGGCCTTAACATCTTTTTCTATCGGACTGAGTTCCTCTGCGGCAGCCGCCCTTCTGCTCTCCTCAAGGAACTTCCTGTAGTCAAACTTATTGGCTTCCTCTTTTGCCGCCACGGCTTCTTCACCGGTCAGGTATTCAAGAGTACAGTCAGGACTAACAGCCTCCTCTATCGCGATTGACGCGACTTTTTTCCATTTAGTCTTAATCTTGGGCTTAGCACCGTAAGACAGGTCTTTCGCCCTCTGGGTCGCAATCGCCACAAGCCTGAACTTACCGTCTATTTTGCTGGTATCATATTCCACGGGCAGAGAAATAATATCCATTCTTTTTCCCCCTAAGCTAAAATTTTTTCTATGATGCTCTTATCCGTTCTTTCAGTCTTATGCCTCTCGGCTATTATAATCGCTTCGAGTAATCTTACTGAATCCTTCAGCACGTCGTTAATTATAACATAATCGTAATTATTGTACTCCTTTATCTCGTCAATAGCCGCCCCGAGGCGCCTGGCCATGTCCTCCCTCGAATTACTCCTTCGTTTTTCGAGCCGGCGCCGTAATATCTCTATGGAAGGTGGAAGTATAAATATAAAAACACCGTCCCCGTATAATTTCCTTATCTGTCTTGCCCCCTGGGTGTCTATGTCGAGGATAACGTCCAGGCCGGAATCCATAAGTCCTTCGAGCCTATCTCTGGAAGTCCCGTACAGATTGCCATGCACTTCAGCCCACTCGACAAAATCTCCTCCGGCGATCATCTCCCTGAACTCTTCCTCTCCGATGAAGGTATAGTCCAGGTCATTGACCTCCCCTCCCCTCGGCTTGCGGGTAGTGAATGAGACCGACGGGACAAGGCTGTCAACGGTAGTCACTATCTTTTTACACAAGGTTGTTTTACCCGCGCCCGAAGGGGCCGAGATTATAAAGAGACTACCTTTTCTCCGTTTCAGCAAGCGGCCCTTTTCCCTCCGTAAACCTCTGCGTTATAGTCTCAGCCTGAAGCGCGGAAAGTATAATATGATCACTATCGGTTATGATTATGGAACGTGTTCGTCTCCCCTGTGTGGCATCGATTAACTTACTGCCTTTCCTTGCCTCTTCTCTTATCCTCTTGATCGGCGCGGAACCGGGCGTTACGATCGCAACCACCCTGGAAGAGGCGACAACGTTACCAAATCCTATGTTTACCAGTATAGGAGCTGCATCATTTTTTTTCATCACTCACCTCACTCAAAAACTCAAATTATAAGATTCCGCTATATACCATATAATTCCTTAAAACAGGAAAGAGGCGGCAACATCCGGACATATTGTATGTTCTGCACCTGTTCTCTCATCTTCTCCAGTTCATTCTTCATGTCAACCGTCAGAGTAGAGATATCGCAGACAACCGATTTTGACGCTATAGTATTCACTTCCCTGTTAAGTTCCTGCAGTATGAAATCCAGTTTTCTACCGATCACATCACCATTGGCCAGCATCTCCCTGAATTGCCCGACATGGCTTTCTATCCTGACGATCTCTTCTGAAATATCGGACTTCGCGGCGATTACGGCGGCCTCCTGGAGTATACGGCCCTCGTATATTTCAATTCCGTCGAGGATTAACTTTATCTTCTCACTGAATTTTTCTTTTATATCGGAAACGCTTTTACCACAGCGGGCCTTAATCTCTTCGTTCATAACGCCCAGGGCATCCGTCATCCGCCGGAGCTCGGAAGCAAGTACCCCGCCCTCCCTGATTCTCATCTCATACAGACCTTCAAGCGCCTGGTTATAAACCTGATTAACTGCGTCAATATCATAGCTCTGATCTGTCTCCATAAACATCTCACGAAAACCGGTCAGGGTATTTATATCAATCTCTCCAGGGACCGAGAGTTCTTTCTGCAACATCCTGAAGGCGTTATGAATTTCCCTGGCAAGATTAACATTAACATTCATCACCGCATTAACATTTTCGGAGATTAATATGCTTACATCAAATTTTCCCCTCGAAAATTTTTTCTTCAGAAGATTCCTGAATTCTATCTCATACCTGCCCAAAAAGGCAGGGACTTTTATGTACACATCAAGAAATCTGTGATTTAATGAGCGAACCTCAACCCTGCAGCCGTCTTTTTCAGCGCTTCCAAAACCGGTCATGCTCTGTATCATAATAAAAGTAACTATATATCAGTCGCCTGATTTAGTCAAATATTACTTTAAATCACAAAATTCCTTAATTTCCTTGCAAAAATGGCCGTTAATCTACTAAAATTATAGCTTAATTCATATCTGGAGGAAAACATGGCTGAAACAATCGAGATAAGATGGCACGGAAGAGGAGGACAGGGGACGGTGACGGCGGCAAAAGTGCTTGCAGACACTTGCCTGAGTGGCGGAAGACACGTCCAGGCATTTCCCGAATACGGTCCCGAAAGAGCTGGAGCACCGCTGAAGGCATACAACAGGATAAGCACGCACGAACTCAGGATGCACTGTCCCGTTCTGGTCCCTGATGTCGTCTCTATTGTGGACGCTACATTGCTCGACAGCATTAATATTACCGAAGGGGCGAAGGATGACACTATTTTTATAGTAAACACATCAAAAAGCCCGGAAGAGATCAGGGAGAAACTGAAGGCCGGGCCTGGACAGAAATGCTATACGCTTGACGCGACAACAATATCGATCGAATCTTTCGGAAGGGCCATGCCGAACTCTCCAATGCTCGGCGCTGTCTGCAAGGTAACGGGACTTGTCGGCCTGGAGCATCTGCTGGAAGACGTAAAGAGCAGTTTCAGCAAAAAATTCTCGCAGAAGATCATCGACGGAAATATAGAGGCGACAAAAAGAGGCTACGAGGAGGTAAAAGAAGGATGAAACTAAAAGGATGGAAGGATTTAACTCCTGGTTCCGTTATCCTCGAAGGCGGTAATGCCGTTCAGTTCAAAACAGGTTCATGGAGGGCGTTCAGGCCTGTCTGGAAAAAGGAAAACTGCATACATTGCCTTTTTTGCTGGATATACTGCCCTGATATGGCGGTAAACGTCAAAGACGGCAAGATGATGGACTTCAATTACGATTATTGCAAAGGATGCGGAATATGCGCCCTCGAGTGTCCGGGCAAAAAAGGACAAACGGCAATCGAAATGGTAGAGGAGGGCAAATAGATGGCAAAGGTTGTCGCAGTCACAGGAAACGAGGCGTGCGCTAACGCGCTTCGCCAGGTAAATCCCGATGTATGCGGGGTCTATCCGATCACACCACAAACTGACATGATGCAGAAATACGCGTCATATGTATCAAACGGCAAAGTCGATACGGAAATCATCCTGGTCGAAAGCGAACACAGTTCAATGAGCGCCTGCATCGGCGCCGCCGCCGCGGGCGGCAGGGTTGTGACCGCGACATCATCCCAGGGGCTGGCGCTCATGTGGGAGATGCTGCATATAGCGTCTGGCGACAGGCTTCCGATCATAATGCCGGTTGTTAACCGCGCCCTTTCAGCTCCTTTAAATATCCATGGAGACCACTCGGACGCGATGGGCGCCAGAGACACCGGGTGGGTTCAGCTATGGTCTGAAAACGCCCAGGATGCATATGACAACACCATACAGGCCTTCCGGATCGGAGAGCATATGGACATCAGGCTCCCTGTCATGGTATGTCTTGACGGATTCATCATAAGCCATTCCATCGAGAGGATGGAATACCTTGAAGACGAAGAGGTCAAGGGATTTGTCGGGGAATACAAAAACTTTCTGCCGCTCCTGGACCTTGACAAGCCGAAAAGTTACGGCCCACTCATCCTGCCCGACCTTTTCCATGAATACAAAAAGGCCCAGCACGAGGTTATGTTAAAGGTTAAAGATGTTGTTCTAAAAGTCGCTGCGGATTTCGAAAAACTGAGCGGCAGGAAATACGGCCTGTTTGAATCATACAGACTGGATGACGCGGACATCGCGCTCGTAATACTGAACTCGGCCGCCGGCACGACAACAGACATTGTAGACGGGTTCCGCGCCAGGGGCATCAAGGCGGGACTGCTTAAACCACGGCTCTTCCGGCCTTTCCCCTATGACGAAGTGGCCGAGGCACTCGGAAAAGTCAAGGCGGTATGCGTCATGGACAGGTCGGATTCATTTGGTGGATACGGCCCGGTTTTCATGGAAATAAGTTCGGCGTTATATCCATTACAGGAGAGGCCAGTCCTGATAAACAGGATATACGGACTCGGAGGAAGGGACTATCTACCTGAACACGGTGAAGCCGTTCTTAACGAACTCGATGAAATAGCAAAAGGCGGCAAGGTGGAAAAATACAAAGAATATATTGGAGTGAGGGAATAACATGGCTACAGGATTAACTTTAAAAGAGCTTTCAAAGAAAGAAGAACTCCTGACTCACGGGCACAGGATGTGCGCCGGATGCGGCGCTCCAATCGCGGTAAAAATGGTGCTGCTTGCGACAGACTATCCTGTCATAGCCGCAAACGCCACCGGATGTCTTGAGGTCTCAACTTGCATATCGGAATACACCGCGTGGAAAATACCCTGGATTCATACGGCGTTTGAAAATGCCGCCGCAACCATATCAGGTGTCGAAACGATGTTCAGGTCGCTGAAAAAACAGGGCAAAATAGACGGGAACGTGAAATTCATGGCCTTCGGCGGTGACGGCGGCACATACGATATCGGCCTCCAGAGCCTCTCGGGCGCAATGGAACGTGGACATGACATGCTCTACGTCTGCTATGACAACGGGGCGTATATGAACACCGGCATCCAGCGGTCAAGCGCGACCCCGATGGGCGCGGACACCACTACATGCCCGGCCGGCTCCATAATACCGGGAAAGCCTCAAAAAAGAAAAAACCTGACAAAAATCATGGCGGCGCACAATATCCCTTTTTCAGCGCAGGCATCACCCTCGCACTGGACGGATCTGATGAAAAAGGTCAAAAAAGCCCACGAAATAAAGGGCCCGAAGTTCCTGAACATCATCGCTCCCTGCAACCGGGGCTGGCGTTCAAAAACCAATGACGCCATAATGCTCAGCAGGCTCGCAGTGAACACATGTTACTGGCCCCTTTATGAAATAGAAGACGGCGTAACAAAGATCACATACACTCCCAAAGAGAAAAAACCACTTGTGGATTTCATGAAACCTCAGGGAAGATTCAAACATCTCTTTGCGCCGGAAAACGCGGAGCTCATGAAAATATTGCAGGAACAGGTCGACAGTGACTGGGAAAAACTGAAGAGAGAATCAGAATGCGGTTGATAAAGACTCTAAATTATGATACTTTCTAACTATGAATAGTTCAGATCTTATAATGTATGAGGAGGAGTTCCTCCGAATCGACGGGGAGTTGCGAAAGCTTTCCCGTCAGGCTAACGCCAAAGTCGTATTCCTTGTAGATAAAAACGGACAGCTGATTGCCTCAACGGGAGATACCAAGGACATAGACACGACATCTCTCGCTTCACTGACCGCCGGCAACATCGCGGCCACCAGCGAGATAGCGCACCTTCTTGGAGAAAAAGAGTTTACCATACTCTTTCACGAAGGTGAAAAAGATAACATACATATATCCCTGATCGGAAAGAGAGTCATACTGGTGGTTATCTTTGACCAGGGATCATCTCTGGGACTGGTTCGCCTGAGGGTTAAAAAAGCATCCGAAGCCCTTGCCGAAATTTTCGAAGACATTTCGACAAAAGCGGAGAAGGAACAAACTGAAGGTGGAGTCGAAGAGTCTCCTTTCGCTGAGATCAGTGATGAAGATATTGACAATCTTTTCAAATAGGTGACCCGGTAAGTGTCTTTTATAAACTATTCTTCACACGAAATCAACTGTAAAATTGTTTACTATGGTCCGGGACTCTGCGGAAAAACCACAAATCTGCAGTATGTCTATAAGAAGACCAATCCCGAGCAGAAAGGCAAGCTCATCTCTCTGGCCACGGAGACCGACCGAACGCTCTTTTTCGACTTTCTCCCTCTTGCGCTCGGCAGTATCAAGGGATTCAAAATAAGATTTCATCTCTATACCGTCCCCGGCCAGATCTTCTACGCCGCAAGCCGGAAACTTATACTGAAAGGTGTTGACGGTGTTGTATTCGTCGCCGACAGCCAGCTCGAGAGGATGGAAGCGAACATCGAAAGCCTCGACGATCTCGGGATAAACCTCGCCGAGCAGGGATATCAACTGGACAAACTGTCTTTCACAATGCAATACAACAAACGGGACCTTAAAAATACAATGCCGGTCGAGACGATGAACAGACTGCTGAATACAAGGAAGGTGCCGGCGATCGAGGCGGTCGCGATTACCGGAATAGGCGTTTTTGAGACATTGAAAACCGTCGCCAGACAGGTTTTAACAGAGTTGAAAAGAAACTGCTGAAAAAGGAGTCAAACCTTGAAGTGTAAAATTTGTGACGGCGAGTTAACACTTGCGTCAGGCTGACGCGCCATTAATCTGCGCTGCATGGACTGCGGCAAAAAGTTTAACATATCGGAATATATTGACGAAATAGATGAAAAGACCTGGGAGCGGATAGCCGGAAGGTCCTGTGACAGGGCTTAATGAAAAGGGGGGATAGATGAGCATCAGGGAAAACATCTACAGCGTTATCGATCTGATAATGCCGGCTAACGTGCTTGTAAGCGTATTCGACAAAGGTGGTCTTGATGAGATTGTAAAAGGGATAAAGAAGAGTAATCCGTCCGTGAAATTCTATTCCACCGGCGGAACCGGCAAGAAGATCACCGAAATACTCGGGCCGGACGCTTCGAAAAACTATTTATCCGTTGAAGATTTCACCGGCGCGCCCGAGATGGAAGGAGGGCTTGTAAAGACCCTGCATCCGAAGATCCATGCCGGCCTGCTTGCCGAGAGGGGCAACCCAGCCCACGAGGAATACCTGTACAAAACACTGGCCCGGACCGGAGGCGGTCCCGGCGTGTATTTTGATGTCTTCATCGGTAACCTTTATCCTTTTACTTCCGTTATCTCGAAGGAAGGCGTCACATCCGAGACCGCAAGAGTCAACATCGATATCGGCGGACCGGCAATGACGATGGCCTCGGCCAAAAACTGGCACGGCATTGCAGCGCTGACCGCGCCTTCGCAGTACCCGGAATTCTTAAGGTCTCTCGGGGAAAACAATGGATCGATAAGCCTTGAATTAAGATTTAATCTGGCGAAAGAGGCGATGCGGGCGATAGGTGAATATAGGAAAGCGATAGGCGACTACTTCTCCGGTCTGGATTTCCAGAAGGATGTAAAGCCTTTTTTAAAGACTGCTTAGAGTCTCTGTACAAAGGTCAGCGGATATTTCTTTCATAATTGTTGATGGTTACAATCTTATAGGCACCAGCCACGGCGACCTGGCCGGGCAGAGGGAAAGCCTTGTCAGCTCGCTTATCCGGTATACAAAAATCCGTGGCCATGATATAACGGTTGTATTTGACGGATGGAAGTCCGGCGGCGGCAGGGAGGCGTCGTTGACCACCGGCGGAGTAAAAGTCATCTATTCAAGACTTGGCGAAAAAGCGGACTATGTCATAAAAAGGATTATCAGGCAGGAAAAAAAAGAATGGATCGTCATAAGTTCCGACAGGGAGATAATGGCGGCGGCCTGGTCATGCGGCTCGGGCCCCATCCCGTCGGAGAAATTCCTGTCCATTATTGAAAAAACAGGGGAATCCCTTTACGGCGGATACGGGCGCGAACCAGAGGAAGAAGATGACGGGCCGGTACATCGAAAGGGCAATCCCCGGCAGCTATCGAAAAAAGACAGGGCATTAACGCGTACGCTCATAAAATTGTGATTAAAAAGGTTATTACTTCGGCAATTTAATAACCGTAAATTCGGACAATACCTATCTCCCTCCCCTGTTTTCGCGGGAGGGTCAAATGGAGGGTGGACCATACCAGGACTTATCTTCAGGCCCAGGCCGGCTGACACACTAAACTTCGCTTTCCTGCTGTTTCTGTCAATAATCACGCTCATATTTCGCCGGCAGATAGACAGTGTTTCTTACCTCCTGTCACTATATTCCGGGCTGATTCTGATGCAGGCCGTGCTCATACTGCTCAAAGACAAGGGCGGCGCGTTCAGACTCACGCACGACCTGATATTCCCGTTAATATCCATAGGCGCCCTATTCGACAGCCTCGGTTATATCGTTCACAATATAAACCCGATCGATATCGACCCGCTTCTTATCAGACTTGACTACCGGCTTTTCAACGGCTATCCGACCGTTATGCTGGAGAGGTTCATCTCACCGCTCTTAACGGATGTGATGCAGGCGGCATATTCAAGCTACTATTTCCTGCCCTTTGCGCTCGGAATCGCTCTGAAGATCAGAAAAGATGATTCAGCGGCCTTCGATTATTCACTTTTTCTGATAATGTTCTGCTTCTACCTGTCGTATACAGGTTATATGCTTATGCCCGCGCTCGGTCCAAGATACACAATGAACCATCTGCAGAGCATGGAACTTGACGGCCTCTTTATAACACAGCCTGTCCAGTCGCTTCTGAACCGGCTTGAGGGTATAAAGAGAGACGCCTTCCCGAGTGGACATACCGGCATAGCCCTCACCGTGCTTTATCTCTCCTTCAGGTTCGAAAAAAGACTTTTCATGATATTTTTACCGGTTGTGACCGCCCTGGTTTTTTCGACGGTTTACTGTAGATATCATTATGTGGTAGATATAATAGGAGGAATATTTCTTTCCGTGATGACGATACTCATGGGAAACATGTATTATGGATACTGGACAAAAAAAAATAATATTAATAATTGAAGATGAAAAAAAGATATCTGGTATCGTCAGGGCTTATCTTGAAGAGGAACAATACAGCGTAATCGTCGCCGCAACGGGGAAAGAGGCCCTCGGGCTTCTCGGGGAACCGTTCGACCTTGTTATACTGGACCTTATGCTCCCCGACATCCAGGGAGAGGAGATATGCAGGCTGGTCCGTGAAAGCTCGGACGTACCGATAATCATGCTAACCGCGAAAAGCAGCGAGGAGGATAGGATAGCCGGACTGGGAATAGGGGCTGATGACTATGTTGTAAAGCCGTTCAGCCCCAGGGAACTCGTCGCGAGGGTGAAGGCAAGATTGAGAAGGTCCAGTAGACCTGAAAAGACACTGATGAGTTTCAACAAAGGCGCGCTAAAGATTAATGTCTCCAATTACGAGGCATTTATTAACGAAGACCCTGTGATACTGACACAGACCGAGTTCAAGATACTGCTGTCACTCGCTGAAAATCCCGGGAGAGTGTTTTCGAGGGACCAGATACTTAATATCGTACAGGGTTACAACTTCGAGGGGTATGACAGGACAATTGATGCGCACGTAAAAAACCTCCGGCATAAGATCGAGAGCGACTCAAAGTCGCCTGCATACATAAAAACAGTCTATGGCATAGGGTACAAGTTCACAGGCGTTCCGGATGAAGACTAAGCTCTTCCTTGCCTTCTTCGCAGTAATATTAATCGCGCTGATCTCAAACCTGATATACAGGGACCTTATCATAAAAGATTTTGAGGATTACGCAAGCAGCTCGAAAGAGGACAAACTTTACTGGGTCCTGGCGTCTGTCTAGGGCGGGTACTCTGGTGCGGGCTGGGACATAAAGTCCCTCCATGATTCAGTCCACTGGGCCATGATGTTCGGGTTTGATACGGTGGTTATGGATACAGACGGCAACAAAATAATAGATTCCAGGGCGGTGCTGGATACACTTTCACCTTCGATGAAACGGAGGATGGAGAGGATCATAGATATCGATTCAGCGGCCGGAGAATTCGAATCCTATCCACTGTATCAGGCCGGCAGGGAGATAGGAGCAATCGGGGTCAGGCAGATGAAAAGGATCGGCAGTATAGATAACAAAGAGGCCATATTCAAAAAAAGGGGGGAGGAGTTCCTCCTGATATCGTTCATTATAGCGGGGGGGGGCGCCCTGTTCCTGTCGGTGTTTTTCACCCTGTTCCTTTCGATGCCGTTAAAAAAGATGAGGAAGGCCGTCGACGCCATGGCCGGGGGAAATTTCAGCGTCCGTCTTCCGGTCGGATCAGGGGATGAGATCGGAAGTCTCTCGGAAAGCTTCAACTTCATGGCGGAAGCGCTTGAGAGAGAGGAGGCGCTGAGGAAACACCTCACATCCAATATAACGCATGAACTCCGGACACCCCTGACGATCATGAAGGCCAATGTCGAGGCGATGATAGACGGTGTAATCAGTGACCAGGAGGGGGGACTTGGGAATATCAGGGTCGAGGTCGAAAACCTGATCAGGCTGATAGAGGGCATCGAGGACATAACCAGGGCGGAGGCCAGTTTTTTCACCGGGAAAGACTATACCAGGATAAACCTGCCGGAATTCCTCTCCGGAATTGTATCGAGGATGGCCCCTTTGGCGGCTGAAAAAGGCCTTGAGAGCAAGCTCGTCACAAAAAAGACCGTTAACGCCCTCGCAGACCGGTATAAACTCGAAACAATCATCCGGAACTTACTCTCAAACGCAATCAAATATACCGGCACCGGCGGAATCGGCATAGACTATGGAATCCGGAAACAGATGCTCTTCATCAGGATCACAGACTCCGGGCACGGCATCCCGGAAGACAGAACAGACCTGGTCTTCAAAAAATTTTATCGCGGCGATGACTCAAACGGAACGGGCATCGGACTCGCCATAGTAAAAGAGCTGGCCGAAGTTATGGGCGGACGTATCGACCTGGAAAGCGCGCCGGGGGAAGGCTCTGTCTTCACTATATGGCTGCCGGTGCAGACATGGATATAAAAATCCCGTATAAAAAGACCAGTGACGGTATACTGATAGAGGTGAAGGTCGAACCAAGGTCTTCAAGAAAGAAAATAACCGGCGTAATTGATAATGTATTGAAAGTGAAGCTGACGGCGCCTCCGGTGGACGGTGCTGCCAATGAACAGCTGATCGGGATTATTTCGGAGGAGACCGGCATCAAAAAATCCGGCATCAGGATCATCAGGGGGCTTTCATCAAAGAGAAAAGTGATCGAAATAAAGGGAGTCAGCAAAATTTAGGGGTCCTGTCTTCATAATTATTTCATTAATATGTATTAATATGTTACAGAGGAGTAAATAAACTGAAGATGCGCAAAAAAATATTATTCTCTACAGTGTCATGGTTCCTGGCGATTACGGCAATCGCCTTCGCCGGCGGAAACAATGTCACGCCCTATGGAGACTACTGCAAGGACTGCGGCACGTACGGGACATGCAGCAACATTATGTCTCCTGAAAAAGCGACGGTCGCGATCAAAAAATATTACAGGGAAAAAGGCTACCGGGTCGGCAATTTAAGACATAAGGGCAGGTTCATCGAGGCCGACATATATAAAAATAAGAGGCAGGTGGACAAAGTCCTGTTTGACAGGAAAACCGGGAGGATAAGGTCGATCAATTGACCACCGGCCGGTAATATTCAGACATAAAAAAAGGCAGGACGTCAAAAAACGTCCTGCCTTACTCATCTCAATCAAACCAGTGAATAATCAGGCCTAGATATCGTAATAGAGATAAAACTCATGCGGATGCGGCCTGAGTCTCAGGGCGTCCACTTCTTTTGTCCTCTTGTAACTTATCCAGGTCTCGATCGCGTCCTCGGTAAACACATCGCCCTTTCTCAGGAACTCATTGTCAGCCTCCAGGCAGTCGAGCGCCTCTTCAAGACTTGCCGGCATCGTCGGAACGGAAGCAAGCTCCTCCGGGCCGAGATCATAGATGTCCTTATCAAGAGCTTCTCCGGGGTCTATCTTGTTTTCTATCCCGTCAAGACCGGCCATCAGCATGGCGGCGAATGCAAGATACCCGTTACATGAAGGGTCAGGGAATCTCACCTCGACCCTTTTGGCCTTCGGGCTTGCCGAGTAAGTCGGGATCCTGATGGCTGCGGACCGGTTTCTTGCCGAATACGCCAGATTAACCGGGGCCTCAAAGCCGGGGATGAGCCTCTTGTATGAATTAGTGGTAGGGTTCGTGAATGCGGCCAGAGCGGACGCATGCTTCAGTATCCCGCCGATATAATTGAGCGCCATCTCGCTCATCCCGGCATAGCCGTTACCCGCGAAAAGCGGCTTGTCGGCCTTCCAGATACTCTGATGGCAGTGCATGCCGGAGCCGTTGTCGCCGAATAAAGGCTTTGGCATGAAAGTCACCGTCTTGTTGTGCCTCCGGGCGACATTCTTGGTGATATATTTGAAAAGCATCAGCTTGTCCGCCATCCTGACCATGGAGTCTAATCTCATATCAATCTCGGCCTGTCCAGCGGTAGCAACCTCATGGTGCTCCCTTTCGATGTAGATGCCGCACTTCTGCATCTCCACGACCATCTCGGTCCTGAGGTTCACTAGACTGTCCGTCGGCGGGACAGGGAAATAACCTTCCTTATGCCTTGGTTTATAGCCGAGGTTCTGCCTGTCTCCCCTGCCCGAATTCCAGATACCCTCATCCGAATCGATAAAATAGTATCCGCTGTGGGCATTCTGATCGAACCTGACGTCATCAAAGATGAAGAATTCCGCTTCAGGCCCGAAATAGGCCGTATCGCCGATTTTAGTCGATTTAAGGTAGTTCTCGGCCTTCTGCGCCACATACCTGGGGTCTCTTGAATAATACTACTTTGTGATAGGGTCAACTATATTACAGATAAGGCTTATAGTCGGATACTCCATAAACGGATCCAGAAACACTGTCTCTGCGTCCGGGACTATCAGCATGTCAGACGTATGAATCGCCTGCCAGCCCCTGATTGAGGAACCATCAAACCCAAGACCCTCTTCAAAAATCTCCTCTTTCAGTTCCGCGATGGGCACCGCGAAATGCTGCCAGATTCCGGGAAAATCAAGAAACTTAAAATTAGCCATGACAGCCTTGCTTTCATGCGCCAATTTTATTACATCTTTTGCCGTCATTTCTTCTTCCTCCTTTATTTTTTATAAGATAGTGCTCATTATACCGCGTTCTCCCCCCGCTCGCCCGTTCTTATCCTTATGGCATCATCAACAGTGGAGACAAATATCTTACCGTCGCCGATCTTTCCTGTCTTCGCCGTCTCTTCTATGATAGTTACGACCCTGGGAGCCAGTTCCTCCGACGTGATAATCTCCAGCTTTATCTTCGGGATAAAATCCACTATATACTCAGCGCCGCGGTAAAGTTCCGTATGGCCCTTCTGCCTGCCGAATCCCTTCACCTCCGTGACCGTCATACCCTGTATACCAACCTCATTAAGGGAATCCTTCACTTCGTCCAGTTTGAAAGGCTTTATAATCGCTTCGATCTTCTTCATTGCTCACCTCCTGGTAATTACTAATCCCAAATGCAATTTATAATAATAAATAAACGGCTGAATGTAAAGGTTTTTCGATATATCCGGCCTCTTCATCCACATCTCTCAATGGTTAATCATTCCGGTTTAAGAAAAAAGCCCTGTAGAAATTTTTCGCCCTTCCGGAATACTCATCATATCCGGCTTCAGTCTCTTTTTCGACCACGCCCATGTCTACAGGTTCATCCTTAAGCCAGTCGTAAATCATCTCTTTTTTGACTTCTATATGAAACTGAAAGGCGTATGCGTTCCGCCCGTACTTAAAGGCCTGGTTCGGATATAGCGCAGACCCTGCGAGTCTCACCGCTCCCGCTGGTATATCAAAGGTCTCGCCATGCAGGTGAAACACCCGGAACCTTGTCTGTAGCTCTCCGGAAGCGGGATCGGCCGCAAGCCTTCGCAGCATCGGATCGCGCGCGGCGTCTTCGGAAATTTCGATCTCATACCAGCCTGTCTCGCTCTCCGGCCCGGGATATACGCCCGCCCCGAGCGCCCGCGCCATTATCTGGGCGCCGAGACATATGCCGAAAACCTTTCGGCCTTTATCGATAAACTCTCTGGCAAGTTCAATCTCCCGGGCGATATAAGGGTATTCATCAACATCTTTCACACTCATCGGCCCGCCCAGAATGACCAGAGAATCCGCTTCAACGGCCGGTGGAATCTCTTCCTCCGAAAGTTCTATTATCCTGAAATCAACACCATTGTCGAAAAGGAAATCCTCGATCGTCCCCGGACCTTCTGTCTCAATATTTTTTAGTATCAGAACAGACATTGATTTATTATACAGCAAAAGACTGGCCAGAAGAAACCCGACGTATATTAACGATTTTTTATGCCTTATTCATCCTGGAAATGCAACCGGCCCGCAAGACATTCGCCCAGCCTAACCCCGCCCCGACAAGCTTACCATGTTCCGCAAATGTGACTGGACACAGGGGGAGTTATCCGGGAAATAGGTAGTTTCAGAAGTTATTCAATTAAATGGGGCTCCGCCCCTTCCCCCGGTTCATTCTTTTGAACGCCCAAAAGAACAGAACCAAGAAAATGCGCCCCGCGATTATTTTTTAACGGTCTGCTTCCGGTCCGCCCGCTAAATTCAAGAAACTCGCTTCGCTCAGACAGTCTTGAATTTTAAACGCGTTCAGCCTCGGAATCATCCCTAAAATAATCAAAGGGGAATGAAAAGCAGAGAGCAGAGCGTTAAAGCCTAGAAATTGAGCCCCTGTGTTCAGTCAAAAACATGGGTAAGGATAAGTCGCCCAAGGGGGAGGAGATCTGTAGGGGCGTGGCGCGCCATGCCCCTACAGATCCACACAGATTCCCCGATGAGACAAAAAAAGAGGCTACGGATATCCCGTAGCCCCTTTTAAGGGGAAATCTCCCCTTCCGTCTTAATCCTTTTCAGGACTTTTTTCGGTCTTTTCAGTCTCATCCCGCTTTGACGGCTTGCGGCCTTTCTTTTTGCCGGCAAGATAAGCCTCGCTCGGCCTCCAGCCAAAGGATACACTCGGTGTTACTGAACTGAGTGCCCCTCCCGCAACCTTCTGGGCGACCAGCTTTGTGAGCATTGCGATGCCTATGAATGGAAGAAATGCCGCGTATAAAAGTCCGAGTATCGGTCCTAAAACTAGTATGCCTACTGCCGGTAGCCTGTAATAAACGGTTTTTGCGTCTCCGGGAAGCACGCCTTCATTGGTGATCTCGATCCTCTCTCCTGTATTGAAATTCCAGTATGTTCCCTTGCCTGCCTTATGTCCTCCATTGTATTTTAACATTGTCTCTTCCTCCTTTTGGTTTTTCTGTTCCTTAATTATAGGTTAACTGAAATAAGGACCTTTAACAATTGGAAGAAGTTCCTATTTAGAGGCTGATCTATTCCTAAAACAGGCGGGGATATGGATAAGGCCGGTGACAGGGGGCGTTTTAATGCGGTTCAGAGTCATCCGTTATTTAGAGTCTGTCCTTAAATTGCCTTTTTTTATTTTTGTCATGCCCGAAGCCTGCCCTCGACTCCGATCGGGGGTCTAGGGCATCCAGAACCTGTTGAAAAGACTGGATTCCCGTTTTCACGGGAATGACGACTTTTCAGCCACACAGTAATTTTATGGACAGACACTATTTATTCTCGACCTGGATGAAGGCCGTCAGAGACAGACCCGTTCACGTTCCGCGCAAAAAAAAACACCCCGAAAGGGGTGTTTTTTTGTAATTCATGACATATGGTGCTAGTCGATCGACCCGTAGACCCACGCATAATAATCCGTACCTTTATAATTCACTATTATCTCGATTGTGACCGCTTCAGCGGGATCCGTGTCGAGGGGACTTGAATCACCAATTGTAAACCAAAGTTCCACCGGACCAACGATAAACAGATCGGGGAATGTGTAGTCATTTACACCTGAAAAATCGCCTTTGTCGGCAGAGATCGATACCGTAGTACCTCCGATCAGGGCATTCAGGTTCTGGTCGCAGACGATCAGGGAGAAAGTCTGGGATGTCCCGTCAGCGATAGTAAAACCAGAGGACGGATTAGTCAGAATATACTCTGGCTTGTTTGTAATTAACAACCTGATATCCGTGAATATAGTCTTGTCGGAATCCCATAATCCATTAACCCCATCATAGGAGCTGTCCCCATCATCATCCATATAGATTTCGAAGGGATCAACCCCCGTTCCATCATCCCAGGCGCCATTGTCATTGACATCGATAAAGGCCTCCTGGGGTGTATCCCTGAAATTCTCGCCTGAATCGTATACACCATTGCCGTCTGAATCGTCAAAGCCTTCCTCGCCCCTGGTGCTTGCCATGATCGTGGCCCATCCATCCCTGGGGTGCGCGGTTGTTAATATTCCATAATCAGCGAGCACCTGACTCTGCAACGCGGTCTCCCATGCCTCGGGCGCAACATCACCCGGAACCGGCGCCTGTGTCCTGAATATCACGGAGGTGTATCCATTCACATCTGTCAAACCGCTGGTATCTATCGCTCCGGATTCAGCATAGAAGGAGACGGACGTGCCCTCAAGCAGATTATAATTGCCGAACCTGTCGGCCATATGAATAAATATCTCGGCCTCAATGCCCGCCCAACCAAGCCCCTCAAGATTCCATCTGCTGGTCGATATAGTCAGGTGATCGTCATTCGGCACGCCGCCGCCGATAGAGACCTGTGTTGATGTAGAACTCATTGTAGTGCCGTTCACAGTAGCGGTTATCGTAACAGGACCGGTCACCGTGCCGCTGTGCAGAGAAACAGCCGCCACGCCATCGACCGTGGAGACGCTGTGCTCCGTGGGTGTGGCATCAATATCGCCGATATACTCACCGCCGCCCGGCCCGGACATCACAAAGTCGACCAGTGTTCCATCCAGGACAGGATCGCCGTTTATGTCCTTCACTATAAAGCTGACCAGCGACGTCTCGACACCACCTGTGCCTGCAAGCGCAATGGCGTCCGGCACAGCAGAATCAAACACTATGCTGCCTGTTGCCGCAGCCTCAATGGTTATATCAACACTATCACCCAGACCGCCGACGCTTCCCGTAACAGTCACGATATCCGGATCATAGTAGGCTGTGAACGTTGCTGTCGCGTCACCGCCGACCGTGGCGGCCGATGATGTTATACTGCCAAGATTTGACGGGCTGAGGCTGAAACTGACTGTTGTACCGTCCGGTACCGGAGCAGCCAGATCGTCGAGGACTGTCGCCGTGATGCTTCTGGTGCCGCCGACTGTAACAGCGGTATCATCGGCTGTAACGGTTATACTTCCTACTACAACGCCGCCTCCACCACCGCCGCCTCCAACACCTGACGGCACGTCGCTAGTAGTGCCGCCGCTGCAGGCGGATATAAGAGTAATCAGGAGCAGGCCCAGAATTTTGTATACATATTCAGACATCTTCATCTTTAAATATATCCCCCTTTTACTCTATTCCTATGAACCGTCATTAACCGTAATTGTAGCTTTTTCGAATACCGCGCCGGACCTGACTTCAAGATCCGCGTAATATTCCAAGCCTCCACCGGCGTTAAAACCAACCACTAAGTTGTAGACCCCATAGTCATCCGTTTGAACGGTCATCGGAGAATCCTTTGGAGTGTTACCGTCATATAGCTGAACAACTGCAAATGAGGCCGGTACCGCAAATAAGTAGCTAATGGTCAGTTTTATATTGCTAACAGGGAGCCCGTCCGCGTCCACAACCGATATAGTGAATAACTTCGAGAACGTCTCCGTGTCTGCTCCGGTGCCAGTAAAAGTATAAGACTCAGGATTTATCGTAATCGTACCGTCGAAAGGCGCAAGATCGTCCGCGCCTCCACCGCATCCCGGAAGGAAGATAAAAAGCATAAGCATCAGGATAAGACTGTAATATTTACCTCTCATATTTTTTCTCCTGTATTTTTATAAAAATTTAGATTTACCCTCATCTCTGTCTGTTCTCCTTACCCTTCATCTCTCTTTCGTTACAGGACAACCGCGCTTCAGCTCTATTTTAATGAGCTGAACTCGACTATCGTCGGGGTGATAAATATCAGTATCTCGTTCTTCGTCTCTACGTTCTTCTCCTTCTTGAAGAGGCGCCCCAGGAACGGTATCTTCGATAGCGTCGGTACCGCGGCGTTATCAACTCCGGCCGCGCTCTTGAATACGCCGCCGATCACTATGGTATCGGAGTTGTTCACCAGCACGGTCGTCTTCACCGTGTTCTTTATTACATCGACGCCGCCTTCGGTGACGGACAAGCCAGGCTCATCTTTTGTTATATCCAGGTCCATGAAGATCGCGCCGCCCGGTGCTATGCGGGGAGTAACCGTCAGTGACAGCAGGGCGTCAATCGCCTTGAAATCAGTTTTGTCGGCCGTCGCCACAGGCAGGTATATCGTCCTGCCCTGTGTTATCTTGGCCTCCTGGTTATTCATGGTCATCACCCTGGGATTGGATAAGACTTTTCCTTTTTTTGTACTTTCAAGCGCCGACAACTGGAGGTCAAGCGCGAAATTGAGCGAGTGGTTCACATAACCGAACCCTATAGCTCCGCCTGTTCCGGAGCCTGCCGCCGCAGGCATGTTGACCAGGAAATTATTTCCGCTGAAGCCGGTGCCGCCGATCTGGGAGATTCCGCCCACCTGAATGGTCGAACCCTGTCTCGCCCTGGAATAGCCCGCGCCCCACTGGATACCAAGGTCTTTTGTATAATCGGTATTCACCTCGACGATCTTCGCCTCGATCATCACCTGCCGGGCCTGCATATATTCAACATCTATGTCCCTGATTAATTCCGACGCCTTTTCGATATTGGGTTCGAGGTCATTTATTATGATGGTGCTGCCTCTTTCATCAGTGGTGATGCTCCCCCTGGAGCTCAATAATTTGGCCGTGTCTATTGCGTCTTTTAATTTATTGATCTCGGCGTAGTTGATGGGGAATATCCTTGTTACAAGCTCTCCAGCCTCGGCCCTCGCCTTTTTGGCCCTTGTAATCTCCGACAGTTCCTTGGCCACTACACTGGTGGGGACTATCCTTATAATATTGCCTTCCTCAACCTTCGAGAGTGAAAATGTCCGTAAAATCAGGTCAAGCGCCTGGTCCCAGGGAACATTTATTAATTTAAGGGTTATTTTGCCCGAAACCCCGGGATTAACGACTATATTATACCCGCTGATGTCCGCCAATAATCTGAATATCGGCACTATATCAGCGTCCTGAAAATCGAGTGAAATCCTCTTCCCGAGATATTTACCCTTGTTCTGACGACGCTCGGGCTCAGGTACCGCAGCCACTGCTTCCGCCGGAATTCCGGATGGAATCTCCTCCACGACGGCTGCCTCTCCTCCCTGAAGGGTTATTATGATCGCGCTGCCGATGGCGGTGACATCAAAATTCGTTCCCTCCTCCAGGTCCAGCACAAACCTTACTTTATCCCGGTATTTTCCGGCCCTTATGCTTTTCAGCGGTGATACAGCTTCATCCGGCAGCGGGGCCGCCATCACTACATCCGGGACATCCACTACTATCCTGTCATCCACCGGAAAGACATCGGGAACCATCGAGCCATTTCCCTCGATCATCACCCGCAGCCCGGCGGCGGTCTCTTCAATGTCTATGCCGGTAATCTCGGTTGCGTCAGGCGGAGAAACGGCATCTATATCTATTTCTATTTCGGTCGGTACCGGAGTCCCGACTGCTTCAGCCGCCGATACTTCCGGAACGACATGTTATTCGGGTTTGGTCAACAGCGTGAGTGAATTATCATTATATACGGGGACCACGGCGGAGGGGTTCTGAAGAACCACTTCGATCATGACCATCGGACCGTCTGCGTCCTCCTGCCGGGGCATTATCTCGGTGAAGCCCGCCTTGTCCGAAACAATCCGGCCGGTAAATTCACCGACTGTCATGTCCGGGATCTTTATTGTAGTCCTGTATGGGTCAGTACTATATATGGTAAACGTAAAGTCTTTGTTACTGCTGATCGTTAACCTGTTGTCCTGCACATCTATGCCTGTAAGCATGGCTGTATCGACTGCCACGACCTCTTTTTTAATCTTCTGGCCGGCGCACCCAAAAATAAATGTTAATAAAATTATTGATAAAAAAATTCTGAATTGTATAAATCTTCTCATTCTTCCCCCTCTGTTCGGAGTCTCATTACTGTATCTTTTGTTTTTATATGTCCTCTATAATCCTGAATCTTCTCTTTTATGTGGACTGTATCTTTTGTTATTTTTGTCACCTTGCCGTCATAAGTACCAAGTATCGCACCCTTCGTGATCGTAAATGATTTATTATCAGGCAATGTTATTAACGCATAATACTGCTGATTGTCCCATGCTATGGCGATTAATTTTATCTCTTCGACATCGAAATTCTCAAGAGGGCTCAGGCCTTTCTTCTTTTTGGTCTTTACTGCAAATGTAACCAGCGACTTAAAGGGGTCCCTCCGGCCTTTCGGATCGTAAGGGTATACCTCCTGTTCAAACTTCGTCACCGGCTTCGCCGGAACCGGCAGTACTTTCGCGGTTTTCACCACGGTATCCCGTACGCCGAACTTCGCGGGTTTGCTTTTATCGTCGCCACATCCGGCAAGACCGGCTGTCAGCAGCATAATTAGGAGGTAAAACGCCAAGCGCTTCATCATTTATCTTCTGCCCTTCTTCTTCTTTTTCGCGATCCTGGCCAGTTCTGCTTCGGGGATGGCGGAAAAAGTTGAGGCAGTGAACGTAATTGAAAGCATATCGTCCCCCTTATTTTTTTTGGCCATGTCAAGCTTCATGTTTGTGACATTAACAATCCGGTTCAGTCTTGTCAGGCTGCTCAGGAAATAGCCAAAGTTATGATAACTGCCGGTCACCTGTACCGAGACCGGGATTTCGTAAACAATTTTGCTTGAATGCACCCTTTTAGGGCTCGGCTTCCAGTATTTTATCTCGAGTCCCGCGCCTATACCGAGATCAGACACCTGCTTAAGCAGACTCGAAATCTCTTTTTCCTCTGGCAGCTGTTCTTTTAGCTCGTTCACCCTGGCAAGCAATATTTCGTTCTCCCTGATCAGCGAATCGAGTTTGGCCACCTTGGTCAGACTGGCCGCAATCCGGCTGTTCTGCTTGTCAATTCTAACCTCGAGCGCCTTGATCTCTTTCTGCTTCGGCATAATCACGTATACCACTATTATTATTGAGAGAAGTACGCCCGGGAAAAGGGCGATTATGACTTTCGCGTAGGACGGCAGACTTTTTATGGTATTCATCGTTATTGTCACTACAATTTCACCTGGAATTTTATTATAAAGTCATATAATTTATAATCATCAACAGCCTTTGACGCCTTCGTCTGCACAGATTCCTGAAGATATACACCGGAAAACAGCTTCGAATCTTTAAGATTATTCACATAGTTGACGACGTCAGTATTCGTAAAGGCGGTGCAGCTCAAAATTACGTTATTGCCCTTGACATCCATGGACCTGAGCCAGACCCCGGTCGGCAGCTTCTTGCTTACTTCCTCCAGGACTTTAACCGGCTTCGTCTTGTCCTTGCTGAGCTGCTCGATAATTTTTTTGCGGTTTCTGTAGATTTTATTGCGCTTCTCATAATCCTCGACCGCTTTTATCCTCTCCTTCAACTCCTCGATCTTTATCTCGTTCTCCCTGAACTGGACCTGCCTCGCCTCAACGCGGGAGTTGAACATATATACAAAATACATCAGCACCAGTCCGACGATTACCGTCAGAAATATTGTCGAAATAAGGAACGTCGGTATCGGCTTGGCTTTTTTCTTCTTCTTTACCGGTAAAAGATTGACTTTAATCATCTGTCGCCCTGCTTTCTTAAGGCCAGCCCAACGGCAACCGCCATCATTGAGCCCATTTCCTGTATATAAGCTAAATCAAACTTTTTGGGTATCCTTATATTCCTGAAGGGTTCGGCAATCCTGGTCTCGATGCCGGACCTCTCGGATATCAGACCCGGAAAATTCTGGAGAAGGGCGCAACCGCCGCTCAATATGACCTCGGATATATCTTCGTGAAGCGTGGCGCTTCGGTAATAGTCGAATGAACGGATGATCTCACTGAGTATTTCATCCGACGCCGCCTCAATAACGGAGAGAGCGTCTTCGGGAGAGACATTTTCGACCGCCTCCCCCCTTTTCAGTCTTTCAGCGTTTTCATGTGTGACGTTAAATTCCCTCTGGAGGGCTTCAGTATGAAGGTTGCTTCCGAGAGAGCTGTCTCTCGTAAAGACGGAGATGCCGCCCTTCAGTATGCTCAGGTTAATCGTACTGGCCCCGATATTCAGCAAAGCCACATTCCTGCCCGGCTCATCTTCATAATTAATTCCATACATATTTTCGAGTGCGAAGGAATCGATGTCCACGATTATCGGGTTGAGCCCCGCCTCCTTAACAACACTGATATATTCGTTTATTATATCTTTTTTGACCGCAACAAGGATAACGTCCATCTGTCCCGGTTCTTCTTTAGGTCCAATTATCTGGAAGTCAAGATTAACATCCTCGATGTCGAACGGCACATACTGCTCTGCCTCGAATTTTATCGATTCGGAAAGTTCCTCCTCAGTCATCTCGGGAAGGGAGATTCTTTTGATGATAACGGATGAATGGCCGGCGATTGATATCACCGCGTCTTTCGTGCTCACCTTGACGTTCCTTATCATCTCTTTTAATGCATCGGCAAGCCGTAGTGAATCTATTATGGATCCGTCGACTATCAGTTCAGGCGGCAGAGGATGCACGTCAAACAGTTCCAGTTCGTAACTTCCTTTTACCTCTTTCAGCTTCACTGTCTTAATGTAGCTGGAGCCGATATCTAACCCTATAGAACCTCTGTTCAAAAGAAACATACGATATGAATAACAAAAAATAACTTTCTTGTCAAGCTTTTTTTAAAAAAAATTATTTAAATTATATCCCGCAGTTTAAGTCCAATATCGAGAAACTGGTTTAACAGTAAGGGAATAAGACTATAAATTCAGTAGCCTTTTTATTTTTATAACATCATGTTCCGAATGATCGTCAATTCCAATACCGAACAACTTTCCGGACGGGCTTTTTAATTTCACGAATTCATTATTTATTAATTTATATCTTTTACTGTCTTCTATCCGCATCCCGTGTTTCGCCTTCCCGTAATCCGTGTCGTTCAGTATTACATCCTTTAAGGCTGACAAGGCGCTGTCTATCGAATAAAAGCAATTCGGCTCCACCCCCGGCAGATCATCCAGGGAGACCGCGTCTTTTATATGAAAAGGCCCTATTCCGCTTCTCTCAAGCGAGAAGAGGTGAGCGCCGGTGCCGAGTCTAAGCCCGATATCATCGCAGAGCGTCCTTATGTATGTGCCCTTTGAGCATGAAACCGTCAGGTCAAGGTACGGAAGATCGATCCCCTCTATTTTAATTTCATATATATTGACTGTCCGATCCGGCCTCTCCACTTCAATTCCTTTTCGGGCGAGCTTGTAAAGTCTTTCACCCCCGATCTTTACGGCGGAGTACATCGGCGGTTTCTGCGTGATGCGGCCGCGGAACATACTGACGGTTTCGGCAATTTCAACCCCGGTCAGCGAGGATATGTCCTTTTTTTCGGTTATTCTGCCCTCGGCGTCATAAGTGTCCGTCCTTTCGCCAAGCTTGACCCTGGCGCGATATCGCTTGTCCATGTCAAGAAGGAATCCGGAGATTTTTGTGGCTTCATTCAGGCAGACCAGAAGCAGGCCGGTCGCCATCGGGTCAAGCGTGCCGGTATGGCCCGCTTTCCGGACCCCAAGCAGGCGTTTCACCCTGGTTACGGCCTGTTGGGAGGTTATGCCGGCAGGCTTATTCAGGCTAATTATTACATTCACATTCTTCAACATATTTTGAAAATAGGGGCATGATTATTACACACTGGAAACTGATGCGGACCAACTACAGGTTTTACCGGAGGCGCGGCGGGAGGAGCTAATTCACAGGGACTCCGGACGCAGAGAGAAAAATATTCCGGTCTCAAGTAAATTCTCCCGGTCGCTCAATTTCCCATTACCGCTTGTTCATGTTCAGGTTTCCGGCGACCTTCAGCAGGGCGCTCCTGGCTGATTTAAGGTCCCCCTTTATACTGAATCCAGCAGCGTTTTTATGGCCGCCGCCATCGAAGAATTCAGCAATTCTGGCCACATTGGAGGCCCCTTTCGACCGTAGGCTCACCTTCCACATGTCCCTGCCCGTCTCTCTGAATACCGCGGATATTTTCACCGACTCTATCATCCTTGGAAGGTTCGAAAAATTCTCCGTGTCAGCAGGCTTTGTTCCAGTCCTCCTGAACATCTCTTTTGTAATATGCGTAATGGCTATACCCTTCCTGATCTCAAGCGTATTCAGGGCTATCACAAGCAGCCGGAAGCGCTTTCTGTCCCATGTCTCATAAATCTGTTCAGCGATAAGGTTCGGCGGCGCCCCGGCCTCAACCAGTTCGGCGCTCACCTTCAGGACCTCGGCACTTGTGTTGCTGTACCTGAAAGTCCCTGTATCGGTCGATATGGCGGTATAAAGGTTGGTGGCTATTTCTTTTGTGATTCCGACGCCAAGGGCCTTCAGCAGATAAAAGACCATCAGGCCCGTTGCAGCCGCCCCGGGGTCTATCCATTTGATGTCACCGAAATCTTTTTCCGTCTCATGATGGTCGATGACGATGGAACTTTTAAACCCGTACTTTTCGACCGCGGCCCTTTCAGGGCTGTTACAGTCAAGCAGCACCATCACCGGACGGTGCTTTAACATACTCCGCGGATCAGAACTGATTCTCTCATATCCCGGCAGGAAACTGTAGATCGCCGGAACAGGGTCCCTGCTGTAGACAAACGTCTCTTTTCCTTTTGATTCAAGGGCCTCGGCAAGGGCAAGCGCCGCGCCAAGGGCGTCTCCGTCAGGGTTGATATGCGCGGCGATGAATATACTCTTTTCCTTTTTCAGGCCCGATAATATTTTCTCAGGAACCTTCATCTCCGCCTCTTCGCTCTTCCTCCTGTCCCTCTAATGCTTCAGGCGTCGTCGGCCTGGAAATTTTATTCAGGAGCCTGTCTATCCTGTCCCCGTATTCTATTGATTTGTCCAGCCTGAATTCAATGTCGGGTATGAATTTCATCTTCAGCCTTTCCTGAGTATAGAACGCATGAAGCCCTTTGCGGAATTCAGTATTTCGAGCGTCAGATCTCTTTCGTCTTCTTTGAGCACGCTCACAAAGATCCGGGCAAGCTTGAGGTCTGGAGTCATTTCAGCGCCTGTGACCGTAATAAAGCCTAAACGCGGGTCCTTGAGTCTGTACATTATCATCTCGGCGACCTCTTCTCTTACGAGGTCTCCGACTCTCTGTGAACGTTTATATGGAAGCATGTTTTTTTACCTGTCTTAAGTGATTTTTATTAAAAACTCAAGGAGACCTTCATTTAAATAAAATCCCCCTGAAAAGGGGGACCGGAAATAACCCTGTGAACATCGGCTAAAGCTTTGACGCAATCTTTTCTATTATATAGTTCTCAAAAATATCTCCAACCTTGAGGTCATTGAAATTCTCAAGCAGGATGCCGCATTCATATCCTGTCTGGACCTCTTTCACGTCTTCCTTGAACCTCTTGAGTGTGCCTATTTTACCTTCATGAACAACTATACTGTCCCTTAAAACGCGGATGCCATCGCACGCCCGGGAGATATATCCGTCTATAACATATGCACCCGCGATCGTCCCGAGCCTGGATGCAACATATAATTGCCTGACTTCCGCCCTTCCGAGGATTTTTTCCCTGAGCGTGGGCTCAAGCAGCCCTTCCAATGCTTTCCTGACATCCTTGATCGCTTCATAGATGACATTATACTGCCTTATGTCGACGCCTTCTCTTTCGGCGGTATGCGCCGCCTTCACCTCCGGACGGACATTGAAGCCGATTATAATAGCGTTCGAGGCTGACGCAAGCATGACATCCGACTCATTTATACCGCCCACGGAAGTATGTATGACCCTCACCTTAACGTCAGGATGGGTAATGTTTTCGAAAGACTCTCTTAACGCCTCCACGGAACCCTGCACATCACCTTTTATTATTATATTCAGGTCCCTTATCATGCCCTCTTTTATCTTTGCGTGGAGATCGTCAAGTGTCAGTTTCTTCGCCTTCGAGGCCTCAAGCGACTTCTGTCTCTGTAGTCTCACCAGCGCCAGCTGCCGTTCCTTTTTTTGTCGGCAACAACAGTGAACAGATCACCTGCCGAAGGAACATCGGAAAAACCTATCACTTCAATCGGGGTTGACGGCCCGGCCTTCTGGATCCGTTTGCCCGAGTCGTCTATCAACGCCTTCACCTTGCCGACATGCACCCCGGACAATATTGCTTCACCTATCCTGAGCGTACCTGTCTGAATAAGCAGGGTCGCAACCGGTCCCCTGCCCCTGTCAAGTTTCGCCTCTATTATCGTCCCCCTGGCCTTTCTGTCGGGGTTTGCCTTCAGTTCCATCATCTCGGCCTGAAGAAGAATCATTTCAAGAAGATGTTCGACGCCGATGCCCTCCTTCGCGGAGATCTCGACAAAGATATTATGACCGCCCCATTCTTCAGAGATAATCCCCTGCTCGGAGAGTTCGCCCTTGACCTTCGTAATATTCGCATTCGGTTTGTCTATCTTGTTTATGGTGACCACAATAGGGACATTCGCGGCTTTGGCATGGTTTATCGCTTCGATCGTCTGGGGCATTACACCGTCATCGGCAGCCACAACAAGCACCACGATATCGGTGATCTTTGCTCCCCTGGCCCTCATCGAGGTGAACGCCTCGTGGCCCGGTGTATCAAGGAATACAATATCATTACCTTTAAGGTTTACCTTGTAGGCTCCTATATGCTGGGTTATTCCTCCGGCTTCGGACGCTGTCACCTTTGTCTTCCTGACTGCGTCAAGCAGCGAAGTCTTTCCATGGTCGACATGTCCCATTATCGTGACAACAGGCGCCCTGGGAACAAGTTTTGTTACATCTTCCTCTTCCTCTTCAAATATATCTTCCTCTATGGTCGCCGGTACGAGCTTGATACCGAAACTGTCGGCGACAAGCAGGGCGGCATCCATATCAACGGGCTGATTTATGTTGGGCATATATCCAAGCCCCATGAATTTCTTTATCACTTCAGCACATTTCAGACCTACAAGCTCCGAAAACTCCTTAACTGTCGTCCCTTCACGGAGTTTAAGCGTCTTTTTTCTCGGCATTGTCGAAAGCGCCGATGGTCTCTGTTCCAGTCTCTGTGCCGGTCTGTACCTGTCGCCACCCTTTTTAGCCTGCCTCGGATCATGCCATTTTCTGGACTCCACTTTTCTTATTGACTGAAAGGCCCTCTGCAGGCCGGGTTTGGCCTTAAACTTCTCGATCTTATCGGATTCTATGTCCTTTTTAAATCTGTCGGGTAATTTCAGGTCTTCATCCAGCCCATGGGCGGCAGTTTCAGCAGGCTCCATTTCTTTCACGGCAGATGTATTCTTTTCTTTTACAACGCTATCTTTTTCATCGGGACCTCGCTTTAATCCTGTCACGGGCTTTGCGGCTTCCCGGGGCTTTGCGGCTTCCCGGGGCTTTGCGGCTTCCCGGGGCTTTGTCGTCCCGACCTGGCCGGAGGCTTTTGTTTTGGGGGAAATGGCGGCCGTTGGAGTCTTCCCGGTCTTTTCAGGTCCTGGAGCAGCCTTGGAAGACTTATCTCCTGCTCCGGATAGGGCCTTTATTATCTTTTTTGCGATATCTTCTTCTATGCCGGATGCATGCGTTTTACCTGTTATGCCGATCCTGGCAAGCTCATCCAGTATCTCTTTGCTCTGTTTATTCAGCTTTTTTGCTAACTCGAATATTCTCATTTTTGTCATTATATTTTAGCTCCGCTTTACTAATTAAGTGCAATACGCACTATTTAATTACTTGTATCGTAAATTCATATCATGTTATCATAAAAGCCGTTTTGAAAGCAATTTCTGAAAGGAGGGACACGGATTGGCAAGTTGTATTATATGTGGTAAAAAGAAGATTACCGGAAACAATGTAAGCCACGCAAACAATAAGACGAAAAGGCAGTTACTGCCTAATCTGCAGAAGACAAGAATAGCGACGGCAAAAGGAACAAAACGGGCATATGTATGCACAAGATGTCTGCGCACCGGGGTTGTCAGGAAGGTAGTATGACAGTTGTTGTCCGTTTAGCGATATGGAAAGAACGGATTCCCTCCTTGCTTCAATAGTAAAAAGACTCGGGCTTGAAGACGGTGTCAGGCTGGCGCGCATTAAAAACAACTGGCGGCTGATATTCGACAAGCCGCTTTCGTTACATATGTCGCCGTCAAGCCTCTCGGAAGGAAAACTCCTTTTGAACGTGGATTCGCCGATATGGATCCAGCAGTTGAGCTACCTTAAACGGGAAATAACGGAAAAACTGACCGCTTACGGCGTCAGGGACATACAGTTCAGATTAGGGAGAATCTCACAGACCAAAAGGCGTAGTGCGCCGGTCCGAAAGCATGCTGAAATTACATCCGAGGACGAACTCTTTATAGTCGAACTGACCTCGCGGTTCAGTAATGAAGAACTGAAAGAGGCTGTGAAAGTCGCTGTCGAGAGACATCTGAGATTATCAAAATATCCCCGATAACACTAAACTGATGATTCAACCTGGAATTAATCCTCCCGCCCAATGCGGGAGGATTTTATTGCAGAATATTTCCTATGCCGATTCAGCCTGTTTTTCGTAGATCAGCATCGGCTTTTCTTTTCTGGTAACCGTCTCCCCTGTTACAACGCACTCCTTAATACCTTTCTGAGACGGTATTTCGTACATAACATCCAGCATTATCTCCTCAAGTATCGCCCTGAGTCCTCTCGCGCCTGACTTGCGCTGTACCGCCTTGCACGCGATCGCCTTCAGGGCGCTGTCGGTAAATTTCAGCCTCACATCATCAAACAGCAGCAGTCTCTGGTACTGTTTTGTCAGTGCGTTCCGGGGCTTGACAAGTATCGTGACAAGCGAGGCCTCGTCAAGCTCCTTGAGAGTCGCAAGAACAGGCAGCCTGCCGACGAACTCCGGGATAAGACCGTATTTGATCAAATCCTGGGGTTCTGTGTTGCCGAGGATCTCGCCTATCTTCTTTTCACTCCTGCCGACAACATCGGCGCCGAATCCAACCGTCTTTTTCCCTGTCCTCTGCTCCAGAATACCTTCCATTCCGACAAAAGCCCCTCCGCAGATAAAGAGTATGTTCGTTGTATCTATCTGTATGAAATCCTGCTGCGGATGCTTGCGCCCTCCTTGAGGGGGGATACTAGCGATCGTGCCTTCGATTATCTTGAGCAGCGCCTGCTGCACACCCTCACCCGAGACGTCACGAGTGATTGAAGGATTGTCGGCCTTCCTGCTTATTTTGTCTATCTCATCGATATATATTATGCCCCTCTGCGCCCGTTCAACATCATAATCAGCGGCCTGAAGGAGCTTCAGGATGATGTTTTCCACGTCCTCTCCAACATAGCCCGCCTCCGTCAGCGTCGTTGCGTCCGCAATGGTAAAAGGCACATCCAGTGTCCTTGCGAGTGTCTGCGCAAGCAGGGTCTTTCCCGTCCCTGTCGGACCGATAAGCAGTATATTGCTCTTCTGAAGCTCAACATCGGATTCGTCAGGGCTGTAAATCCTTTTGTAGTGGTTATGCACGGCAACGGAAAGTATCCTATTGGCCCTTTCCTGGCCGACGACATAGTCGTTAAGAACGCTATCTATCTCCTGCGGTGCGGGCAGTTTCGGCATCGCTTCCCTGTCGGTATCCACGGACAACTCATCGGCGATTATTTCATTGCACAGTTCAATACACTCATTGCAGATATAGACCGTCGGCCCCGCAATAAGCTTCTTTACCTCATCCTGTCCTTTACCACAGAATGAGCATTTAAGTATTTCATCATCTTTTTTCGGCATTTAATCCTCCAACTTCCAATAATAACTAACGAAAAACGTATCTGTATTCCTTTATTTGTCAGCAGTTTTCTTTTTCTTGAGCGAATGGATCACCTCATCCACAAGCCCGTATTCCTTTGCGTCTGCTCCGGACATAAAGAAGTCCCTGTCGGTATCGGCCTGGACTTTCTCGATAGGCTGGTCCGTCTGTTCGGAAAGTATTTTGTTCAGCGTATCCTTCAGCTTCAATATCTCTTTCGCGTGTATTGCAATGTCGGTCGCCTGGCCCTGGAATCCGCCCATGGGCTGATGCAGCATTATCCTCGAATGCGGAAGTGCGAACCTCTTTCCCTTTGTCCCCGCGCACAGGAGCAGTGCCCCCATGCTCGCGGCCTGCCCTATACAGTATGTTGAGATATCCGGTTTTACGTACTGCATGGTATCGAATATCGCAAGGCCCGAGGATACAATCCCTCCGGGCGAGTTTATATACAGATGTATGTCTTTGTCAGGGTCGTCCGTCTGGAGAAAAAGTATCTGCGCAATCACGGTATTCGCAACAATATCGTCTATCGGGCCGCCAAGGAATATTATCCTGTCCTTAAGCAGCCTCGAATATATATCGTATGCCCTTTCCGTCCTTCCGGTCTGCTCTATTACAAATGGTATAACGCTCATTTAATTATTCTCCTTTAGTAATTTCCGCCCTTGACAGTATAAAGTCCAGCACCTTTTCGTCCCTGATTTTGTACCTGAAATTATCCAGTGAGCCGTCCTTTGTAACAAAGAGATTCTTCACCACCTCCGGAGTCGCCTTAAGCTCCCGCGCGAGAATACCGAGCTTCATGCCAACCTCTTCATCCGTGACGGTTATGCCTTCCTTTTCGGCGATCATATCCATGAGAATCGATGCCTTCACGTTATTTACTGCCTTCGGCCTGACCTCTTCGACTATCCCTGAATCATCGTTGTCTACAGTGCCTGTTTCCGCCCGCGACTCACTCACCAGGTCCTTAGACTTTTTTCTGGAAAGCTTTTCATTCACTACAAGCCGTTCGAGTTCCGTCTCCAGAAGAGATTCAGGGACATCAAACTCATGGGACTCGACAAGTATATCGTAAAGCTTCTCCTTCTGCCGCTTTTCAGCACTGCCCTTTTTGGCCCTCAAAAGCCCCTCCCGGATCTTTTCCCTCAGGGCATCGAGCGTATCACAGTCGAAATCACGTGCAAACTCATCGTCAATTCCAGGCAGGTTCTTTTCCTTGACCTCTTTTATAGTTATTCTTATAGTGTTACCCTTCTGCTGCTTATCCTCTTCGCTTTCATCCGCTTTATCTCCACCTTCAAAAGACGGCAGGTCTATCTCTACAACTTCACCCTTTTTTCTGCCGGTTAAACTTTCGAGTATTCCCGGGGGCGTCAGGTTCCCGCTCAGGTCCATAACCTGGTCCTTGCCGGAAGAAAGCACATTTCCGCCCGACTCATCAAGTTTTTCGAAATCGATAACAAGAAGGTCATCCCCTTTTATCTCCCTTTCAACTACTTCATACACCGCCCTTTCCTGCTGCAACCCTTTCAGCGTGTCTTCTATCTCACTGTCATCCAGCTCGGTTTCAATCTCTTCCACTTTCAGTCCTGTATAATTAAGCCCGTCTATGACCGGTCTGACCTCAAGGGTGAAAGAAAAAATCAACGGCTCGTTCCTCTTGATATTCAGAGCAGACTCAAGCATGGGCATTGATACAGGCGTAAGGTCGGCCTCTTTTATCACCTTTGAAAGGTATTCAGGTACAAGCTTGTCCAGCAGATCGGATCTGATATCATCACCGAATTTTTTTTCTATCAGACTGACCGGCGACTTACCCGGTCTGAAACCCGGTATTCTGGCCCTCTGCCTTATATTATCAAGTGATGATATGTATTCCTTCTCTATAATGTCCGCCGGTATTTCTACCTTTAACCGCTTACTGGTACTGCTTAAATCTTCGATTGTTGTGCTCAAGACCGCCTCCTTAACTCTTTAGTTTAATGTAAAATAATACCTCAACTTTAGTCAATTTAAGGTATAATCACCGGCATGGACCTTTACCTGATCGACGGAAATTCATATATCTACAGGGCGTTCTATGCTATCAGGGAGCTTACGAATTCAAAGGGCTTCCCCACGAACGCCATCTACGGGTTTACAACCATGCTGTTAAAGCTTATAAGGGAAAAGAAACCCGACGGGATTGCCGTCCTGTTTGACTCTCCGGGTCCGACAAAAAGGCATATGATCTTTGAGGACTACAAGCTGCACAGGCCCGAGACCCCGCCCGACCTTGTGCGGCAGCTTCCGCATATAAGGGAGATAACATCGGCGTTTAATATAAAGATTTTCGAATGCCCCGGCTATGAGGCCGACGATCTTATCGGAACCGTCGCTAAAAACGCGTCATCAAAGGGCGCCAGGGTATTCATCGTAACAGCCGACAAGGACATGCTGCAGCTCGTAAATGAGAACGTACAAATATATGACCCGGCGAAAGACAGGGTCCTCGACATCAACTATGTTAAGGAGAAGTTCGGGGTCGGCCCTGAACGGGTCACGGAGTTCATGGCGCTGACAGGAGATGCTTCCGACAATATACCGGGCATAAAGGGCGTTGGGGAAAAGACGGCAAGGGAACTCCTTTCTTCTTTTGGTTCTCTTGAAGAGCTGCTCCTGAATCCCGAAAGGATTAAGAGGGAAAGGCTGAGGAAGATGATCGCTGAAAACAGGGAGATCGTGCTTTTAAGCCGGGAACTCGCGACAATCGATACGAATGCGCCTATTGATATCGACATGGACGACCTGAGAACCAGGGAGCCGGACTGGCTTTCCCTTCTGTTTTTATTCAAAAAATATGAATTCTCGAAACTTATGAAGTTGTTGCCTTCCATACAGACCGGTGAACGGAGACATGAGACGATCAACTCCAGCGCCGCGCTGGCCGCATTCAGCGCCTCGATAAAGGACGAGTTCGCGTTCGATACCGAGGCGACAGGCAAAAATGCGCTGACGGACACACTGGTCGGTATCGCCCTCTGCAATGAAAAAACAGGGGCTTTTTATGTGCCGGTCGCCCATTCCACAGGGCTGGCGGACTCAACAAAGCAGATGGAGAAAAGGGAAGTTTTCGACATACTCGGCCCGGTCTTTGAGGATAAGGATATCGCCAAAATCGGCCACAATCTGAAATACGACATGATGATCCTTGGTCGGGAAGGAATCAAGATCGGGGGGAAACTCTTCGATACGATGATAGCGGCATACCTCTTAAATCCGAACAAGAGCAGGCACAGCCTGGATGAAGTCTCTTTCGAATATCTCACGAAGAGAAAAAAGTCTTTTATGGAAGTACTGAAGAAGAGACCTTCCTTCGCGGATGTCACAATAGAAGAGGCGACCGTCTACGCCTCGGAAGATGCCGCCCTAACTTATGAACTGAAGGAACTCCTCTTTAAAAACCTGGCTGAAAACAGCCTCGAAAAAATATACTTCGATATCGAGATGCCCCTTATCAAGGTGCTCATCGATATGGAGGAAGCGGGGATAAGGGTGGACTCGGATAAACTCGGCGGGCTGTCGAAAGAGCTTTCCATCGAGATAGAGAGCATTCAGAAAAGGATTTACTTCCTTGCCGGCGAGGAGTTCAACATCAACTCGCCGAAACAGCTGGGCATGGTCCTTTTCCAGAGCCTCGGGCTTAAACCCGGAAAAAAGACGAAGACGGGCTTTTCCACCGATGTCGACGTTCTGGAAGAACTAGCCGTAACGCATGATCTTCCGGGAGAGGTGCTCGATTACAGACGGCTCACAAAACTCAAAACCACGTACGTGGATGTGCTGCCTTCCATAGTCAACCAGAGTACCGGCAGGGTACATACGACTTTCAACCAGACCATAACCGCGACGGGAAGACTGAGCAGCAGCGCGCCGAACCTCCAGAACATACCGGTAAGGGGGGACTGGGGAAGACGCATAAGAGAGACATTTATCGCTGAAAAGGGATCTCTGCTGCTGTCCGCGGACTATTCCCAGGTGGAATTGAGAATACTCGCCCACCTCAGTCAGGACCAAACGCTGCTCAGCGCGTTCAGGAGCGGTCTCGATATCCATACACGGACCGCGTCGGAGCTGTATAACACGCCACTCGACAAGGTGACGCCTGAGATGAGAAGTGTCGCTAAAACCGTGAATTTCGGTGTTATATACGGTATTTCGGCGTACGGTCTCTCGGAGACATTGAGTATAGGCAGAAAAGAGGCGGAACAATATATCAATCATTATTTTGACCGCCATCCCGGCGTCAGGGAATATATCGGGAGGGTCATAGGTGAAGCCATGGAAAAGGGATATGTAATGACACTTATGGGAAGAAGAAGACCCGTCCCTGAACTGCAAAGTCAGAACAGGAATAAAAGACAGCAGGGCGAGAGGTTTGCTGTAAATTCCCCGATACAGGGTACGGCGGCTGATATCATTAAAATAGCGATGATAAATATATGGGGGAGATTCAGGAAAGAATCCATCCACGCGAAAATGATACTGCAGGTACATGATGAACTCCTGTTTGAACTGCCGGAAACCGAGCTGGATACAGTCACGGCCATTGTTGGAAAAGAGATGGAAGGCGCGGTGAAGTTGTCCGTGCCCCTGAAAGCCGACATCGGACACGGAAAAAACTGGGCTGAAGCACATTGAAAATTTTATCAAAAATGTCTTAAAGTTATATAGAATAAAAGCTTAAGGAGATCGGCGATATGAAAGCCAGGGAGTCAACAAAGACAACAAAAAAGACCGCCCAAGCGGAAAAGACAAAAAACCCCGAGGTTAAGGCTGAAAAGAAACCCGTCAAAAAGACTGTTGCACCCACCAAATCAACCGCTGAAAAACCAAAGGTAAAGGCTCTAAAAAAAACGGTCAAAAAAACAGCTCCGAAGACCGGTGTAAAGGCTGGGACTAAAGTTAAGGTGAAGGTGAAATCCGTCATAAAGAAAAAAGAGACCGGACCATTAATATCGGCGCCGAAACAGGTTAGCGAACAGATTAAAATATTTGCCGGCGGCAAGACTATCCTCCCGGTTAAGGCAAAGGAATTCTGGTCTGTTAAGCCGGAGGAGATCACAAGCGAGATACTTTCACCCGAAGAAGCGGCGACCCGGGAGGTCCACGGAATCCCTTCCGCCGGACTGCCGGAGGAATACGGGGAGAACGTGGTACTGCTTATGGTTGTCGATCCTGACACTATCTTTGCAAGCTGGGAGATCAAAAAAGATGATTACAGCCCAAAGAAAGGCCTGCTGAATCTACGCGCTTATGATATTACCGGGATCGAGTTTGACGGCGGTAACGCGGACATATTTCTCGATATTAATATCGAAAACCGGATCGGAAGCGGCTTCTTCGGGATCAGGATGCAGGGCAGGGATGTAATGATTGAAATCGGTATATTAAGGCCGGACGGCAAGTTCATGCCGATACTGAGATCAGACGCTGTCTCGCTCCCCCGGTTGATGGTTTCCGACAAACTGCGCGGCGCTGAGAAACTATCGGAATCCGGCGCGCCCATAGGTTACTGATCCGGACTATTCATCTTTTCCTGAAAACACATCCCACGCAGCCCTCGGGATGTTTCCATCCCTTGCACAGACCCGAGATACCCTGGTGACAGAGGGCGAAATCATATTTAAGGGGATCTTCAGGGTCGAATTTCTTCAGCGCCTCCGTAATCCCAACCGCCGTCTTCCAGTCCTGGGACCTCCGTTCAGTTAAGCCGAGGCACCTGGATATCTTTGCTATATGCGTATCAAGAGGAATGACCAGTCTGTCCTTTGGCTGACGTTTGGGAAATGTAAGCTAATTTCTGGTAATCTGGGGGTAGTCCCGCAAAAAAGCATAGAAAAAATGAGCAGTTACAAAAGCGACAAGATAAGCGGAGGCCAAAAGTTGTAGGCACACGATATATAGTTT
>JAJRYC010000089.1 GCA_024275975.1 Nitrospirota bacterium | reverse complement strand
TGATGACTGTAACGGAACAGTGGATGACGGCTATGTAGCGACAGACACAACCTGTGGAGTCGGAGTCTGTGCGGCAAGCGGACTGCTTGAGTGTGTAAACGGCAATGAAAGCGATAGCTGTGTAGCCGGAACACCGACGGAAGATCCGGAGGTGACATGTGATGACACACTTGATAACGACTGTGACGGAGCGACCGATGCGGCCGACTCAGACTGTGCGAATGTCTGCATTCCTACGGCGACCGACGATACCACCTGTGACGGCATAGATGACGACTGCGACGGAACAGTAGACGAGGACTATGTATCAGTGCCGACAACATGCGGATTGGGAGTGTGTGAGTCATCAGGAGAGACTTTATGTGTGGATGGAGATGAAGTTGATAGCTGTGTAGCCGGAACACCTACGGAAGATCCGGAAACCACATGTGATGACTCACTTGACAATGACTGTGACGGACTAACCGACGCAGACGACTCTGACTGTGAGGAAACAGAGCCGCCGTGCGAACGCGGACCTGATTGTGAACGCGGACCTGATTGTCGCGGACCTGATTGTGAACGCGGAGCTGATTTGATTGATAGATTCGGTGGGACTATAATTCGTGAGTAACTATTAGCGCGGATTGTATTGATGATGGGGAGGCAGGCAAACAGCCTGCCTCCCTCTTTTTTTAAAAAATAATTTAGATTTTGCCCAGTTTTTCAGCGAGGCTGGTGGTTTCACGAAGCAGGTTTTTTACTTCATAAAGTCCCTTATTCCAGAATTTATTGTCTGTTATATCTACGCCGAGATTACTGAAGATGTGTTTGGGAGAATCAGACAATCCGGCTGATAAAAATCCTTGTACATTACCGATAAACCCTGGGTTTTCTTTCACAGAGTTCTGGAGCGACTTTGAGATCAGAAGGCCGCTTGCGTATGAGTAAACATAAAAGAACATCCTGATATGGCTCCAGTATATCCACCAGTTTTCCGAACCCGGAGACTGCTCAACGAATGTTCCCATGTATGCGGACATATGTTTCCGGAACAGCACCCCTATCTCTTCCCTGGAGAGGTAGCCTTTCCGCCTGAAATCATGATGGAGTTCCTGCTCAAATTTATAACATGCAATCTGTCTGAATATCGTAGAGACGTCATCGTTCAGTTTTTTCATCATAATAGAAAAACGCAATTCGTCATCGGCTTTCGCGAGTATTTCATGAAGTACAAAATCCTCCATGAAGGTGCTGGCGACTTCCGCCGTGGAGAGAGGAGTGCCGAAGTTCAGTGAATTCTGCTTCTTGCGAATCAATTCATTGTTTATCCCATGTCCGAGTTCATGCGCAAGAGTTAATACGTCCTGAAGTTTGTCCGTATGGTTGAGGAGTATATACGTCGGCTGAGACGCGAGATGATGGGCGCAGAACGCGCCGTTTCCCTTGCCTTTTCGAGGATATACATCCAACTGACCATTTTCGACAAAACCGGTCAGGATGCCAGAGAATTCAGTGTCGAGTTTTTTGAAAACTTTATGAATAAGTTTCAGGGAATCCTTGTAGGAATATTTTTTGTCGATACCCCCGATCTCAATATTCCTTTCATGATATTTGAGTTTTCTTACTTTAAGTACCCTGGCTTTCAGCTCATAATACTGCGAGGAAATATCAAAACCTCCGGATACGGACTTTATGAGTGAATCGACTATAGCGCTGTCGATGTCGTCACTAATATGTCTGGCCATATCCGGTCTGGATATATTCCGGAGTGTGTCATCCGTCTGTTTGTCAGCCAGGACGGAATTTATCTCCGCCTCGGCAACATCCGCGTGTTTGTTTAATATAATGTTGAACGCCTTTGCCGCCGAGTCTCTTACCTGCCTCTTTCCGCTGTTCATCAGACTTAATATTTCCGCAAAAGTCTTTTCATCCCTTTTACCGTTCTCCAGGAGTACTTTTTTCTCCTCCTTCGCCAGAAATCCTGAAGTCATCTTCACCCAGTTCGCGTATGATGTCGAACTTTTGTAGTTCAGAATGATCTCCTCGGGTTCACTCAACAGAAATTTGGCTTCCGCGAATAAACGCTCCAGGAAATGCGCATATTTTTTCAGACCTGGATATTCAAGAAATTTCCGCTGATGTTTTAACGGGATTTTTGCTATCCGGTGTTCGAAGAACTGGATATCGTTCTGGATCTTCCGCCTGAATTCTTCGATCTTGTTATATTTTGCCTTAATCCCTGGGCTGTTCTGGTCCTGCTGACTCCGCAGCCAGAAATAATATCCTTCATCACCATCAGTGCCATAATTCTTTTGCCATGCCTCATACTCATTCAGGGCCTTCAGCAGCACGGGGGGTTCTTTAAGGTAGTCTTTGCTGTTTTTCCATTTGTTAATAAATCTGTAGCTCTCCTGCTCTATAGTCTTTCTTTTTTTCTCCATTTCAGGGTCATTGTCGCCCTTAAGAAGATATTTCAGGTTCCATGTAATCTGTTTCATCTTTAGTTCCTTTCTCAGTATCTCAAAAGATATATATTTAGTCTGAAAATGCGGATTAATATATTTGCTGTTTTATGTTTTAATGTCTGTACATCAGCGTGTAGATCTGAATTGCCGTCGCCGCTTCAAACTCCTCCTTCCCTATATCCATAATTCAGTCTGCGTATACACCCCGGTATATTTTAATCCGCAGCCTGTTACGATGCAAGTATTGACGATTCTTTCCCTGGGCGAGGCATGAAATCCATCACTGTTGCCGTGTCTGGCATGAAGACTGAAATTGGGGCGGTATCTAAAAATAAATATTGAGTGATACGAAATACATATCTTTATACAGACCGAATTCACTCTCAGGAATGCCACTGCCGGAGGGTCCATCACCAATGCCGACATAGGCGCTGAAAAGCATGGTTATGTCATCCGCCAGACTGTATTCAAGCGCCGGAGCGGCGATAACGGACCCGTCATTGATGTTAATAAGTGCCTGTCCGGTAAAGATCAGGAGCGGAGTGAGCTGATACCGGAACCCCGGCGCAAGATAGTGTCTGCCAAGAAGGTATACTCCGCCGTCGGAATAAGCGGTTGTTCCGCGGAGGGCGGGGTAGTCTTCAGGGCTATCTTTACCTGCGCTGTTGTAATGATATTCAATATAGGCGTAGAGATATCCGGTGAAACTGTAATCACCCCCCACGGAAATTCGGGCGTAGTTTTCATCGCTTTCCTCGTGAGAAAAGGTATAGGCGGCCTCAAGCCATGCTCCGTATTCTCCGATTGAACGCGCGAGGTCTATCCCCAGGAGATAATTTTCCCTGAAGACCATTGTTATCAGCGTAACATCTGTTTCGTGGAGATATGATCTGAGACGGAGAAAGGCCGCGCTTTCTTTATAATCAAAATCATCACCAGGGACATACCCGATGTCAAACTCACCCATCCGGCCGGTGGGTATCTTTATCCGGGCGGCATCCACTCCGGTCGGCTCATCTTTTGTTAGAGTAGTGTAAGTATAGGGAGCAATTATATCCGTCGGATTTATAACTTTGGCCGATCCGAACGCGATCGCCTGACGACCCAGATAAATGTCGAAGGCGGAAGTTGATATGGCAATATTCGCCCTGTCGAGGTTTTGATAAAGGATTAAATCGCCAGTGCCGCTACTGTTTTCCGGATACAGCCTTTCATCAAGGTCAAAAACCCGGTAGGAAAGAGGTTTCTTGCCTGTATATGAAGAGGAGATATCATCCTGTCCTCTTACTTGCGGGGCGAGTTCATAGGCGAGTTCCAGGGAAACCGAATCAGACAGCCTGTAATCCAGCCTGAGCCTCCAGAGCGCCAGGGCTTCAGCGTCAGTGTTGCCGCTGTCGTCTATCAGAAGGAAAAAATTTTTCAGGTAACCGCTGACTTCATACGTGGACCCTTCAGCAACGGGATTCAACAAAATAAGAAAAAAGATGATAAGTCCAGGGATCATAACTGGAGAGCGCTTTGTCACTTTTCTGTTATCCCTTTGTCTCATCCCGGTCTACTCTGCCGTCTTTCATCATCACGAGTCTCTTCGCCCTTTCCATGATCATGCTGTCGTGCGTTGAGAAGACGAAGGTCATGCCCCTCTTTTCATTCAGTTCACGCATCATGTCAAGCAGGGCCGCTCCAGTGGTGGAATCGAGATTTGCGGTAGGTTCGTCCGCCAGAATAATATCAGGATTCGAGACCATGGCGCGCGCAATGGCGACACGCTGCTGTTGCCCGCCTGAAAGCTGGCCGGGCTTCCGTTTTTCCATACCTTCCAAACCAACCTCCTTCATGATCGAAGCGACCCTTGAACGTCGCTCCTTTGGGGGAATACCCTGCAGGAGCATCACATATTCAATGTTTTCCAGGGCTGATAGAACGGGGATGAGGTTGTAGGACTGGAAGATGAAACCTATATGGTCCCGCCTGAAATCCGAAAGTTCAGCCCCTCTCATACTGCTTATCGGTTTTCCTGAAAGCATCACCCTGCCTGAAGTGGGTATATCAAGGCCGCTCATAATGTTCAGGAGAGTAGTCTTCCCTGATCCTGAAGGGCCGGCAATCGCCGTGAATTCACCTTTTCCTATTGCGAGATTCAGTGACCTTACGGCCTTGACCTCGACTCCGTCCATCCCATAGACCTTGGTCACATGCTCAACTCTTATAACTTCTTCAGACATTTTTTATTCCTCCCTACATGCTTCTTCGCATTGCCCGCGCCGGTGTAAGTTTTGCGGCGTAGACAGCGGGGTATATTGCCGCGGCGAGGGAAAAGACCATGACCAGCAGGGGATAAAGAGTGAACTGTTCAACCGAAAGCACCGGGAAGATCAATTCCGTAATGGTAATACCCGCAAACTCTATTCCCTTGTAGTTGATACCGTGGACGGAAAAATACCATGTAACGGCCAGGCCCAGAAAAGACCCGATTACGATACTTACCAGTGAAAGAGACGCCGCCTCCAGAAAAATAAGGGCGGCCATCCTGAGTGGTCTGGTCCCAAGCGCCCTGAGTAACCCGAACTCAAACATCCTTTCATATAGTGACATAAAGAGGGAATTCATAATCGTCAGCCCGACTATACCGAAGATGAGCAGCATCGTTATCCCCATCGATATATGAGACATCTCCACAACACTCTCAAGCTGGGGAACCATAACCTTCCACCCGATCGCCTCATTTCCATCACGCGAGTATTTTTTCCAGAAATAAAGGGAGGTGTCACCAGCCATATCCAGGCTCCTGAACTTTAGTGCGATCTCATGAATATCCTCACCGAGTCCGAGAAGGCCCTGGGCCTTCTTCAGATTGACAAAAACGAGTCCGGAATCCGCCTCCCTGCTACCGAAATGGAAGATCCCCCCGACCCTGAACATCTCCTGGGCAAGCTCCCCCGTATGGGCCTGGGCCGTGGTAACCACAATACGGTCGCCGATCTCCACCTCGAGAGTCGAGGCGGTTTTTGAACCGATCAGTATCATTCCCGTCTCTTCGGGACCGAGGTAGTTCCCTTCGATAATAGCATCATCCACAGACGATACAGGGCGTTCCGTAAGCGGCTGTATGCCATAGAGCATTACCGACTGAACTCCGGCGGCGGAACTGATCATGGCAAAGGAGATTGTCCGTGGAGTGAAGTATTCGAGGACCTCCTCCGACTCGAGATCTTTCATCAGTGCTTTGGAATTCCTGATCGTCTTGTCCGGATCATATGTATCACGAAATCCCTTTAAATGTATCTGGCCCTCCCCGATAATGGTGTCGGTCGCCGTCCGGACCATACTGTTGAGCATTCCGGTAAAGAGCGCCTGCACAAATATTATCGACGCAAGCCCTATACCGACCGCAATTCCCGACAGCAGCGTTCGCCTTTTGTTTCTAAGGAGATTCCTCCATGCGAGCTTGACCAGTATCATCATGCCCTATTGCGACCTCAATGCGTCTGCGGGTTTAATGCAAGCCGCCCTTATAGCGGGTGGTATGCTTACCAGGAGAGCCGAGAAAACAATAACTGCCACGGGTATCAGTATCGAGCGGACTGTTATCTTCGCGGTGATTGTGTCGAAGAGGAACCCTCCCCAGTCGACGGGGTTAGGGAGGGTTATGCCGTAAACAGAGAGTAACCAGTTAGCCGCTATTCCTCCGGCCGCTCCGGGGACAATGCTCAACAGCGCCAGAAATGCCGTCTCCAGAATGATCAGCATGAAAATCTGGAAGGGACGTGTCCCAATCGCCTTCAATACACCGAATTCTCTTGTCCTTTCGAGAATTACCATCAGGACTGTATTGAGCACCCCGATCGCTATTATTATGGTGAATACGATAATGGTAAGCCAGTTACCTTTGATATCCGCCTGCATCGCCAGGTAAAACTGTTTCTCCACAACCTGCCATGGATCAACATCAAATATATCACCGTTGAGGTTGATCGACTGACTGATAAGCTTTGCGGTAGAAATAGCCAGCGCCTGATCAGTGAGTATTACAGCGATCTCGTGCGCGCCCCGTGGCATGGAGAGGAACCTCCGCGCGGATTCAATATTGATATAGCTCGTTGAGCCGCCAAAGCTTGATCCTGTCTGCCCGGTAATGCCGACCACGGTAAAGAGTTCATTTGCGATTGAGCCGTCAACTCCCTGTGCGATCAGTGCGATCTCATCTCCCGTTCCGGCCTTCAATACCCTCGATAGTCTTTCACCGATTACTATTTCATCCGACGGTTCTTCAGAGATGAATCGTCCTGCCTTCACCTTGTTCAGGAGTCTCGTGGTTTCCGCTTCACGCGCCGGATCCACCCCCATCACCCGGACGCCACTCGTCTTCCTGCCTGCAAAAGCCAGGGCAGGAGAATAGATTCGAGGGGCCCAGGAGACTACAGAGGGTATCACCTCTATCTTTTCGCCGACCGCTTCAGGGTCTTCAATGATCTTGTATATTGAGGGTTTATCCAGATATCCCTTTTTGTGTATCTGGATATGACCTGTATGATCGCGGGTGAACATGTCTATGAGGAGTCCGTAACTTCCGTCCACCATGCCGATGAAGACGCTAAAGAGAAGGCATCCCCCGGCCATCATTAACCCGGTCAGTAAAGACCTCCTTCTGTGGCGGAACAGATTCCGGAACGCTATCTTTGCAATTACCATTTCAGAGATACGATATCATCTTCTCTTCTGAAGATTTCTGAGTGTAAATATTTCCTTCTCAAGTTTCCGGTCAAATTCAAGCCTTAAGTATCTGATGACGGTCTTCCTCCCTTTTTTGTTTAAGGGAGTCAGTTCAAGCACTGCCGGGATGCGGCGACCGCCGAAGTATGTTATTTCCTTAAACTGAATGACCCTCATCTTTCGGCCCTTTTCGTCATAGTAATCTTCCCGGATAGGAATATAATCTTCTTTTCCGACCTTGATGATTATTTTCCCCCATACTGAAGGGACCATCTCCTTCGGTACAAGCTCGACGTAGTAATATCCCGGCTCTTCATCTTCAGGACTGATTAATCTGTGCGAGTAGTCCTTTAGCATGGAACTCTCCTTTACAAGATCGTCATTCGTAAAATCCGACCCCATCCAGGAACTCATCATCATCGACGGCGGGACTTTCATGACCTTGTTTATCTTCGGGAAATAATTCCACATTTCGTTGCCTATGCGAAGGGCGGTGATGCCGGCGTCCTTCTCCGGATAAGTAATATGAATAAATGTTTTGTCCATGCCCTCGCTCCAGACGTCCATCTTCAGTCTTCTTGTCCAGTGGCTGGAAATGATTGTCATCTCGATTTCACCGCTACTCGTCCTGCTACGGTACATCCCGTCGATTTTATGGATAATCTCCTCAACATTCGGCTTATCCGATGAAAAAGCCGGCTGGATACAGACAAAACCTGAAAGTATAAAAAAAATCATTACCGGGATTAATCGTCTCATTCAATCACCTCTTTTTCTAAACTCATTATAGTCCATGTGTCCTTAAAAGAAAAGGCTGACGCATCCTTCATTAAACGCCTTGTTTTTTTGCCGACTTGAGTAATTCTTACGCATAATAACTCACAATTGTCATTCCCGGACCGCACATCTGTCATTCCCGTGGTCTTTTGAGCGGGTCGACGCGACTCTCGCGAGGACTTACATCGAGAATCCAGAATTCTTACAAATATATATATATATCTTTCCACTCAGGATTATGTTTCTCAATAAGCTTAAGTGTCCACTTTCGCCCTGTCATTCCAGCTTAAGGACTGCCGGAATGACCGTCGAGAATGAGTGAAGAGTCTATCATATTGCTTCCAACAACCATTTACCGCTGGATTCGGATTTAAGTTGTTTTTGCGCAAGCACTGAGTTCAGACTTGACCGACTCAACAATGGAGACCAGGTTGTCCCTGTTTTTAGCGGGCAGACTCTTTAATGAACGGACGCGGGCCGTATAGTCCTTTGTCACGGCAAGAACTTCTTCTGTCAAATCCAGCAGGTATTTCTTCCTGAATCCAAGATTTCTTGTAAACCTCAGGAGGGCTTCGGCCAGGTGGACTTCGCCGTATTGCCCGAACGGCATCGGTGTTAATATATTATGTATGCTGTAAGCCCGCATGGGTGTCGGGTCGTAAACAGGTGAAAAGGAGAGGGCGGTTTCTTTTTTTGTGATCGAGAGGTTTTCCATGTGCATGTCACCGTTGCCTGTTACCAGTGCCAGCAGGAGCCGTTTCAGAAGATACTGCTTTGCGGATTTTCTGTCCGAAACCAGGTCAATCGGCGAACGGTCGATGGCCCGTCCGATTGCGTCATAGGAGGTACTGTAAGGGTTTGTGATGCTCTGATCGCCTGAAGCGAATATGGAATAGAGTGTCTCGGTAAATAGTGGGGTGCAATTTTTATCACGGTCGAACCGTTCGATCACGAATGTCGGGATATCATTAATCACGGTTTTCCACCTGCGGGGGACATCGAATCCTGCTTCTTCGTGTATGTCCAGGGCCAGTGCCTCAAGTTCGATTATCCCCGGGTAGCTCCCTGTCTGCTCAAATTTCAGAATCACGTCTGTTACGCCATGGACACCGATTTTACCTGGAAGCCCGACTTGTCCCGTCCACCCGGACTCGGGAATCGTCATAAGAAGTTTCGGAATTGCGCCGCCCACGGTGGGTGTGGCCCCAATGATCTGTATGAATCCTTCGGCATCGTCGTCAAACCAGGTCAGGAATTCTTTCAGGGAGAACCCGAATTTGTCGGAAATCTCAAAAAGAGTATGTTTGGCCGGGACGGAGTACCACTCAAGTGCCTTTTCATCGTCGTTAAAAACATCCAGATGGCCTATCCCTCCGTGCCCCGCCATCATCAGAATTTCCCAATCCGCATCAAAACCCCGTGAGGGGCTGATGCCTTTTTTGGCCAGGTAAGCAAGGATGAGTTGCCGCTGAAAATTTTTTTCACCCCTTGGAGGTATCAGGGACTGAATTGGCGGCAGCAGGTCAAAAAATTCACTCCGGGGACGGACTATGGTTGTCTGTTGAATGATTTCAGGGGGGTAGACTATACCGACACCCGGCAGACCGGTCTTTATGAAGTCTTCGCTATAGGTGAACCGGCAGTCGGAGTCAGTCACATAAATGCGCCCCATCTTCACCGGCCGCATTCCCAGGCGTGTCCAGATAACTGCTTCACGGTCAGTTTTCACTAAACACGTCTCCCGAGAGAATCTTTTCGAGAATAGGGTGTCCTGGGACCAACGCCACTCTCAGACCTACGGCATTTGCCAGCCGGATGAGGGTGGAAAGCTGTATGTCGGATGCCTTTTTTGCGCGGGACAGCGTCTCCTGCGATATCCCTGCCTTCCGGGCGATGTCCTTCTGCTCAAGACCCTGCTTTTTCCCCTCAAGAATGATTTGATCAAGCAGCGCGAAAATGATGTCTTGCATGTATTTGACTCCTGCATCAATTATTATATATATAATAGATTGATTTGAGGTGTTTGTCAATCATGGAGTTGATTAGCAGGTCAATTAAAAAGCAAATGCTGATATAATTGATTTGCAGGTCAATTAGTTGCTGTGTTTTTATCCTTAATTCTTTGCGCTTTGCTTTTCAGCCTTTTGCCTTTTGTCTCTGAACATTGAACATTGAACTTCTTTTATCCGTTGTTTGTCGCGCTGCTTTTTGCTTTCAGTCTGTTAACGTAGAACATTGAACATTGAACTTCTTTTATCCGTTACACTATGCCGTTCTTTCGTTTTAAGCCTGGTCTCTTTCACTCCAGTGAAAATCAGCGGGAGACACACCATCTTCCATCCCCGCCTCCGCCCTGATTTTTAAAATTTCATCTATATTTTCCAGTAAGACATCCACGATACCGGGGTCAAAATTTTCTCCGCGTTCTTTTTTTATGATGTCACAGGCGATTTCCACGGGATAGGGATTTTTGTAGGGCCGCTTGGAGGTGAGGGCGTCAAAGGTATCGGGCAGGCTGACGATTCTGCCCGCAAGGGGAATTGAATTATTTGTAAGCCCCATGGGATAGCCCTTGCCGTTCCATTTTTCATGGTGGGAAATAGCTATCTGCCTGGCCACCTGGAGAATCTCAGCCCTGGAATTCGCCAGGATATTAGCTCCTATTTTTGTATGGTTTTTCATAAGTTCAAACTCTTCATAGTTCAATTTTGCGGGCTTCAGCAGAATATTATCCGGGATGCCTATCTTTCCGACATCATGCATAGGTGTCGCATAGAAGATGTTCTGTACATCCCTTGAAGGCAACCCGAGCTTTTCGGCAATAAGCGCGCTGTAACGGCTCATCCGGATGATATGCGCGCCGGTGTCTTCATCTTTATATTCCGCTGCGACAACCAGGCGCTGAATTGTATCAAAATAAGCTTCCTGCAGTTCCCGGTAAGTTGATTTCAGGTGGGCGTGAGTTTTACTTAAGTCATCGGCATATTTCATCAGCTGCTGGTTTGCGGCTTCAAGTCCTTTTCTCTTTTCTTTTTCAGCCCTGTAAACTTTAGCCAGATCTTTTGCGTATTTTTTTATCTGGCTAAAACCGGAATAATCCTCGGGTGATTTATCCATGCCCATGAACCCCTCCTAACCCAGAACTTCCTCCACCTTTTCTATCAAATCCAGTGGACTGAAAGGCTTGATGAAATAGTCGTCGGCGCCGGCCTCGTATCCCCTGGTTTTGTCTGTCTCCTGCCCCCTGGCCGTTAAAATAATGATTTTGCAGTTTTTTGTCTCCGGATTATTCTTTAAAGCGCGGGTTGCTTCCAGTCCATCGATTCCTCCATGCATCATGACGTCCATGATGATCAGTTCAGGTCTTTCGGCCTTGGCGATCTCAATTGCTTCCTCACCGCTTTTGGCCTGAAGAATCAGGTAATCTCCCACTCTGAGAGTTACTTCTACCAGATCTCTGACTTCCAGTAGGTCATCAACTATTAGAATTTTTTTCATCGTAATCGCTCCTCTCCTGAAACATCTCCGGAGGTCACCCTGAAGTCAGGCTCGAGAAATATGATCTTTTTCAGCATTCCGGGATATTCTTTTTCATTTATTGCCGGTTCCGATGGGGATTGTAAACCTCACCGTTGTTCCTTTCCCCTGCTCGCTCTCCACCCGAACCTTTCCACCATATGCTTCCACTATGTATTTGACAATGGTCATTCCCAGCCCTGTTCCTTCGGGAGCTGAAGCAGTGGTGTCAGCCCTGAAAAACTTGACGAATATCCTGTCAACCTGTTCAGGGGTCATTCCTATGCCCTGGTCGTTGATGGATACCCTGTAATTGTTTTCGGTCATTTCGCCGGTCACCAGAATTGTGCCGCCGTCCGGAGAATAGTTGATCGCGTTGTCAAGGATATTTGTTAATACCCGTTCGGTTTTCTCCCTGTCTATAAATAATTTCGTAGACTTATCGTGCAGATCTACACTGAATATGTGCCTTGAGGACATGGTCTGATAGTATGAGGTTACCGACTCAACGGTTTCACCGGCGCTGCATATCGTTCTGTTCAGAGAGAATCCCCGTCCTGACTCTATCCTGGAAATATCCAGGAGTTCGGTGATAATCCGTGTCAGGTTTATGGCCTGCTTGTTAATATATAAAAGGAACTTTTCTTTTTCCGTACTGCTGATGTCGTCCCTTGTGAGCAGTATCTCCGAAAACCCCCGAATAGATGTTAGTGGGGTCCTGAACTCGTGCGCCGTCGTGGAGATAAATTCCGTTTTCATTCTGTCCATTTCGCGTTCACTGGTGACATCATGAATGATCATAACAATGCCTGACTGTCCGCCCTTTTTGTCCTGGATTACCGAGGTTATTGCACGCATAATCCTGGGATGTTCTGCGGCGATCCCCGGCAATTCAAAATCAAACTGGTATCCGGTTGTCTTTTTATCGAGGGTATACTTAACCTTTTCCCTCAGTGTTTTTTCATGGATCGCAAAATCAATAGGCCTGTTGATTACGTTATCGGCCCGTACACTCAGCAGTTCTTCCGCGGCCCGGTTTATCAGAATAACCCGGTTGTCTATGTTAGTTACAATTAACCCGTCCGCGATGGATGTGATTATTCCATCAATTCTGTCTCTGGCCAACTCCATATCGGTCAGGGCTTTATTGAGTTCATCCGTCCGCTCGGATACCCTGGTTTCAAGTTCCTCGTGCGCCTTACGCAGCGCATCCTCAGCGCGTGCACGGTCTTTTTCGACTTCAATAATATAGATGGCAAAAGCAATATCCTGGCTGACCTCGACAAGGAGATCGATCTCTTCCCCGTCAAAGGCCCCGGAGAGATTCGCGTATACATTCAGGGCGCCGAACACTCTGTTCTAATGAATCAAGGGAAAGGCGGCCGACGAACCATAGCCGCGCCTGGCCGCCTCTTCTCCCCATGGCTTAAACCGGGGATTTTCGGCGATGTTGTGCATAACACAAGGTTTTCTGGTTTTAATTGCGGTTCCCGTCGGCCCGATGCCGGTTACTGAATCATCCCAGGTTATTGTTATCGATTTCAGGTAACCGTCTTCAAAGCCGGACTGTGCAACAGCTGTAACTTCCATATTGTCTTCATTGACCAAGCCTATCCATACCAGCTTGTAATCCCGTGTCTGATTGAGAATGTCACAGATTCCCTGCAATAGTTTTTTAAGGTTTTTTTCATGAACGATGAGCTGATTAACATCCCTGATCGCCATCAGCACCCGCTGTAAATGCTGAATATGGGCCTGGGCCTGCTTACGTTCTGTAATTTCCTTTTTTAAGCTGTCATTTGCGGTGACCAACTCCGAAGTACGTTCCTCTACCCTTTTTTCGAGGTGTTCCTTTTCTTTCTGCAGAGCATCACGTAACTTTACTTCTTCAACAATTGTTTTTCCTTCGGCGGTAATATATTTGATCTTCCCATAGGCATCCATCACGGGCTGACAGTTGAAAATAATTGGTACCTGTCCGCCGTCAGCTACGCTGAAAGTCGTCTCTATTCTGCTTGACAGACCTGACTTTGCTCTTTCAATGCATTCAATAATTCGTTCCCGCTCTATTTTGGAATGTGACCACCATTTAGTGTCGGGGAGATATTTGCCAACTATGTCTTTGCTAATAAGCCCCCCTGCTTTAATCGGGGCCTCGTTAAAAATAATCCCGATGCCGTCCGGATTGAACTTTCCGACGAATGTATCAAATGTATTTATCCAGTTCTGGAGTTCAACCCGTTCATTGGCGATAATGGCCAGCTTTGTGTTCTCGTCTCTGCGTTCAAGTACCTCTTCCATAGCTGATTTCCGTTCGGTAATAATATGCTCTAGGGAGAAAACCGCCAGGAATGCCATAACACTGACCATAAGGCCGGGAAGTTCGGTAGCGTGGTCGGTAACGGCAATGGACCAGGATTTTTTGTCCGTCAGCAGTGTCAGGATCTGGCGCAGGGCCATCAGTCCGAACATCACCGTCAGAAATCCCATACGCCAATCTTTTATACGGCGTAATAACACGATGGACAAACTCATCGCCGCCAGACGAATTATTACGGACACGATGAGAATCAGGCTCATAAGACTGTTTTCCTGTATCTCGTGGCGCGCCACAGGCACGGAGAAAAACTACCTTTCTGTGAATTGCTTATGTCCCACCCCTGTTACCATTGCCGACAGACGCCTCAGACGTGGGCAATAGCAACCCTAAAATGTTCCCGAACTACCTAAAGAGATGTTATCAGAATGACCACTGGTTGTCAATTGTGCCTGTTCCACGGATCCTGCTCGGCCCCAGGAAGAAATATAGAGACATTTATGATTAACAAAATCTCCCAGGGGACGTGGGTGGCCGTCAGCCAAAGAGGGGAGTAATATGCCTCTTATTTTAAACCTCTATGCTTATTTTATAGTCGCGACGATCTTATCGCTTATCATCTTTTTGGTTATGAAGCCTTTCAGTTTTCCATCATCCCCTTTAATCGCGATATGTTCACCCGGGTTCTGCTTGAAACAGTTAAGCGCATCGAGTATAGTCTGGCCTGTTTTCAGGTGGGGGATGGCCTCGATATCCTGTTCCGCGGTTTTGAAATGCAGGGTTTCGGCCATTATCTCTTCAAGCTTTATTAATAGAAGACAGAGCTGAAAATGGTGGCTGCCGAGAAACTCGACAACGAATCTGTCCGTGGGATTATGTATAATCTCTTCAGGTGCTCCGATCTGAACGATCCGCCCCCTGTCCATCAGGGCGATCCTGTCTGCGATCCTGACCGCCTCGAAGATGTCATGTGTGACAAAAACTATCGTCTTTTTTATTTTCCGGACCAGTGAAAGGAATTCGTTCTGGAGCTGTTCTCTTGTGATAGGGTCGAGGGCGCCGAAGGGTTCGTCCATCAGGATAACAGGCGGATCCGCGGCAAGTGACCTTGCTACTCCGATGCGCTGCTGCTGACCTCCGGAGAGTTCAGCCGGAAATCTATCCCGGAAAATATCCGGATCAAGCCCGACCATCGAAAGGAGTTCATTTACACGGGAGGCGATCCTGTCTTTTGGCCATTTCTTCAGTTCAGGGACGATGCTGATATTCCTTGCTATGGTCATATGCGGAAACAGCCCGACGGACTGAATTACATATCCGATATTATGGCGCAGGTCAATGAGATTATATTCCGAGATATTCCTGTCGTCTATCAGGATTTCGCCTTTTGACGGCTCGATAAGACGGTTAATCATCTTCAGGCTGGTTGTCTTTCCGCAGCCGCTTGTCCCGATTAAGACGAGTGTCTCTCCCTCATTTACGTGAAACGTGAGGTCCATGACCGCATCATAGCCGTTGAAGCTTTTGCTGACGTTTCTGAAGACTATCTTTTCCATAACCTGTCAGGCGCAGGGGCCGGTCATATGGTTATTCTTATCGGTTCAGGTTCGACTGTGATCCCGTATTTTTTCTGTATATACATATATGGTTCTACGCCGTGATATTCAGCAAAAAATATCTTGAGTATCTCGGATTTCCTGACAGATTTTTTGCCCTTTATTGATCCATTCCTGACCTGTTTGTAGAACTCTTCATGCAGAAGATAGGTTGACATAAGATCAACTGCAAACGGGTTTCGCCCGATAACGAATCCGATGTGGGGAGTTATAGGCTTCTGGACTCGGTCAACGCAGTCACATCGCCTTGTTATGTTATACAGATGGACGATGTTCAGGATTTTGTCCCATCTGTCTTCAGCCATTCCCATTATATAATCCGACATCCTGTAAGGCAGGCTGTCGCCGCCTTTAAGCCAGTCCTCAACTTCCGTGGCTTCCATAGATATACTTTTGCCATGACAGATAGCCAGGCACTCACCGCATCCTATGCACCGGTCTCTTTCGAGGTTCGGTACTTCGCCCTTCCGCCACGCTAAAGCACTTTCAGGACAGTTTGTCGCGCAGCTTCCGCACATCTTGCATTTCTTTGCATCTATTACAGGCGCATAGCACTTGTGCATGATGAGCTTGCCCTTGTAGCTGCTTCCCCCCATTGTCAGGCCTTTTACGGCACAGGCCACCTGGGCCATATCGTGCAGGGTCAGGTGAACGTGATTGACTATTGCGCCTGCAGCGGCAAACCCGCCTGAGAGGTAAACTTCCCTGAATCTACAGGAGTCTCCGGGGTTCAGCTTCACTGCTTCATGGCTGAAAGTAAAGGTACCCTTTACCGAGGTCTGCGGCCGGTCGAGGATCACAAATGGAGTATTGAGAGGGCCTCTCTCTGTCCAGCCGTGCCTTTCGGCAAGTGAAAGATACCGCGTACAGTCTTTCCCGTTGTCATGATAGCCACGGTCTCCGGAATATGCCACAGTTGTATCTCCCGTGACTATTTTTTTTATCCCTGAAGACCTTAAGTGGTTGACTGTCGAAATACAGAACTCGGGAAGCATTCTGGTGCGGCATTTATTTTCGCCGATGTGGCACTTGATCAGGACAGGCTCTTTCCACCGTGGCAAGTCAATATCCTTTAAGGCGGATTCAATCCTGCGGTTGACCTTCTCCTGCCACTCAGGGGAATCAGGCGAAAAACCGGTCCCGCGAAGGTCCAGAAACCATACCGGAGACTTTTCGTTTACTCCCTTTTTGTATCTTAGCCATTTTGGTATTTTAATGGTTTTTTTCTGCATGTCGGACTATTGTAACCTTATTATTGTCCACAAGTTTGAATAATGGCAGGGCATGCTTATACCGGTCCTTAATACAATATCAGATATTCCGGGGCCCGTTCTGTTTTCTATATGGAAGGGCTCGTCTTGTTCCCTGTTTTAAACTTTCTGACAAAACCCTCAGTCCCCTCTGTTTGTAAAATTCTTGCCGCCACATCAGCCGGACAGTACCCTTCGGCCAGTCTTTCCTTTAGCGGTTCAAGAAAGACCTCTTCTCCCAGGCCCCGTTTTTTCAGGCCGTCCCCGGCTATCGCGACGATTTTCTCGGATATATCAGAAACTCTGATCCCCCCGGCCTCTGCCTTGAGGCCTCTTCTGGCCGCCTCTGGCCTGAGTTCCCTCAGCACGTCCCAGGGGTATTCATTGACCAGGCTTGACGCATCGCCCAGATTCTCCATAATGCCCAGTGTCAAGGCCGGAACAGTCAGGAATTCACCGGGAGGCTGCTGGTCGTTTATCCTGTTCTCAAGCGTAAAGTAGCGTGAAAGTCTGGCATTATGCCAGAAGAATGTGAAATGCTGTTCCAGGTCATGTATCTCACTGGATACCTCCGTCTCCAGCCCGTCGGCTGTCAGTCCGCAACGCCTTTTGTTTGATAATCCCGCTTCACACTTAATATCTCCGGGACGACATGAGTAAAAGTCCGAAAAGGTGCGGCAGTTGGGTAGTCCTACAGGTATGCCGTCTCTCTTTACATATACAGGGGAGAAGTCCAGGATGGAGTAAAAATAATCTTCCAGATCTCTGAATCTTCTCTCGGGCACTCCGTACCGGGTATGATGGTTATCCTTCAGCCACCAGTCCCAGAACATCTCCCCGACACACTTGTATTCCGGGTCTACCTTTCCCTTCCAGATATTCGAATTTGCGGTCATTGCGATCTGCGGCCCCGCGAGCCCGTTGAAGACATTGATGGCGTCGACGCACTCATCCATAGTTACGTCGATATGCGCCTGGTTTGACGCACTGAGGGTAAAAAGATGGACGTCAGTACCGTCTTCCGGTCGGATATGTTCGTTTCCGCCGAACAGCTTGTCCCAAAAGAGGTTCCGGCCCTTCTTCATGAGCAGATGCTTTCCGGGAAGGGTTACCGGCTGAATGCCGTATCCGAGGAAAATAGCGCCTGACATTTCGCTGAATTCGGCTATCAGGTTCTCGATCTCCTGTATGCTGCGATGGAGGCTTATGAGATTGTCCGTATGGGCGAGTGAGAATTCCACCTTGCAGAACCCGGTCTCACAGGATGCCCTGTGCTCGTTCATCTCTCCCTGCAACGTGGCGCCGACCGCCTTTTTTGTAAGGGGATCGACCAGTGGGTTCCATCCCTTACTGAAAAGAAACTCCCAAAGGGCATTGGTCTGTTCGATGCCCGCGGCCCTGCCGTCAGGAAGAACAACAGGGAATTTGAGCTCAGAACCGATCCGCCTGCTCCTGTTTTTCAGGTCTCGTTCGGCTTCGACCTTTTCGAACTTTTCCAGGAAATATTCGACAGAGTCTTTAATCATGATTCCTTTATGTGGTCTTCGCCAAGGACTATAAACTTGTATGTGGTTAACTCTTCCAGACCCATCGGTCCCCTCGCATGGAGTTTGTCTGTTGAGATGCCTATTTCGGCCCCTATTCCAAGTTCTTCTCCATCATCAAACATCGTGGACGCATTCACGAGGACAACTCCTGAGTCGACTTCCCTCAGGAATTTTCCTGCATTCGTATAGTTTTCGGTGACTATGGTGTCGGTATGTCCCGAGCCGTATTCGTTTATATGTTCTATAGCCTCATCTATGTCCTTTACGGTTCTGACCGATATGATCTTGTCCAGGTATTCGGTCCTCCAGTCATCATCCGTTGCCGGCAGAATATCACTGATAACCTTCCGTGTCTTTTTGCAGCCCCTTACCTCAACCCCTTCTTTCCTGAGGGCGCTGATTATGGCGGGCAGATCCTTTGCCCTGGCACTGGATACAAGAAGGGTTTCGGCGGCGTTGCAGACTTCAGGCATCAGCAGCTTTGAATTTAACGTGATTCTTTTTGCCTTCTCCATATCGGCGTATTTATCGACATAAACATGGCATATGCCCTCGAAGTGTTTGATCACCGGGATTTTCGATTGCTCGACAACAGCCTTTATGAGGCCTTTGCCGCCCCTGGGTATGACGAGATCGATATAATCACTGAGAGTGAGCAGACGGGAGACATCTTCATGGTTTACTGTTATGCACTGTATTGCGTCTCCGGGCATGTCACAGGCAGTCAGCGCCTTCTTCCATAAATTGCCCAGAAGCCTGTTGCAGGTCTTCGCCTCTTTACCACCCTTTAAGATGATCGCGTTCCCGGATTTGAGGGCGAACGCTCCGGCATTAACCGTGACATGCGGACGGGCCTCATATATCATGAGAATCACGCCAAGCGGCACTCTCATTCTCCCAACCATTAATCCGTTAGGCCGCTTTTCCATTTTTTTTATCTGCCCGACAGGGTCAGGAAGCTCAATGATTTTTTTCAGCGCGTCTATTCTGCTTTCGACTTTCTTTGCATCAAAGCCCAGTCTCCTGAGGATATTCGCGGGAAGTCCCTGCTTCTCTCCATTGATCAGGTCTTTTTTATTCGCGGCAACTATTTATTTCCTGTTCCGGTCCAGCAGTTCAGCCATTTTTTTCAAAACGGAATTCTTCTGCCCGGTAGGGGTGACAGTAATAATCCTTGACGCGGATTTTGCCATGACCGCCGTTGTTTTTATGTCCATAACATTAACCTCGATTGTTTTTATTATAGATGTATTTCTTACAGATTTGCTTCAGCCGTATTAATTTATATTAAGATTAATAGTCCTTTATTATACTGATTAAACCGTGAAAATTAAAGCTTTTACACTTCAATTTCTGGTGAAAGCGCGGGCGGAGACTGAAATTCATAATTATCCTGTGATATATTAATAATTGATATGCAGGATAAGGGAATCCTGTTCTGTAGCTTATTTTTCTGTTTTTATGACGAGGGGTGAAGATGATCGGGTTAACTGTAATTCTGAAGAAATTGTCTAAAAAGGTCCTGTTTTCAATTTTTATACTGCTGGTACTTCTGCCGGCCCTGCCGACTTGCCGGGAAAAGATAGAAAAAGAGGACGACGGCATAACCACTATACGTTTTGTTACATGGAAACCCAACCAGCCCGAGGTCTGGGAGGAGATACATGATATTTTCGAGAGTGAGAATCCTGATATCAGGGTGATACGCGAGGTGGGTCCCCACTCTTCAACCGCTTTCCATGACCTTTTGACACAGAAGTTAAAAAACCGGAGCAGGGACGTTGACGTATTCTTCATGGATGTCATATGGCCGCCTGAATTTGCGTCTGCCGGATGGGCCATGCCTCTGGACGATCTTCTTTCCCCGTCCGGGAAGGAGGAGTTTCTGGAAAGTTCCATACTCGCGAATACGTATAAAGGCAAGCTTTACGGCATCCCGCTCTTTATTGACGCAGGCGTGCTCTATTACAGAAAGGACCTTCTTAAGAAATATGGATTCAGGCCACCAAAGACATGGAATGAGATGGTGTCACAGTCAAAGAAGATAGTACTTAAGGAGATCAAGAGAGGTTCGTCAATTTACGGCTACTCAGGTCAGTTTAAGCAGTACGAGGGACTGGGCTGTGACATGATGGAGTTTATTTTGAGCAATAACGGCAGGATAATCGATCCTGAAACAGGAGATAGCGCCGTTCATGAAAGACCCGCGATCGAGGCTGTAAGATTTGTGAGGGACAAAATCATAGGAAGGGCTGCGCCTGTCGGGGTCCTTACATATCAGGAGCCGGAGTCGCTCGATCTCTTTATACAGGGCAGGGCGGTATTTCACCGTAACTGGCCCTATGCCTGGGAGGTCGCTAATAATCCCGAACGGTCTTCAATAGCCGGGAAGGTCGGTATCGCAAAACTCCCCCGTTTCAGGCGCGGCAAGAGTTATTCAGCCCTGGGCGGATGGCAGCTCGGCATCAGCAGTTACTCTGAGAATAAAGATGCTGCTTTCAGGTTTGTAAGGTTTCTGACCAGCGAAAGGATACAGAAACTTCTGGCGGTTAAATCAGGCAAGGCCCCCTCAAGAAAAGCTCTCTACACGGATGCTGAAGTTATACAGGCAAATCCTCATTTTTCAGAAATGAAGGATGTATTTTTATCAGCCTGGCCCCGGCCCAGGACGCCTCTCTATCCTGCTGTTTCAAGTGTGCTCCAGAGATATTTCAGCAAGGCGATATCAGATTCTGAATCCGATATAGAAAAAGAAGCCGGGGAAGCATCAGATGAGATAAACAGACTGCTTGAGGTGACCCGGTAAGTGTTGACCGTTAAACTGAATGCCTCATAAACAGACACTTATCCTTGCCCACATTCAGGTTTGGATACAAGGGCTACTGTGTAACTGAAAGGGGTTATAATTATTGTCAGCAGGTATTGCCTTCCGTCCTGGTCTTCTGTTTCCAGGCTTTAACGCTCTGCGCTTTGCTGGTCTTTCAAACCCCTTTGATTATTTTAGGGATGATTCCGAGGCTGAACGCGTAAAGAATTCAAGACTGTCTGATCTTTTTTTCGTCCTTAGTCCGTTACGCTCTGCGCTTTGCTTTTTATCGGGCGGCCAGAAACAGAGGGTTGCTATCGGCAGGGCGATAGTATAGTCATGAGAAAATTCCAGAATGGGGTCACCCGGTTGAACAAGAACCCGGAGGGAATAAAGCGAGAAAGTCAACGTAGTCAATAACGTCCCCTAATTAAAAAGCGGATGCACTCGCATGCGCGCCACAAGTCCCTTGTTTGGTATCCAAATTGTCCCTTTCCGTGTTATTATTCCTACAGGCTCGCAGGGGTGGTCCTAATCATTATACGTTAATAAATAGAGGGATAGCTTTCATTACATGGCTGAAATGATGATGACGAAAGACAGAACAGCTATTGTTGGTTTCCTTGATATCCTTGGATATGGTTCCATTGTAAATAAAATGATTGAGAATATTGGGTTCATCGAGCGTTTTGATGATTTTATGTTTAGAATAACAATAGATTCGCCTGCTAAGATTAAAAATACAGGACCTTCACCTATTGCAAATGAGCCAGTTGCTCTAGAATATTTTAAAAAAGTTGTTGATCTTGTTGGAGTAAGATTTGTTTTTGACAACATCATCTTCTCATTGCCCCTATCTGACACAGCATTTCAATCAAACGAGGTTGATGACAAAGCAACAACATTAAATTGTATATATGCGTTCTTTGCTTTGATGGCCATGTTTTCTACTTCTCTTATAGCTGAAACAGGCACTCTACTCAGAGGAGGTATTTCTATAGGTTCACACTATGAATCTGAGCGTGATAAATATCTTTTTATTTTTAGTGAGGCACACAATAAGGCTGTCAAGCTTGAGAGGGAAGCCGGACAGCCTAGAATTCTACTTGATGATAAGTTGCGTCAGTACTTAGAGAAAATAGCTTATCCCAATATGGAAAAGCATTTTTATATAGATCAAGAGGAACGTCATTGTTTTGATTTTTATTCTTATTTGAATATAATCGATGATCCTCGCAGTGTGCTATCGGATATAAATGAAGCTATCAGTCTTGACATGAGCAACAACGCTGAAGAGAATAAAAAATTGAATGAAAAAGTCAGTAAAGACGAGTTGAGATCAGCAGATTTGACTGAAGCCATTAATGAAAATAGAGAAAGATTGACCAAATTATTATACTTTGCGCGCTATCACAATAAAAAAGTCAGTAAAGACGGGTTGAACTTAGCAGATTTAGCTTTAAACATTGATGAGATCGAGAAAATAATTGAGCAATAAATATATGAACGAGTATCCACTGGTTGCTTGGCGCTTCGCGCCTCACAACCAGCGGATTGAGCAGATGCGCTTCGGGCACTCCTCATCAGCGGCATTAGGCGGTTTTTTGGACTACATGACATGAACAATCTATGCATAACGACAAACTTGACGAGCTCCGAGCTAGCAGCCTGGGTGCAAGCGATTGGTTCTGTGCTTGCGATTATTGCGGCGGCATGGATCGCTGTCTGGCAGGGGCGCAAACAGTATCGCACCGCCTTGGCTCTGCATAGGGAAGAACAGCGACACACACGTGTTGAGGTTGCCAAGACTCTCTCGGTACTCGCAGAAAATTCCGCCGAAGCGATGGCATATCTCACCAAGCAATTAAGTAGTAGGGAGGCCATTTATGACATTGCTGAAAAGCGAGTTTATTTTGATATTGGAGAGCTAATACGACTTGACACCGCAATATCAGGTATACCGCTCCACAACTTGCCGGCTTCGTTAGTTACGCCCATGATGCTACTTAGCGCAACGTTTCGTCAGTTCCGAGAGAATACTGAGAAGGTAATTTGCTTGCACCGACAGATGGATGCGGCGGCCGTCTAACAAATAGCTCCAGCGGCAGGCGTTGCAAAGGGGGTCAAGTCTTGCTTCTTGCAATTTTAGGTCACCCTTTAAGTAGTTTGCTTATTACAGAAGAATGTATGCCGATTTCCCGGCCTTCGTCATCTCTGAAAACAGGTTTCCCTGCGTTGCCTCTTGAGGTTACGTGATATACTGCCTCTTCATATTCTATTCTTAAGGGTCTTGCCATGAGATGACTTTATCAGTTAGTTTTGTCTCGAAAATGCAAGAAACAAGACTTGAACTTCCCATTTAAAAAGTCAAGTAAAAAATAGAATTATTATTTTCTAGGCAGCCTTCTTTACTTCCTCCTTAATAATATAATCCCGATTCTCTTTCAGCATCTTGAATATTACT